>JBBWZQ010000182.1:0-20087 GCA_039649115.1 Micromonosporaceae bacterium | reverse complement strand
GTGATGATGGGTATGTGATGGACGAGGTTCTGGCCGATCAGGTGGGTTACTACCGGTGCCGTGCGAGCGAGTACGACGTGACGGCGTACGGGGATGTTGCGGCGGCTCGTGAGCGGATCGCACGGCTGGTCGCGCAGATGCGTCCGAGCCGACGGGTGTTGGAGATCGCCTGCGGAACCGGCCTGTGGACAGAGGCGCTCGCGGGCGTGGCTGACACGGTCGTGGCGATCGATGCGGCGCCCGAGGCGGTGGCTGTCGCTCGTGATCGGGTGAGGTCGGGGAACGTCACGTTCGACGTTGCCGACGCGTTTTCGTGGACGACGGACGACCGGTTTGATGTGATCTTCTTCTCGGCCTGGCTTTCCCATGTGCCGATGAGCCGGTTCGAACAGTTCTGGCGGATGCTGCGGCGTCTGCTGGCCGAGGACGGCCGGGTGTTGTTCATCGACGAGCACGTCGATGTCCGCGGGAAGGAAGCCTATGTCCCGGGCGCCGAGGAGATCGTCGAACGGCGGCTGCGGGACGGCAGGAAGTTCCGGGTCGTGAAGAACTTCGTGGACCCCCAGGCGTTGCAGGACCGGCTGCGGGACATGGGATGGGACTGTCAGATTCGCCGGGACGGCAGCGACTGGATTCGTGGCGAGGCGCGTGTCCACGCTGCGTATTGATGACGATCACAACTAGCGAGTATGCTCTAGCACATGTGTTCGAGCTGCCCTCCCGGTCGACCGGGCTGGTCGTGGTGGGCAGCGCCCATGCTCGACGCGGTCGCCCGGCGCATCGAGCACGATGCCGGCGTGTGGCGGGGGACGCTGAGCCCGGATGTGGGACATGACCCTCAGGAGGACCGCGAACCGGGCCGCCGGGCCCGCCACCGCGGCCGCGACGCTCACCCTCGCGGTGGCCGCCACGCCGTCACCGGCCGCGGCCGCCGCCGACCACGTTCGCCGACACGGGATTCGCCCACCAAACCAGGCCAGCGAGGCCCGCGCCGCGAGCCGGAGACGGGCAACAAAGAACCCTGACCTCGTTCCCGCCGATCAGGGTTCGCATGCGTCTCCTTTGGCGAACCACCCATCACCTTCGAGCACCGCACCGCACGCTACCGTTGCCGCGTGACGAATGGCGTGGCGTTGGTCCGCCGGCCCAGCGGCCGGCTCGCCGAGGGTCTGGTCACGCACATCGAGCGCACCGCGGTGGACGTCGACCTCGCCCGGCGGCAGCACGAGGCTTACCTGGCCGCGCTGTCGAGCAGCGGCTGGACCGTGCGTGCGGTGGACCCGGCCGAGGACTGCCCGGACAGCGTGTTCGTGGAGGACGCGGTTGTCGTCTGTGGACAGTTGGCGGTGCTGACCCGGCCCGGCGCGCCGCAGCGGCGGCCGGAGGTGGCCGGGGTCGAGCGGGCGGTGCGCGAGCTGGGTCTGCGGGTGGCGCGCATCGAGGGGCCGGGCACGCTCGACGGCGGCGACGTGCTGCAGGTGGGCGCCACCGTCTACGTCGGTCTGGGCGGGCGCACGAACCCGGCGGGCCTGCGCCAGTTGCGCGCGTTGCTGGAGCCCGAGGGCCGCGTGGTCGTGGCGGTACCGCTGGGCCGCGTGCTGCATCTCAAGTCGGCGGTCACCGCGCTGCCCGACGGCACGTTCCTGCGCTGGCCCGCACACGGTCCTGGCCTGCTGGACGCGCCACCTTTCCCGGCGGTGCGCCCGGTGCCGGAGGAGTCCGGCTGCCACGTGGTACCGCTGGGCGGCGACCGCGTGCTGCTGGCCGCCTCCGCGCCGGCGACGGCCGGCCTGCTGGCGGGCCTGGGCCTGACGCCGGTCGTGGTGGACATCGGCGAGTTCGAGAAGCTGGAGGGCTGCGTCACCTGCCTGAACGTGCTCGTGCCTCACTGCAACTTCCCAGTCTCCTCGCAGCCGGCCACAAGTCCGCCGGCGCCATGATGAGGGATGGTCGCCGACCGCTTCTCGCTGCGCGCGAAGCTGGTCGTGGCCGTGCTCGCGCTGGTCACCTGCGCGCTGTCCGTCATGGCGGTGAGCACCGTGACGGCGCTGCGCCGGTACCTCGTCGGTCGGCTGGACGCCTCGCTGTCCACGATCTGCGTGCAGCTTCAGCCGCAGATCGACGCGGGCCAGATCGACCTGTACGTCCCACTGCCCGCACAGCAGAACGGCAAGACCGGTGTCAACCTGCCCAGCCCGTACGTGCTGGAGGCCACCACGCCGGACGGGACGCTGGTGGACTGGCTGCCCAAGCCGCTGCCGGCGAGCGCGCCGCGGCTCGGGCAGGCCGCGCTGTCCCGCGGCGAGCCGTTCATCGCCAGGTCGCCGGGCAGCGCGCGGCACGGAGTGCGGTGGCGGGTCCGCGTGCTCACCGACCCGCAAGGGGGCCACGTCGTCGTCGCGGCCAGCATGTCCGACATGGACAGTGCGGTCCGGCAGCTGGTTGTGCTGATGCTGTTCGTCGGGTTGGGTGTGCTTCTCGCCATGGCAGCCGTCGGGGTGTGGCTGGTGCGCACCAGCCTGCGTCCGCTCGTCGAGATCGAGAGCACGGCGGTCGCGGTCGCCGGCGGTGACCTGTCGCGGCGGGTGCCGGAGCGCGACACCCGCACAGAGGTCGGCCGGCTCGGTCACGCATTCAATGTGATGATTGAACGGATCGAGCACGCGTTCGCGGCGCGCGCCAGTTCCGAGGCTGCCGCGCGCTCGTCGGAGGCGCTTGCGCTGCACTCGGAGGACAGGATGCGGCAGTTCGTCGCGGATGCCTCGCACGAACTGCGCACCCCGCTCACCACGATCCGGGGCTTCGCCGAGCTGTACCGGCAGGGCGCCGTCGCCGAGCCCGAGGCGTCCGCGCGGGTGGTGCGGCGGATCGAGGACGAGGCGCGGCGGATGGGCCTGCTCGTCGAGGACCTGCTGCTGCTGGCCCGGCTGGACCAGCGCCGGCCGCTCGCGGCCGAGCCGGTGGACCTGACCGTGCTCGCGATCGACGCGGTCGAGGACGCGCACGCGATCGCCTCCGACCGGCTCGTCACGCTCGCGCTGGCCGGACCGGGCCCCGTCCTGGTGACCGGGGACGAGGAGCGGCTGCGGCAGGTCATCCGCAACCTCGTCACCAACGCGCTGGCGCACACCCCGGCGGACGCCTCGGTGACGGTACGCCTGTCGCAGTCGCCGGAGCACGCCGTGCTGGCGGTGGCCGACACCGGTCCGGGACTCGCACCCGAGCAGCGGCAGCGGGTCTTCGAACGCTTCTACCGGGCCGATCCGTCGCGCAGCCGCCGGACCGGGCCGGCCGGTACCGGCCTGGGGCTGGCGATCGTCGCCGCGATCGTGGCGGCCCACGCCGGCACCGTCGAGGTGGACAGCGTCCCGGGCGAGGGCGCCACATTCCGCGTCATCCTGCCCGCCGGGTCGTCCTGACCGCGGCACACAGGAAGTTCTCAGGGTTCCCACAAGGACACTACAGACGGCTCCTCCAGGCTGGGGTTCACACGGAAAGCAAGGAGGGATCCACATGGCGGGGCGGGAGCGGGGACTGCGCCGGATCGCCGTCGTGACGGGAGGACTGGCGGTGGCGAGCATCGCCGGCTCGCTGGCGATCGCCACTGTCGCGCACGGCGAGACGACGAGCTCCAGGTCGACCAGCGGCACGGGCACCTCGACGGACAGCACGTCGAGTACCAGCAACGGCACATCGAGTACGGGTGGTTCGGTGTCCGGCACCACGGGCGGCGCGCAGGCCACCTCCGGGGGGTCGTGAGCCATGCCTCTGGTGGACACACTGCCCGTCGGGTCGGACACCGCGCAGTGGCCGGTCTGGAGTACGACCGCCCGGATCGTGGTGACCGAGCCGGCGGCGCTGCCGTCCGCGGTGGACGCGGTGCAGGCCGCGCTGGGCGCGATCGACAAGGCGTGCAGCCGGTTCCGGGCCGACTCGGAGCTGCGCCGGCTGGAGAGCGCGGCGGGGCGGCCGGTGACGGTCAGCCCGCTGCTGGCCCGGCTGATCGAGGCCGCGCTGCGGGCCGCGAAGCGCAGCGACGGCGACGTGGACCCGACGATCGGGTCGGCACTGTGCGGGCTCGGGTACGACCGCGATCTGGCACTGATCGCCAAGGACCGGTCGTTCCCCATCAACGGATCGACCGCGCGGCTGGTCGTCATGCCGGCACCGGGGTGGCGGCACGTCCGGCTCGCCGGCCGCGAGCTGACCGTACCGGCGGGGGTGCGGCTCGACCTCGGCGCGAGCGCCAAGGCGTACGCGGCGGACAGCTGTGCCCGGCTGGTCCACGAGCGCCTCGGCATCGGGGTACTGGTCAGCCTCGGCGGCGACATCGCGACCGCCGGCGCCGGCCCGGCGGGCGGCTGGCGGGTGCTGGTGCAGGACCGGCCGGGCGAGCCGAGCTGCACGGTCGCGCTGTCCGCCGGTACCGCGCTGGCCACCTCGAGCACGCGCAGCCGGCGGTGGCGCGACGGGACGCGGGACCTGCACCACATCCTCGACCCGCGCACCTGCCAGCCGGCCCGTGCGGTGTGGCGCACGGTGTCGGTGGGCGCGCCGACCTGCCTGCAAGCCAACACGATGAGCACCGCGGCCATCGTGCGCGCCGAGGCCGCCGTGCCGTGGCTGCGGCGCCAGAAGGTACCGGCGCGCCTGGTGCGCGCGTCCGGTGCGGTGCTGACCCTCGGGGGTTGGCCGGCGGAGAAGGGTCCGGCGGCATGACGAACGCGCTGTGGTACCTGGGCCGCGGTACGGGGGCGGTGTCCCTGATCCTGCTCACCATCGTGGTGGCGCTCGGCATCGGCAGCCGGTCGGGCCGGCCGGTGTTCGGGTTGCCCCGCTTCGCGGTGACCGCGGTGCACCGCAATGCCAGCCTGCTGGCGGTCGTCCTGCTGGTCGTCCACGTGACCACCCTGCTGTTCGACCCGTACGCGCAGCTGCGCCTGGTGGACCTCGTGCTGCCGTTCGCCGGCTCGTACCGGCCGTTCTGGCTGGGGCTGGGCACGCTGGGCTTCGACCTGATCCTCGCGCTGGTGGCCACCAGCCTGCTCCGGCACCGGCTGGGCCTGCGCGCGTGGCGGGCGGTGCACTGGCTGGCGTACGCGGCCTGGCCGGTGGCGGTGCTGCACGCCCTGGGCAACGGCACCGACTCGCACACGCTCTGGCTGCGCGCGATCGCCGGCGGGTGCGTCGCCATTGCGGCGGCGAGTCTCACCTGGCGCCTGTCGGGCAACTTCACCAAGGCAGCGAAGAGACTGGAGTACGTCCGATGACCACCTTGGCGGAACCGGTCGCGCCTGCCGCCGGTACCAATCGATTGCTTGCGGCGTTGACCACCGACCTGGGCGAGCATCACCGGCGGCACGGCGCGCTGCCCTGGCAGGGCGGCCCCGGCCGGCTCATCCCCGCCGTGCGGGCGGCCGGCCTGTCCGGCCGCGGCGGCGCCGGCTTCCCCACCTGGCGCAAGCTGGCGGCGGTGGCCGCGGGTGCCGGTGCCGGCCGCGGGCCTGTGGTCATCGGCAACGGCGGCGAGGGCGAGCCGGCCAGCGCCAAGGACCGCACGCTGCTGACCCGCACCCCGCACCTCGTGCTGGACGGGCTGCAGTTGGCGGCCGAGGCGGTCGGCGCGGCGAGCGTGTACCTGTACGTGCCGGCCGACCTGGCCGACCGGCTGCGGCGCACCGTCGCCGAGCGCGAGACGGCCGGCTGGGACCGCAGTCGTGTGCAGATCGTCACCGCGCCGGACAGCTTCATCGCGGGGGAGGAGTCCGCGGTCGTCGCCCGCGTCGAGGGCCGGGCGGCGCTGCCGCGTGACAAGACCCGGCTGGTCGTCGAATCGGGGGTACGCAAGGCGCCGACGCTCGTGCAGAACGTGGAGACCCTGGCGCACCTGGCCCTGCTGGCGCGCTACGGTCCGGAGTGGTTCCGCGGCGCGGGTACGGCAACGGAGCCCGGCACGTTCCTCGCCACGCTCAGCGGCGCCGTTGCGGCGCCGGGCGTCTACGAGGTCCCTTATGGACTGTCCATGTCGGAGCTGATGGCGCGGGCCGGCGGCCCGATCGCGCCGCTGCGCGCGGTGCTCATCGGCGGGTACCACGGCGCCTGGGTGTCCGCCGCCAGCAACCCGAGGATCTCACGGGACGGTGCCCGACCCGGCGCCGGTGTCGTCGTCGCGCTGCCCACGTCCGCGTGCGGCCTCGTCGAGAGCGGCCGGGTCGCCCGGTACCTCGCGGACCAGAGCGCCGGCCAGTGTGGACCGTGCCGCAGCGGCTTGCCGCGCCTGGCCGACACGCTGGTGCGGCTGGCCAGCGGGGAGCGGGACCCGCGGCTGCCGGCCGAAGTGGAGCGCCTGTCCGGTCTGGTGGCCGGGCGCGGCGCGTGCCACCACCCGGACGGCTCGGTCCGGTTCATCCGCAGCGCGCTGCGGGTATTCGCGGACGACGTGTCCGCGCACCTCGCCGGTTCATGCGTGGTCCGGAACAGGTAGGGAGACAGACATGGCCGGGCTGCTGCACATCGACTGGACCGCGTGCGACGGGCGGGGCCTGTGCACCGAACTGCTGCCCGAGATCCTGGACCGCGACGAGTGGGGCTACCCGATCCCCCGCGACGGCATCCGCGAGCCTGCGGTACCCGACGCGCTGCTGCCGCACGCACGCCGTGCCGTCGCGCACTGCCCCCGGCTGGCGCTGCGCCTGCGGGTCGCGGCCGCCACCGCGTGACCGTCAACCCAGGTCGGCACTGGGGACGTAGCGGTCCAGCGGCACCAGGTCCCCGTCGCTGGCGAGATAGGTGTCGGTGTCCCCGATCCGCAGCCCGGCGGCCAGCAGCCGGGGCAGCAGCGGGTGCAACCCGAACAGCGGCAGGCGGACGGTGCGGCCGGGGTGGCACGCGGCGGCGCCGAGGACGGTCTCGGTACCGCAGGCGGGCCCGACCAGGACGTCCCCGCCCACCTCGCGGGTGAACGCGTACCCGTCCGGCCCGCTGTGTACCCGTACCCCCGGCAGGCCGGCGTACCAGTGCAGCACCTCGGCCCGGTCGCCGCCGCTGGCCGCCGCGTCGGCCGCCACCACCGCCGACACGTCCACAGTGGACGTTTCCGGGCCGGCCAGCGCGTCGGTCGGGCCGCAGACGTAGAACAGCGGGCAGCGGGGGATCATGCCGAAGCGGATGTACAGCGGTACCGCGCGCGGGTCGGCCGTGGCGAACGTGACCCGTTCACCGGATCCGTCCAGCACCTCGTCCAGCAGGGCCCGGCCGGCGCCGGCGGACTGGTGCGCCGGGTCGACGAACAGGTCGCCGAGGTGGGTGATCCCGCCGCGGTGCAGCGTCCCGCCGAAGGCGACCGGGCCGGCGCCGTCGCGCACCGCCACCGCCAGGCGGCCGTACCGCCGTTCGCAGTCGAGGTAGTCGGGGCCGGCGGGCCAGTCGGTGAGCAGGCCGAAGCGGGACGCGATCCGGCGCACGGCGACCATGTCGGGCGGCCGCGCCGGCCGTACCCGCAGCGGGGGTTGCACGGTCCAGATCTTGCCACGGCGCCCGGTCCACGCATTGACGCTTGACAGAGCAACGACTGTCAGGAAATCTTCCTGACAGTACTACGTTGACTAGGAGCGGCCAATGACACGATCGTTCCGGCCCGGCCGCAATGGCCGCGGGCGACCAGGCGTGGACCGACACGATCTGGAGGTACCTGGCCACCAATCCGTTCGGCGACCGCTACTTCGGGGAGACCATCAAGATGATCGTCTACATCGTCATGGCCGGCGACTACTGGGCACCGTAGGTCCCGGGCAGACGTCGAACGCCGCGGCTGCGGGAGCCGCGGCGTTCAACGGTGTCGACGCGGCAGCGTGAACGCCACCGCGAGAGTGGTCAGATCGGGCGGACGGACTCGGCCTGCGGTCCCTTAGCGCCCTGCGCGATGTCGAACTCCACGCGCTGGTTTTCTTCGAGGCTACGGAAGCCAGTGCTCTGAATGGCGGAGAAGTGGACGAACACGTCGCTGCCACCACCATCAACGGTGATGAAGCCGAAACCCTTGTCCGCGTTGAACCACTTCACTGTTCCTTGCGCCATGTGACTCCTTTGGAAAAAATTACTCTAGTCGCTCTAGCCTACACGATCCCCCAGAACGGCGCGGCCCGTACCGCCTCATTGGAGGGTCGGTAGGGTACAGGCATGTCCTTGACGCGGACCCCCACCACGCGACCGGTACGCCGGGCCGTCCTCACCCGGTACCGGGTCATGGCCTACGTGACAGGTGTACTGCTGATACCCCTGGTGTTCGTGGCCACGCCGTTGGACCTGTGGGGCCACACGCCCGGGCCGGCCGCGATCCTGGGCTTTCTGCACGGCTGGCTCTACGTCATCTATCTCGCGTTCGCCTTCGAGCTGACCGTCCGGCTGAAGTACCCGCTGGGCAGGATGCTGCTCGTCCTGCTCGCCGGCACCGTGCCGTTCTGCTCGTTCATCGCCGAACGCAAGGTCACCCGGGCATGGCAGGCCAGCCAGACCAACCAGGCCGACACCGCCTGACCGAGCGCACCGAGCGGAGCGAGGGCCACGAGGGCAGGCCCGATCGGCACCGCCTGACCGCGGCATCAGGTCGAGTCGCGCACGACCAGCGTGGTCGGCAGCAGCGTCGGGAGGATGTCCTCGTGCCCGCCGTCGAGGCAGCTCAGCAACTGCTGCGCCGCGACCGCGCCGAACTGCTCGATCGGCTGGCGCACGGTGGTCAGCCGGGGCCGGGTGTGCGCGGCGAGCGCCAGGTCGTCGAAGCCGATGACCGCGACATCCTCGGGTACCCGCCGGCCGGCGCGCTGCAGGGCCCAGAGCGCACCCGTGGCCATCACGTCGGAGGCGACGAAGACCGCGTCGAGCGCGGGACGCTGGTCGAGCAGGCGGGACATCGCGTGCACGCCGGACGCCTGGCTCCAGTCCCCGTATGCCACGGGCAGTTCGCTCAGGCCCGCTCCGGCCAGCGCGTCGCGGTAGCCGGCCAACCGGTCCGCGCCGACCGCCTTGTTGGGCGGGCCCGCGACGGTGGCGATGGCGCGCCGGCCCTGGCGGATCAGGTACTCGACGGCGTTGCGGGCACCGGTCCGGTTGTCCGCGTCCACATACGGCGCGGGCGTGGGGTTGGTGGGCCGGCCGACCAGCGTCATCGGGACGCCGGAGGCGGGCAGCGACTCGGCGAGGGGGTGCTCGCCGTGGTCGGCCAGCACCACGATGCCGTCGAAGTGGCCGCTGTGGATGTACTGCTCGACCATGGGCAGCCGGGCGTCGTTGACCGAGATCAGCATCATCGGTACCCCGTGCCGGGCGAACTCCTCGGTGGCGCCGCAGATCAGCCGCGCGAAGAACGGGTCGGCGAAGATGCGCTCGCAGTTGGCGTACAGCACCGCGGCCACGGAGCGGACCTTCTGGCGCGGGTGCTTGGGCGCCGCACGGTGGCGGACGTACCCCAGCCGGCTGGCGGCGCTGCGCACCAGTTGACGCGCGCCGACGCTGACCGGAGCCGAGTTGTTGAGGACCCGCGACGCGGTGGCGATGGAGACGCCGGCCATTCTGGCCACGTCGGCGAGCGTGGGTGCGTCGGCCGGCACGGTGCGGGCGGGCCGTGTGATCTCCTGGACGGTCATCGACTTCTCTCCGGACGGCTTACCAGCGGCGAGCTATGGGAGCGCTTCCATCGACCAGGGTATCGATAGTTTCGCGGGTGTCAACGGTGGATTGCCGAGTAATGACCAAGCTCGCTCACCCGGACAAATAGGTGGTATGCCGGCGAGCTAGGCGGCGGCACCCGAGTTTGAGTGGCGCGCCGGGCGGCAACACAGAGATATGACCACGAAAACACCGAAGGTCACCTGGCGGCCGGTCGAGGAGCACGGCGACCTGTCCACCAAGGACCGCAAGGAGTTGCCCGACAGCGCGTACGCGTTCCCGCGGGTGCGCAAGGAGCCGTTGACCGACGCCCGGCACGTGCAGAACGCGCTGGCCCGTTTCGACCAGGTGCAGGACGTCACGGACGAGGAGCGGGACCAGGCGTTCGCCAACATCAAGGCGGCCGCGAAGCAGTTCGGCGTCAATGTCGCGGAGAGTGACTGGCGCGAGCTCGGCAAGCCTGCGTAGCAGGGCTGGCGGCGCGGGGTTACCGTCGAATGCGTGGAGGCCCCCGCCGTACCCGAGGAGGACAGTCCGGAGACCGTGCGTGAGCGCGCGGTCTCCCTCGTGGAGTACCTGCTCGCGGTCCGGGGGCTGACGGAGAAGCCGGCCCGCACCGTACCCGCGACTGACGCCTGGTGGCAGGCGGACCTGCCGGATCATCCCGGATGCCTGGTCGGGCCGGACGCCCCGGCCGGCCCGTGGCTGCGGGTCGGCCGGCCCAGCCCGCCCCCGGACCCCCGGATCCCGCCCGATCTGGTGCCGCACCTCGTGTGGGACCTGTCCAGTGTGGACGAGCCGCGGCTGCTCCCGGACACCCTCCCCGGCGCGAGCGACGCGTTGCGCGCCGAGCTCGCGCGGTGGCTGGCGGAGACCTGGCGGCCCTGGTCGCGCGAGGTGCTCGGCGCGGAGGCGACCCGCAAGCTGCACGACCGCCTGTACGACCTGCGCTACCGGCTCGACATCGACGCGGCGCGCCTGGAACTGGTGTGGGGGCACGAGATCCTCGACGCCACGGTTGCCGGCGAGCGGGTGCGCTACCCGCTGCTCGCCACCCCCGTCGCCATCGAGTACGACGCGGACACCACCACCGTCACGGTGACCCCGCAGGCGCTGCCCCGGCTGCAGCCGGACGCGCTGGCCGACCTGGACAACCGGCGCGTCGCCGATCTGCTCGACCTCGGTGGGGTGGGCGGCGCCGTGGACGTGGACCCGTGGGACGTCGAGGAGCGGCGCGAGTTCGCCCAGCGCGCGCTGCGCCGGCTGGGCTTCGATCCGGTCGTGTCATCCACCCGGGTGCGCGGCCCGCACGTCCACGACACCGGCGTGCTGTTCGTGCGGCCACGCCAGCGCATGGTGCGTCGATTCCTCGAGGAGATGCGCGCCGCGCTCGGCAGGCCCGGCGTCGGCGTCGGCTCGCTGTCCAGCATCCTGGCCCACGAGCCGAGCCGCCTGGTGCTGCCCGACGACCTGCCCGACGAGTGGGCGGCCAGCGGCGATCGGCTGCTGATGCCGATGCCGACCAACGAGGCGCAGGAGTCGATCGCGCGCCGGCTCGCGGAGCACCGCAACGTCGCGGTCCAGGGCCCGCCCGGCACCGGCAAGACGCACACCATCCGCAACCTGATCTGCCACCTCGTCGCGCACGGCAAGCGGGTGCTGGTCCTCGCCCAGAAGGAGGACCCGCTGCGGGTGCTGCGCGACGGCCTGCCCGAGGAGATCCAGCCGCTGTGCCTGGCGATCCTGGGCCGCTCCGCCGACCAGCTCGTGCAGTTGCAGGTCGCCGCGCGCGAGCTGTCCGACCGCGCGGCCACCCTCGACCGGGAGACCGAGGCGGCATTCGTCGATCGGCTGCTGGCCGACGCGGTGCGGGCGGAGGAGGAGCTGGCGGCCGCGCAGTCGCAACTGCGCGGGGCCGCGGCCCGCGAGGCCGCGACATATGAGCTCGAGGGGGGTACCGCTACCGCGAGCGATGTCGGTGACTGGCTGCGCCGCACCGCACCCGAGCTGGATCTGGTACCCGATCCGGTGCCTGCCGGCGCACCGGCGCCGCTGTCCGCGTCCGAGTTCGGCATCCTGCTCGACCTGGCCCGCCGCTGCCCCGCCGCCGATCGTGCCGCGGCGCTCGGCGGCCTGCCCGTGGACGGCCAGCTGCCCACCGGCGAACAGCTGCTGGCCAGGCGGGACCGGCTGCGCGACGCGCGCAAGGTGGCCGACGCGCTGCTGGACCGGGGAATTTCGGTGGACGGGGTACGGCGCCTCGGCGAGCCCGCCCTCACCGAACTGGCCCGCGCGCTGCGGGTGGCCGCCGACAACCTGAGCCGGCGCGAGGGCAGCTGGACGGACCGGCTCGGGCACCTGGTGCGGGACCCGAGCTGGCACACGGTCTGGGACGGCCACGTGGCAGCCTGCCAGCAGTTGCTCACCGACCTCGGCCGGCGCACCTCTGCACTGGCCGGCCGCCGGATCGAGATACCGCAGGAGCGCGCCGCGCAGCCGCGCCAGTTGCTCGCCGAGCTGGGCGAGATCCGGGCCCGGCTGGCGGAAGGCAAGAAGCTCGGCCGGCTGGCCCACGGCGACCTGCGCGAGCTGATGGCCGGCTGCCAGCTCGACGGCGAGCCGCTGCGGGTACTGGCCGACGTGGAGCTGGTCGTCGCCTCCGTCGAACGTGGACAGTTGCGCCGGGAGCTGGCCAACCGGTGGGCGGAGTGGCAGGCCCGGCTGGGCGCGCCGGTACCGTCCGCATTGGACGAACCCGAGATCTGGGCCGGGCGGCTGCTCGGCGAGGCGGTCGACGCGCTGGACTGGGAGCGCCGCGCCTGGCCCGAGCTCTACCAGACGCTGGCGCAGGTCTACCCCGGCTGCCCGCGCGCGGTGGACGCGCGGTCGCTGGGCGAGCTGGCCGGCGCCGTGGAGGCGTGCGGCAACGTGCTGCTCGCCGACCAGATCGCGGCGCAGCTCGCCGCGCTGGACGGCTGGATCGACCAGGTGGCCGCGCAGGGCACCACGAGCCCGGCGGTGGCCGCGCTGCACGCCGCGTGGCGCGAGGAGGACATGGCCGAGTGGGACGCGGCGCTGGCCGAGATCCGTCGACTGTGGACGGTGCGGCCGGACGCGCAGCGCTTCGCCGAGCTGTCCAACCGGCTGGTCCCGGTCGCTCCACAGTGGACATCGCGGATCGCGAACGGCGAGGCGCTCCCGCCGGACGGCGAGGCCGCGGTGGCGGCCTGGCGGTGGCGGCAGGCGCAGACCTGGTTCGACGAGACGGTCGGCAGCGTGGACACCGCCGGGCTGGGCCGGCGGGTGGAGCGCTGCCGGGAGCAGATCCGCCAGCTGACGCACGACCTCGTGGTCACCTCGGCCTGGCTGTCGGTCGCCCGTACCCTCGACGACCGGAAGAAGGCGGCGCTGGCCGACTGGACCGCCGCGCTGCGCAAGATCGGCAAGGGTACCGGCAAGAGCGCCGCGCACTGGCAGGCCGTGGCGCAGCGGGCGATGGCCGAGGCGGTGACCGCGGTACCGGTCTGGATCATGTCGATCGACCGGGCGCTGGAGCAGTTCCGCGGTGGCGAGCAGCTCTTCGACGTCGTGGTGGTGGACGAGGCGTCCCAGGCGGACATCTTCTCGTTGCCCGTGCTCAGCCTCGCGAAGCGGGCCGTGGTGGTCGGCGACGACCAGCAGATCGGGCCGCAACTCGTCGGCATGCCCACCGACCGGGTGCACGCGCTGATCGGCGCGCACCTGGCGCAGGTGCCGTCCGGACCGCACTTCGACACCGAGAGCAGCCTGTACGACCACGCGGTGCGCCGCTCGCCCGAGCGCATCCTGCTCACCGAGCACTTCCGCTGCGTACCGACCATCATCGCGTTCTCCAGCGACCACTACTACGACGGGAAGATCCAGCCGCTGCGCGCCGACCAGCCCGCCGGCATCGGCCCCGCGGTCGCCGCCGTGTACGTGCCGGGCGGCCTGCGCGAACAGCGACCCGAGTTCGGCGAGGTCAACGTGCCGGAAGCCGAGGCGCTGGTGACCCGGCTGGCCGGCATCGTCGCCGACCCGGCCTACGCCGGGAAGACGATCGGCGTGGTGAGCCTGCTGTCGACCAGTGGCCAGGCGGCGTACCTGCAGCACCGCATCCGCGCGGAGATCGGTGCTGAGGAGATGGAGCGGCGCGAGTTGCGGGTGGGCGACCCGTACACGTTCCAGGGCGACGAGCGCGACGTGGTGCTCATCTCGATGGTCGTCGCACCCACCGGCGGTACGGGCGAGATCGGCGCGTTCACCAAGCGCGACTACCACCGGCGCATCAACGTGGCCGCGTCCCGCGGGCGGGACCAGATGTGGCTGTTCCACTCGGTGCAACTGGCCGGACTGGTGGCCGACGACGCGCGGGCGCTGCTGCTGGCATACTGCCAGTCGGTCGGCCAGCGGCCGCCCGAGGCGCCGGTCGACCCGCAGGTGCGCTGCGAGAACGACTTCCAGCGGGCGGTGCTGCGGCGGCTGCGCGAGCGCGGGCTGCAGCCGGTGCCGCAGTACCGCATCGGCCGGTACCGCATCGACTTCGTGCTGTCCACACCGGACGGTCGGCGGTTGGCGATCGAGTGCGACGGCGACCGGTACCCGGGTGATGCGGCTTTCGCGCAGGACCTGCGGCGCCAGGCGGTCCTGGAGCGGGTGGGCAACTGCACGTTCGTCCGGGTGCGGTCCAGCGTCTTCCACCGCGAGCCCGAGGTGGCGCTGGCTCCGGTGTGGGAGCGCGCCGCCGGACTGGGCCTGCTCCCGGCGAGGACCTAGCCGGCGGCGGGTTGGGTGGCACGGCGCCCGGTCACGTCGTGGAGGTGGTGGACCCGGTCGTGGTGTCCGCAACGATCGTCACGCGGCCAGCCTAGCGGCCTCCATGACGTCGGATGCCAGCTGCCCGGTTCAGATCTGCCAGCCGGTCACCAGCACACAACTGGGCCTGGCCACCTCGACAACCTCGCCGGTCGGCTCCGGCAGGCCGGTAGCCGTGTCGATGTGCAGCGCGACCACGGTGCCCGAGCGCTCGTTGGCCACGTAGAGCAGATCGGAGACCAGCGCGAACTGGCGCGGCCAGTGGCCGCCGGTACCCACCTCGCCAACGGGCTCCAGTTCGCCGCCGGCGCCGAGCGCGAACGTGGCGATGGTGTCCGCACCCCGGTTGCCCACGTACAGGAAGCGCCCGTCGCCGGACAGCGCGATGCCGGACGGGAAGTTGCCGCCATCCACAGTGGACATGGTGGCCGGCTGGCTGGCGGACAGCCGCAGCGCGCCGCTCGCCGGGTCCGGCTCGAAGGTCGCCACGGTGGAGTCCAGCTCGCACGTGACGTACCAGCGGCCGGACGGGTGGAGCACGGCGTGGCGGGGACCGGAGCCGGGTGCCGTCGCGGTCTCGCCGATGGGTGCGAGGCGACCGCTGCCCGGGTCGAGCCGGTAGTGCATCAGCCGGTCGGTGCCGAGGTCGACGATGGTGACCAGGTCGCTGGCGAGGTGCACCTGGTGCGCGTGCGGGCCCTCCTGGCGCTCGGGCTCGGGGCCGCTGCCCCGGTGCTGCACCAGGTCGATGGCGGGGTCGAGGTTGCCGCCGGAGTCCACCGGGTGGACGCTGGCGCTGCCGGAGCCGTAGTTGGCCGCGATGACGTACCCCTGGCAGAGCGCGAGATGGCAGGGCTGCACGCCGTCGCTCTGCTGAGTGGACAGCCGGCGCGGCAGGCCGTCCGCTTCGACGGCGTAGGAGGTGACCGTGCCGGCGTCCAACTCGTTGACCGCGTACAGCAGCCGGGCCTCGTGGTCGGCGATCAGGTACGACGGGTCGGGTGTGTCCAGCGCGCCCAGCGGTGACAGGTGCGCGCTGTCGCGCCCGCGCGCGTACACCGAAATGCCCGAACCGTAACCGCCGACGTAGACCAGGCTGCCCATGGCGACCACCCTAGCCACCGCTTAATTGTAAAGAGTCTTGACAGAAGGTACCCGCTCCGCGAGTCTGACCGGGAATGGAGTGACCAGAGGGGAGCGCGAATGTTATCCAAGAGGCGGTTCGCCGTCGCGGCGGCGCTGGTGCTCGGCGCCGGGGCCGCGGTTGGCCCGGCCACGGCCGTGCAGGCGCACGACGGCGGTGGCGCGCCGGCGAAGGTGGTTACCGCGTACTTCGCGGACTGGGACGTCTACGGCCGCGGTTACTACGTCAAGGACATCCCCGTCGACAAGCTCAACGTCATCCAGTACGCGTTCGGCGTGCCCGGCTTCGATCCCGCGACCGGCACGCCCAGCTGCGACATCCTTGATCCGTGGGCCGACTACCAGCAGGTCTACTGGACCGGCGACAACACCGTCGACGGCGCCGCCGATAACCCGGACAACCCGGACCAGCACCTGTTCGGCAACTTCAACCAGCTCACCAAGCTCAAGGCCGCGCACCCGGGGCTGAAGATCGAGATCTCGCTGGGCGGCTGGACCAAGTCGACCTGGTTCGCCAGCGTCGCGGCCAGCGAGGCGCGCCGGCAGGCGTTCGTGTCGGCCTGCCTCGACACCTTCATCAAGGGCAACCTGCCGGGCGGGGGCTGGCCGGCGGGCGCCGGCGGGGTGGGCGCCGCCGCGGGTCTGTTCGACGGCATCGACCTGGACTGGGAGTACCCGACCCAGCTGGCCGGCGGCAACGTCGGGTACGGGCCAGCCGACCGGCACAACGCCACCCTGCTGGCGCAGGAGTTCCGCCGCCAGCTCGACGCGCTGGGCGCCGCCGACCACAAGCACTACCTGCTGACCGCCGCACTGCCGGCGGCGAAGGGCTCCACCAACTACTTCGAGCTCGCGCAGTTCACCCGCTCGCTGGACTGGGCCAACGTGATGACGTACGACTTCAACGTGCCCGGCGGTACCGTCGCGGCGCCCGACACACTGTTCCTGCGCGACCCGCGCGATCCGCACGCCAGCGACTGGACCTGGAACACCGTGGGGACGGTCGGCTGGTACCTGCGGGGCGGGGTACCGGCCAGCAAGATCGTGGTGGGCGTGCCCTTCTACGGCAACCAGTACCTGCACTCGACCGACCTGTACAGCTCGTTCGACAACACCGGGCTGGACTCGAACAGCCTGCAGTGGGACCAGAAGCCCCAGCCCACGTACCACGACCTGGTCGACGTGTCCGGCGTGCTCGGCTCCACCGCGAGCGGCTTCACCAGGCACTGGGACAGGTACGCGGGCGAGCCGTACCTGACCGATCCGGCCGCCGTGCACGTGCTCGCCAGCGGCACGGTGACCGCGCCGACGACGATCGTGTACTCCGACCCGCGGTCCATCGCGGAGCGCACCGCCCTGGTCCGCGGACTGGGCCTGCGCGGCGCGATGGCCTGGGAGCTCAGCCAGGACTCCGACTCGCACGCGCTGATCGCCGCCCTGACCCCCATCCTCTCCTGACCAAGATCGCGGAAAGTTCGTTGAAGTTGCGGTGTCCGAGGCCTCTCGACACCGCAACTTCAACGAAGTTGCGCGGCTCTGGGGGTCAGCAGGGGCCGTTGTCGGTCCAGACGTTGGCGGAGCCGCCGGGGGTGTCGCCCTGGGTCCACCACTTGGCGGTCCAGTTGTGGGCGTTGTAGGTCACTGAATTGTTGGCGACGTAGACCGTCGTGGCGCTCCAGGGAGACAGGCCGGCGCACTGGCCGCCGCCGGTGGCCGTCGGGGTGGGCGATGGGCCGGCGCCGGTGCAGGCGCCGTTGTCGGTCCACACGTTCTGGCTGTTGTTGCCGGGTACGTCGCCCTGGGTCCACCACTTCGCGGTCCAGCTGTGGCCGTTGTAGGAGACCTGCTGCCCGCCGGTGTACGCCGTCGCCGCGTTCCACGCCGGCGCGCCGCAGGTGCCGGGCGAGGTCGGGGCCACGCTCGGTGCCGAGGTGGGTGGCGCGGCGCCGGCGAACTGCGTCGTGTACTTCGTGAAGTCCCAGTCGTTCTGGGTGACGCTGCTGCACACGCCCGAGGTGGTGCTGATCGGCGGGTTGCAGGCCCGGTCCCGGTTCACCGACCAGAACGTGTAGCGGGTCAGCCCGTGCCCGGTCGCGTAGCTCAGCACGGTCTGGAAGTCGGCCTGGTAGAAGTACTCACCCGAGTCGCTGCGCCCGTTCATCATCGAGACGCCCTCGTGGTTGTACGCGGTGGCGCTGCTCCAGCCGAACGTGTTCATCAGCAGCGTGTGGAACGCCTCCAGCGCGGCGGTCTGCGAGGAGGCGCCGTTGAACCCGCCGTCGAACGGCATGATCGAATAGTTGGCCGGCGTGAAGCCCAGGCTCTTGGCCGTGTTGAGCACGTTCTGGCCGAAGTACCCGGTACCGGCGGCGGTGCCGGCGGTCGTGATCGACACGTACAGGCCGGCGTTGTCGCGCTGGAGGATCTGGGCCGCGCCCACCTCGTTGTTGATGGCCGCGATGTTCTCGTACTCCGGCTCCTCCAGGTCGAAGTCCACCGCCTTCAGCGAGTACTTGTCGATGACCTGCTGGTAGGCGGCCGCGGTCGCGGCGGCGGAGCCGCAGGTCTGGCCGAGCTTGGTCCCGCCGTAGCCGCCGATGGACACGGTGACGTCGCCGCCGCTGGCGCGGACGCCGTTGATGACGGCGGCGACCGTGGTGTCGGACGAGACACTCGCCGTACCGTCCCAGGTGGGCGTGCAGCCGCCGCCGTTGGGCGCCAGGACGAACGCCAGCTCGAATGCCTTCTGCCCAGTGGCTGCCATGACCGCGGGCAGGTTGGGCGGGTTGTTGTCCAGCGGCATCACGTACGGTGCGGAGCCGTACCAGTTGCTGCCCAGCGTGGCGGCCTGGGCCGACGAGGCGAACTCCACGCTGAGCATGGCCGCGGCTGCCGCGGCGCCTGCCGCGACGGTGAGTGTCAGGAGTCTCGATCGCCGCACTGCTTCCTCCTTCTCGGGGTTCCCGTGTGGACGGACGGGGGGTGAGACGACCGACAGGAAGCGTTCCCGGAACGAGTCGCCTGTTCAAGCTTCAGTTAACAAAGTTAATGATTAATGACTGATGTATATCAGGGCAGGTCGATGCGGGGCAAGGCATTCGTGCCGCCCGATTTGACGAGCCGGGTATCGCGTACCCTCGAATGAAGATGTCTGGTGCGCCGCGCAGGGAAGGCGCGAGGATCCTCGGCGCGAGGGTCGTCGCCTCGGCGGTTGCCGTTCCGGTCCTGCTGGTCCTGGCCCTGCTGAGCGGCTCGGCGCGGCTCGCCGGGGTCGTGGCCGCCACCCGCGGGCACACTGCCACCCTCCCCAGTGCCGGCCCCCAGGGCGCCGGCCCCCAGGGCGCCGGCCCCCAGGGCGCCACCCTCCACGGTGCCAGCCTCCACGGTGCCACCCTCCACAGCGCCGGCCTCCACAGTGCCACCCTCCACAGTGCCGGCCTCGCGGCCCGGCCCGCGGTGCACGCCGCGCGGGCCGTCCCCGCCCGGCGGTTGGCCGCCCGCCCGCCACGCGTGGTCGTGGCCAGCGCGGGCACCCAGCAGCCGTCCGCCCTCCTGGCCGCCGCCGGCGTCGCCGTGCTCCTGGTCCTGCTGGCCGGTGTCACGCCGATCCGCTCGCGGGTCCGCCGCGCGCCGCCGGGGCTGCCGGCCGTGCGCGCGCCGCCGGTGCTGACGAACGCTGGTTGACGGCCATTGCGCAAGCTGCGTGTCCGGACCTGATCCGCGCGGTCTCCGGCACTTTCCCTTCCTCCCGTTAACTCACTTCCCGTTACGAAGACGTCCCTGACAAGGGGGTCAGCGTTGTCCACTGCCATGCCCACACCTGACGTGCCCCACCCCGAACTCGCCACGAGCCTGCCGGTGCTGCGCGCCCGGCTCCAAGAGCAGCGCGAGTTCCGCATCGAGCAACTCGTCGACCTCGCGGCCGAGGAGCTTGCCGCTGAAGAGTTGGCGAGCGCGGCGGCCGCTGGCGAGCGCGCCCGCGACGAGATGTCCGCGCTGCTGGCCGCGGCGGCCCGCCAGGCGCTGGCCGACATCGAGAGTGCGCTGCGCCGGATGGCGACCGGCCGGTACGGGACGTGCCTGTCCTGCGGCGTCCCGATCGAACTCCCCCGGCTGTACGCGGTGCCGCAGATCGCGTTCTGCGAATCCTGCCAGCGTGGCGCCTAGATCCCCTCCCGCTCATCGTCGGACATGTGTTCGAATGTGTCCCATGGAAAGGCGAAAGCACTGGTGGAACAGCCGCTGGGGACGGCTGTCGCGACGGGACCTGTTCGTGTACGAGGACGGTGGGCACTGGTGGATCGAGGCCCGCGAGGGCGGCGCCGATGGGCGCAGCCGTTGGTTGGAGTGTGCCGACGAGGACGCGGCGCTGGACGTGGTGCGGGACCTGATGTCAGGCACCGACGGCTGGCGCGAGTTGTCCGGCACCTGACGCAACAAACAGCCAG
>JBBWZQ010000203.1:0-16508 GCA_039649115.1 Micromonosporaceae bacterium | reverse complement strand
CCCTTCCACCGCGCCGCCGCCGTCAACGCCCGGCACGGCGCCAGCACCATGGACACCCTGGTCTCGATCGGGATCACCGCGGCCTATCTCTGGTCGCTGTGGGCACTGTTCCTCGGCGACGCCGGGATGGCCGGCATGCGGATGTCGTTCGACCTGGTGCCCGAGCGGGGCGCCGGCGCGCACGAGATCTACCTCGAGGTCGCCTCCGCCGTCACCGTCTTCCTGCTCGCCGGCCGGTACGCCGAGGCCCGCGCGAAGCGCCGCTCCGGTGCCGCGCTCGCCGCGCTGCTGGAACTGGGCGCCAAGGACGCCGCGGTGCTGCGCGACGGCGCGGAACACCGGGTGCCGATCGGCCCGCTCGCCGTGGGGATGCGGTTCGTCGTCCGGCCGGGGGAGAAGGTGGCCACCGACGGCGTCGTCGTCAGCGGCACCTCCGCCCTCGACCTGTCCATGCTCACCGGCGAGAGCGTCCCGGTGGAGGTCGCCGAGGGCGACCGGGTCACCGGCGCCACGGTCAACGTCGGCGGCCGGCTCGTGGTCGAGGCGACCCGGGTCGGCGACGCGACGACGCTGGCCCAGCTCGGCCGGCTGGTCACCCAGGCGCAGAGCGGCAAGGCGCCGGTGCAGCGGCTGGCCGACCGGGTCTCGGCGGTCTTCGTGCCCGTCGTGCTCGCCATCGCCGTCCTCACCCTGCTCGGCTGGCTGCTGCTCACCGGCGACGTGACGGCGGCCTTCACCGCGGCCGTCGCCGTCCTGGTGATCGCCTGCCCGTGCGCGCTGGGACTGGCCACGCCCACGGCGCTGCTGGTCGGCACCGGCCGCGGCGCCCAGCTCGGCATCCTCATCAAGGGCCCGGAGGTGCTGGAGTCCACCCGGCGGGTGGACACGGTCGTGTTGGACAAGACCGGCACCGTCACCACCGGGCGGATGGCGCTGGCCGCGGTGCTCCCGGCGGACGGCGTCGACGCGGACGAGGCGCTGCGGCTCGCGGGCGCCCTCGAAGACGCGTCGGAGCACCCGATCGCCGCGGCGATCGCGGCCGGCGCGCGGCTGCGCCTGGGCCGGCTGCCCGCGGTCGCGGACTTCCGCGCCATCGACGGGCTCGGGGTCACCGGCGTGGTCGACGGCAGGGAGGTGACGGTGGGCCGCCCGGCGCTGCTCGCGCAACGCGGGCTCGCGATGCCGGCGAGCCTGGCCGGGCCGGCGAGACCGGCCGGGCTGACGGTCGTCGCGGTCGGCTGGAGCGGGCGGGTGCGCGCCCTCGTCACGGTGGCCGACACGGTCAGGGACACCAGCGCCGAGGCCGTCGCCGCGCTGCGCGCGCTGGGGCTGCGGCCGGTCCTGCTCACCGGCGACCACACCGCCGTCGCGGTCGCGGTGGCCGGCCAGGTGGGCATCGACGAGGTCATCGCCGAGGTGCTGCCGGCGGACAAGGTCGACGTGGTCAAGCGGCTGCAGGACGAGGGCCGGGTCG
The DNA here is from genome assembly GCA_039649115.1 of Micromonosporaceae bacterium. GTDB lineage: Bacteria > Actinomycetota > Actinomycetes > Mycobacteriales > Micromonosporaceae > DATEJJ01. The sequence continues at coordinate 15,034 of JBBWZQ010000203.1, read as the reverse complement.
TCGCGATGGTGGGCGACGGGGTCAACGACGCCGCGGCACTGGCCCAGGCCGACCTGGGCCTGGCGATGGGCACGGGTACCGACGCCGCGATCGAGGCCGGCGACCTGACTCTGGTACGCGGTGACCTGCGCCTCGCCGCCGACGCGATCCGGCTGTCCCGGGCCACCCTGGGCACCATCAAGGGCAACCTGTTCTGGGCCTTCGCCTACAACGTGGCGGCCCTTCCGCTGGCCGCCCTCGGCCTGCTCAACCCGATGGTCGCCGGCGCGGCGATGGCCATGTCCTCGCTGTTCGTGGTCGGCAACAGCATGCGGCTGCGGCGCTTCGGGCGCGACCGGCTCAGTGCCAGATGGCGGCGGCCACGGCGGCACCGGTGAACGCCGAGCCGAGGCCGGCGACGATGCTCGCGACGGCGTTGGCGAGGGCGTAGAACCGGGAGCGCTCCGCCAGCAGCCGGACCGTCTCGTACCCGAAGGTGGAGTAGGTGGTCAGCGCGCCGCAGAAGCCGGTACCGAGCAGCGCCAGCAGGTCCGGCGACACGCCGTCGGCGGCCAGCCCCCGGTACAGCAGGCCGAGCAGGAACGAGCCGGCGACGTTGACGGCCAGCGTGCCCCACGGGAACACCGAGTCGTGCCGGGCCTGGATGGTCCGGTCGGCCAGGTACCGCAGCGGCGCGCCGATCGCCCCGCCCAGCAGGACGAGCAGGACGCTCACACGTCCCGTTCCCGGCCCAGGCGCGGTGGCCTGGTCGCCAGCTGGGTGAGCTGGCTGCCGGCGTAGACCGCGAGCAGCGCCGCGAGCAGGGTACCGGCCAGGTAGAGCAGGCCGGTACCGGCGGCACCGCGGTCCACCAGGCGCTGGACGTCCACGACGTAGGTCGAGAAGGTGGTGTACCCGCCCAGCACGCCGACCCCGAGGAACGGGCGTACCAGCCGGCGGCCGCCCCACACGTCGGTGACCACGACCATCAGCGCGCCGATCAGCAGGCAGCCGGTGACGTTGACGGTGAACGTGGCCCAGGGGAAGCCGGCCGCCCGCGACGGGAACGCCTGGCCGACGCCGTACCGCGCCAGCGATCCCAACGCACCGCCCGCCGAGACGACGGCCAGCACCGTCCACGGCCGTCCCGGCGGCCGGGGCACCGCCCACGTCGCCTGCTCATGTGTCGCGGAAGTCTCGGCCGCCGCCTCGGTCTCGGTCATCGCATGATCACGATACCGCGGTCAGGATCCCTCGCGGTCCTCCAGGCCCACCGCGCGCCGCAGTTCGGTCATGTCCTTGCGCAGCGCCGGGCGCTGGTCCCCGAGCGAGGCCATCAGGTCGGCCAGGCCGTCCGCGATGGCGTTCAGCTTCTGGTGCAGCGCGTCCTCCGAGCGCCGCTGGGTGTTCTGCAGCAGCGCCACGAGCAGGAACGTGACGATCGTGGTGGCCGTGTTGATGATGAGCTGCCAGGTGTTGACGTCGCCGAACACGAAGTACGACGGCGCCCACAACAGGACGAGCAGCAGGCACAGGGCGAAGAACCAGGCGCGCGAGACAAACGTGCCGGCCACGGTCGCGAACCGGTCGAACAGCGACAGGTGCCCCTTGGTGTCGCTGGGCATCTTCGGCTTCGCCTGCCCGGCCTTACGCCGGTGCGCCTGGTCGGCGGTCGTCGTCATGGACGACCGGTACCCAGATCCGGCCCTTCCGGAAACGCTCGTGCCAGCAGGGGGAGTGGCCGCCGACACAGGGCGGACGGCGCCGGTACGAAATAGGATTGATCCGTTCCAGTCTGGTGGGGCAGGTGGGGCGATGAGCGCGTTGGTGGTGGGGCCGGTCGAGCTGACCGACGAGCAGATCGCGGCCATGTCCGCCGAGCAGCGCCGGGACCTGATCTGGCGGCTGGCCCGGCCCAGCGAGGAACTGCTGCCGGCCCGCCGCACCGTGCGCCGGATCCGCAACGTGCGGCTGGCCATCACCGCGGGCAGCGCGGTGCTGCTCATCCCGTGGATCGCGTACCTCGGCGTCACGCTGCCCGACCACTACGTCGCGAACAACTGGTCGGCCACCTGGGTCGGCTTCGACATCCTGCTGCTGTTCATGTTCGCCGCCACCGCGGTGCTCGGCTGGCTGCGCCGGCAACTGCTCATCCTCACCGGGTTCGCGTCCGGGGTGCTGCTGCTGTGCGACGCCTGGTTCGACCTCATGACGTCCGGCCCGGGCGACCTGTGGGAGTCCGTGGCCAGCGCCGCCCTTGAGATACCCATCGCGATCCTGCTGATCGGCGGGACGGTGCGCCTCATGCGCTTCATGGCCGCGCGGTTCTGGTTCCTCGAACCCGGCATGCACATCTGGCAGCTACCGCTGGCGGTCTCGCGGCTGCGCTACCGCGACGGCCGCGTGACGCGCAGCTGGTCGAAGCAGTAGTAGAGCGCGATGGCGGCGTGCACGGCGAGCGTGGCGACGGCGTTGACGAAGGCCAGCCCGATGGTGGCGAGGTAGACCACGTTGCCGGCCGCGAAGCGGAGCAGGGCCGCGCGGTTGGCGGCGCGGTCCTCCCGCTCCGCGAGCAGGTTGCGGTCCCGGGTGACGACGAGCCACAGCAGGGCGTAGGTCAGGCCCATGGCGAACATGGCCGCGCTGTAGATGGCCGCGGCGATGTGCGAGTCGCCGGGGGCCGTCAGGTACTCCGCCAGCAGCCGGGTGGGGAACGGCAGCGCGGACACGACGAGCAGCAGCGCCAGGTTGACGAACAGCACCGGGCGATCGACGCGGCGGACCCTGGCGAAGACCGTGTGGTGGTTGACCCAGATGATCCCGATGACGAGGAAGCTGACCAGGTAGGCGAAGTAGCCGGGCCACTGGTGGGCGAGGGCGGCGGCCAGCCCGCCGGACGGCGTGCTGTCCCGCGGTGGCACCGCGAGATCGAGGACGAGCAGCGTGGCGGCGATCGCGAACACGGCGTCGCTGAACGCCTCGACCCGCTGGCTGCTCATCAGGCCGGCGCTGTGTTCATCCATGAGACCCTCTCCGACGTCTTGTAATAATGTAATCATCGCCCGAGAATGATCCTATGGCAGAGCCCAGGGTCATCGTGGCGCACCGGGAGCACCTGTGGTGGCTGCTCGCCGAGGCCGCCCAGCTCGAACACATGATCATGTGTCAGTACCTCTATGCCGAGTTCAGTCTCAAGGACGGTACCGGCGACGGGCTGACCGAGGAGCAGGCCGAGGCGGTAGGCCGCTGGCGCAAGCTGCTCCGGGGCATCGCCGTGGAGGAGATGCTGCACCTGGCGATGGTCGCCAACCTGATGTCCGCGATCGGCGCGGCACCCATGTTCGGCCGGCCCAACTTCCCGCAGCGCTCCGCGTACTTTCCGGCCGGCGTGCAGTTGGACCTGCTGCCCTTCGGCGAGCGCGCGCTGCGGCACTTCCTCTACCTGGAGCGGCCCGAGGGCATGGAGCGCCAGGACGCCGAGGGGTTCGTGCCGACCGCCCCGCCGCGCGACCCGGTGGACGCCGGCGAGTTGCTGCCCCGGGGTCAGGAGTTCGCCACGGTCGGGCACCTGTACCGCGGCATCGCCGACGGGCTGCGCGTGCTGGCCCGCCGGTACGGCGAGCGCGCCCTGTTCGTCGGCTCCCCCCGCGCCCAGGCCACCCCGGAGCTGTTCCGCTGGCCCCAGCTGGTCGCGGTGACCGACCTCGGGTCCGCCCTCGCCGCCGTGGATGAGATCATCGAGCAGGGTGAGGGTGCCCGCGGCGACTGGCGCGAGGCGCACTACGGCAGGTTCCTCGCCATCTGGGACGAGTACCAGGACCTGCGGCGGCGCGATCCCTCGTTCGAGCCGGCCCGGCCGGTGGCGCCGGCCTACACCCGGCAGCCGTTCGACATCCCGGCCCCGGTGGCGGTCATCACGGATCCGCGGACGTACCACGTGGCCGAGCTCGCCGGGCTCGCGTACGAGATGGTCCTGCAGACCCTGGTCCGGTTCTTCACGCACACCGAGGAGACCGACGAGCAGCTCGGTACCCTCATCGACGCGGCGATCAACCTGATGGCGGGTGTGCTGCGGCCGCTCGCGGTGGCTCTCACCCAGCTTCCGGTGGGACCGGAGCACCCGGGCCGCACGGCCGGGTTCGCCTTCCAGATGTACTACATCATGGGCAACCTGGTGCCCTGGCGCGAACCTGCCTGGGCGCTGCTGCGCGAGCGGACGGCCCTGCTGGTGGACCGGTGCGTGGAGGCCACCGAGGCGCACGGGCCGCACGACGCGATCGCCCGCGCCCGCGAGGCGGCCGCCGCCGTCACCGAGGCCCTGGCCGCCCACGTACCCGCGGATCTCCGGGCAGCGAGGCGATCTCCCTCGACGGAGTCGACATCGTCGAGTTGACCGGCAATCTCTTGCAGGATGCGGGCCACGCGACCGTGGTGGTTGACCGGAGGAGATCCGGACGGGTACGGGCCGGCTACGGTGCCAGCGCCACCGCCTCGATCTCCACCAGCAGATCCGGCATGAACAGCCGGGAAACCTCGACCAGCGTGCTGGCCGGCGGGCTGGCCGTGTCGACGAACTCGTCGCGGGCGGCCCGGATCGACCCCACGGCCTCGACGTCGCGGACGAAGTACGTCAACTTCAGCACATCGGCGAACGAGCAACCCGCGGCTTCGAGCACCGCGCCCAGATTGCGGAACGCCTGACGAGCCTGCGCACCCATGTCGCCGACCCCGACGACGGCGCCATTCTCGTCGAGCGGGACCTGGCCGGACACGAAGATCAGGCCAGCGGCCCGCACGGCGTGGCTGTACCCGGGCGGAGTGCGCACGGAAGGCGCGGTGAACGGGATCGGACGTGACGACATCGATCGACAATAGCTCTTCCGGGAGCGGGTTCAGCGGCGCCAGTTGATCGCGTCGAGGAACTCCTCGACGGCGACGACCACCCGGCCGAGTACCGCGATCGAGTCGGTGAGCGGCCCGGGGACGTACATGCCGTGGTCGGCGCCTTCGACCTCCAGCACGTGCGGCGACAGCCGGCGAGCCAGCGCACCGTCCCAGACCTCGTCGCCGGTACCGCCGACGAGGAGGAACGGTGCGGTCGCCCGGCTCATCGCGGCGACCACCCACGGCGCGGTCAGCAGCGGGGTGAGCCACACCGCCGGCAGCGCGCGTTCGGCGGCGAGCGCGGCGGCATTCGTACCGAGCGACTTGGCGAGCAACAGAGGACCGCCGCCGAGCGCGTCGAGCAACGGGCTGACCTCCCCGCACACCCAGCTCTCCACCTCCGGCTCGGTCGGCTTCGGCGGCTCCCCCGACCAGGAGTGCCGGTGCACGCTCACTCCCCGCCGCTGCGCCACCTCGCCCGCGTACATGAGCAGTCCCGCCGCCGGCCCGAACATCCGGCCGGGGATCACGACAGCATCAGCCATGGAATCGACCCTATCCACCGCGGGGTCGCCGGAGGTCGTAGATTGGGCGCGTGGCAGGAGAGCCGACCCCAAGGCGCGAGATCCGGGTGTCTGACGCCGAACGGAACCTGGTCGTCGAGCAGTTGAACCAGGCGGTCGGCGAGGGCCGGCTCACGCTGGTCGAGTTCGAGGACCGGATCCAGGGTGTGCTGGCCGCCCGTACCCGGGATGACATGGCGTCGTTGACGGCGGACCTGCCGGTGGCCGTGGCGCCTGAGGTGCTCACCTTGCGGTCGCGTTTCTCGTCGTTGAGGCGGGCTGGGCGGTGGGTCGTGTCCCGCCAGTTGGTCGTCGAGGCCCAGTCGTCGAACATCCGGCTGGACCTCACCGAGGCCCAGGTCGCGTCGCCGACCGTGGAGGTGTCGCTGGACCTGCGGTCCAGTTCGGTGACCCTGGTGCTGCCGAGCGGGGCGTCGGCCACGGTGCACGACGTCGAGCTTTCGTCCAGTACGGCCAAGGCGAAGGTGCCCGACTCGGGCGGCCTGCACATCGTGGTACGCGGCCACCTCAAGACCTCCAGTCTCAAGGTGCGCTACCAACGCCGGTTCCTGCGCTGGCGCTGGTAGCCGGTCGACCTGGGACGACGGCCACCATCAGGTTGCCCAAGCTCTCTGCATCGCCTACCGTCGCGGTGACCCGCATATCCGGTGGAAGCAGTCATACCGTACCGGGCCGCCGCCAGCCACGACCAGTCAGGTACTTCGTCCGGGTGGGCGGCGGTCATCCGCGGCTGGCGGGTTCTAGCATGGCCACATGCTGGTCATGGACAACGAGCGGGGCGGCGCCACGACGGGCCGCGCGGAGCTCTTCGAGCGCGCCGGCCGCCTGGTGCGACCAGATGCGCGGTTGGGTCAGGTGCTGCGTGGCCGGCCGCCCGGCATCACGGCGCACCAGTGGAGCGGTGCGATCCGTGCCCACCTCGCGTTCGTCGTCTGGGACCCGGACACCGAGGCGGCCACGCTCGCGGTGCAGTTGCGCGAGCCGCGGCAGGGCGCCTCCCGGGACGACCGGATGACCGACGCGGTGTGCGCGGCCGTGGGCCTGCCCCTGCTGCGCATCGAGTCCTCAGCCCTGGGCGGGGGTGCGCACGCGCGGCGGGTGCTGGAGTACGTGCTCGACGCGCTCCGCTTCACCGAGGCGACCGGGCCGGGGTACCGGGACCTCGTCGGCCGGCTGCCCGACGGGCGGACCGGCTTCGTCAACGACCTGAGCGTACTGGCCCGGGCGGCGGCCATCGACGCGTACGCGAGCCGGCGGCTGGCCGATCCCACGATCCGCGGGCTGCACGTGTCCTGGGTGGACGGTCCTGCCGAGGGCTGGGCGTGGCTCGACGTACGCGACGGTCAGTGCGTGTTCGAGCGGGTCCGGGTGTGGCAGCCGCAGTTCTCCTGCGGCGTCGAGCCGGGACAGCTGGCCGAGGACCTCGCGGCGGCGGCGATCGGCGAGCGCCTGAAGACGATGGACACGGTCACGCCGTCGCTGCGTGCCAAGCAGGACATCGCCCGCGACTTCGACGGGCTGCGGCTGCGCCGGGACCAGATGCGCGACGGGTTCCGCTACGACCACCTCACTTTCGACTAGCCGCGAGCACGGCGGTCGCCGGCCGACCCTATGCCTTCTTGCGCAGGTACTCGCTGAGAATGTCCTGTATGGACGCCCGCGCCGCGTCCAGGGTGATCCCGCTCCCGCCCAGCAGGTGTCCCGCGCCGCTCTGGGTGTCGTGCAGCAGCCCGAGCAGCATGTGTTCGGTGCCGATGTAGTTGTGGCCCATCTCCAGCGCCTCCTTCAAGGACGCCTCCAGGGCGCGGCGCGCCGCCGGGTTGACCGGCGTCGCCGCGGGGGACGGCCGGTCGCCGGCCGGTATCCGCGCCTCGACGGTGGCGCGCAGGTCGGCCGGTTCGGTGGACAGCGCGCGCAGTGCCATGACGGCCAGGCTGTCGGCGTCGTCGAGGAGGGCCAGCAGCACGTGCTCACTGCCGACGCTGTCGTGGTGCAGCCGCCGGGCGTGCTCCTCGGCGCGGCCGAGCGCGTCCTTGGCGCGCTTGGTGAGCCGGGTGAACGCGCCGGCGTGGGTGAGGTCGGACAGGGTCAGGCTGGACCATCGGGGGGTGTACCGCTGCTGCGCGGCCTGGCGGCTGACGCCGAGGTGATCGCCGATGTCCGACCACGAGTAGCCCTCCGCGCGGGCCAGCTCGATGTAGTACCCGATGAGCCGGTCGCCCAGCGCGTGCATGTCCGCGGTGAGCTCCTCGGCGACGGTGATCCGTTCCAGGTTGTTCCGGGCGTCCCCGCGGCTGTCGACGATCGCGATCAGGCTGCTGAGTTTCGGTAGTTTGGTCATGCCAGCCACTGTGCTCCGTCAACCTGCCTCTTGACAAGATGGATGTCGTCAAGGCATAACTTGCGTATGGACATCTCCGCGCTGACCGAGGCGCTCGACCAGTTCGTCCCGGAGATCCTGGAGCTGTGCCGGACACCGGGCGTGTCGGTGGCGCTGGGTATCGGCGAGGACGTGGTCTGGGCGAAGGGGTACGGGTACGCCGACCTCGCAACCCGGCGACCCATGACGCCGGACACGGTGGGGCCGACCGGATCGGACTGCAAGCCCTACACCGCCGCGGCAGTCATGCAGCTTGTCGAACGCGGGCTGATCGGCCTGCACGACCCGGTCAACGACCACCTCGACGGGCTGCGGATCGTCAACCCGCACGGGGACAAGCCCATCACGCTGTGGCACCTGCTGACCCACCGCAGCGGGTTGGGCAGCGGCTTCGGCAACACCGACCGGGTACCGCCGGCGCCGCTGGGCGAGCACCTGCGGCGCGTGTTCCGGACCGCCCGGACCGACGCGTACGGGGGCTCGCTGCTGCCGTTCTGGGCGACCAAGGTGGGCACGAACCACCAGTACAGCAACGTCGGGATCGCGGTCGTCGGGTACCTGGTCGAGCTGCTCAACCCACAGGGGCTCTCATTCGACGAGTACGTGCGGCAGCAGGTCTTCACGCCGCTCGGCATGACCTCCACCTGCTTCCCGCCGGCGCAGCACCCGGACCACGTGCCGGCGGACCTGCTCACCCGCCGGTCCGTCGGGTACGCGACGCTGGACGGCTTCCACTTCGTGCTGCCCCAGTTCTATGCCGGCGACTACCCGGCCGGCAGCGCGCTGACCACGCCGCCGGACCACGCGCGGTTCCTGCTCGCCATGGCCAACGGGGGCCGGCTGTCCCGCGGTGCGATCCTGCGCCGCGAGACAGTCGAGCAGATGCTCACCCCGCAGGCGCCGTTCGGCCCGGACCCGAGCGCCGCGGTCGGTCTGGTGTGGACGGTGTTCAACCACGGCAGCGACAACGGGTACGTCGGGCACGGTGGCGAGTACATGTGGGGCTGGAGCAACTTCGCCCGCTTCTGGCCGCACCACCGGATCGCGCTCGTCGTCGCCGCGAACCAGTGGGACCTCGGCGACATGGGTACCTCCGACCGCCCGAGCCACCTGTCCGGCCGGCTGATCGGCGGGATCGTCACCGCCTGGGTCAACGGCACGGACCCGCGACCGCGGCGCGGCCCGGCGGCGGGCCGCAGCTACCTCGCCGGCGTGCTCGTCGGGCACCGGCTCACCGCCGCGCTCGGCATCACCACCCCGCCGTCCGAGGCCGACCTCGCGCGGATCGCGGACACCGCGGTGGTGGCACCGGGCACGCCGTGGGACCCGGCCGCCTTCCGGCTCGGCATGCGGCACGTCGGCGAGTCGGACGGCAGCCTCGGCGCCCTCGTGCGGCTGGCCCGCCGGGAGCTGCCCGACCACGAGCGCGAGGTGCTGCAGCGCCAGCTCGGCGTGCCCCGCCTGGGCCTGAACGTGCCACCCGAGCTGCTCACCGGGGAGTAGCGACCGCCTCGACCGCCCGCGCCGCGGCCAGCAGCGGGATGTCCCCGCCTGGCAGGCCGACCAGCTGGACGCCCACGGGCAGGGGAGCGGGCCCCGGTGCCGGCAGCGAGATCGCGGGCAGCCCGAGCACGCTCCACGGCGTCTCGAAGGCGAGCAGCGCGTCACGCGGCGAGCGCCAGCCACCGCCGATGTCCGCGTCGCGCGTGCCCAGCGGCGGCGCGAGCACCGGTACGGTCGGCAGCAGCAGGAGGTCCAGCCCGGTGAGCCGGTCCGGTGCCGTCGCGCGCAGTTCGCCGAGCCGGCGCAGGGCGAGCGCGTACTCCCACGCCGGCACCTCGCCGGCCGCGAGCAACCGCTCGCGCACCTCGGGTTCGAAGAGGTCGGGCGCGGTCGCCAGCCGCTCCCGGTGGATGGCGAACGCCTCGGCGGACTGCACGACGCGGTACACCTGGTGCAGCTCCGCGGCGTCGGGTACGGGTACCGGACGGATCGCGGCACCCTGCCGGGCCAGCTCCGCGACCAGTCCGTCCACAGTGGAGGCAACGGAGCCGTCCAGCCGGTCGAACCACTCGCCGGTCGGCAGTCCGATGTGGAGGTCGGCGGGTGCCGGCACGGTGAACAGGTGTGCGGTGGAGGACAGCACACCCCAGCCGAGGCCCGCGTCCGTGACGCTGTTCGCGAGCGGACCCACCGTGTCCAGCGACCAGGACAGCGGGAACACGCCTGCCGTCGGTACCCCGCCGAAGGAAGGCCGCATGCCCACCACGCCGCACAGTGCCGCGGGGATGCGCACCGAACCCCCGGTGTCCGTGCCCACCGCGAGCGGCACCAGGCCGGCGGCCACGGCCGCCGCGGAGCCCGCGCTGGAGCCGCCCGCCATGCGGGACGGGTCGCGCGGGTTGGCGCCGGCGCCGTTCGCGGCCCGGTCGCCGGTCGGTCCGTATGCGAACTCGTGTGTGGTCGTCTTGCCCAGGATCACCGCGCCGGACGCGCGAAGCACCGCCACGACGGCGGCGTCCTGCTCCGGCACGTGCCCGGCGAAGTGGCGGGAGCCCATGGTGGTCGCCAGGCCTGCGGTGTCGACGAGGTCCTTCACCGCGACCGGAATCCCGTGCAGCGGACCGCGGTCCATTCCCTGAGCCAGCTCAGCGGCGGCCCGCTGGGCGCGCCGGCGGGCACCGTCCTCGTGCACCGTCACGAACGCGTTGAGCGCCGGTTGGGCGGCGCGCACCGCGTCGAGGGTGCGGTCGATCAGCTCCACCGGGTCGGTGGTGCCGTCGCGCAGCATCCGGGCGACGTCCGCGATCGCGAGGCCGGTGAACGGGCCGGGGGGAACGGGTGGGGCCATCCGCACACTGTAGGGCTTACCCGGCGGCGATCGGTGGCGTTGGATGGAGTCCGGAGGTGGAGAACCATGCGAATGACCAGAATCCTGAGCGCCGCCGTCATCGCGGCCGCCATCGCGGTCGCGTCCCCCGCTCCGGCCCGGGCGGCCACGACCTGCGCCGCGCCGGTACCGAGCGGCACGCACCCCGGGTACAGCGTCGCCGACCCCAACTGCGACTTCGGCACCAGCACGCCGTTCGCGCCGCTCACCGGCGCGTCCGGCCAGCCGGTCTCCCGGGTGTACGCGGGCATCCGGGACGGCGCGGCATTCCGCATCGAAGTGCCGCTGCACTGGAACGGCGACCTCGCCCTGTACGCACACGGCTACCGGGGCGCCGGCAGCACCGTGTGGGTGGACAGCTCGCCGTTGCGCGCGTACCAGATCGGCCAGGGGTTCGCCTGGGCCGCGTCCAGCTACCAGACCAACGGGTACGACGTGGGCCAGGGGGTGACCGACTCGCACGCGCTGATCGCACTGTTCCGTTCCGTTGTCGGCCAGCGGGCCAGGCACGTGTACATGACCGGCGCGTCGATGGGCGGGCACGTCACCGCGGTGGCGATCGAGCACTACCGGGGTGACTTCGTGGGCGCGCTGCCGATCTGCGGCGTGCTCGGCGACGCCCGGCTGTTCGACTTCTTCGTCGACGTCAACCTGACCGCCGCCGCGCTCACCGGCGCGCCGGTCACCTTCCCGCTGGAGCCGGCCGCCGACTACCCGCTCCAGTACGCGCGGCTCGTGCAGGCCGAGCTGCCGCTGCTCGGCAGCGGGTTCGGCGGCGGCGGGACACCCGTGCTCACGCCGCTGGGCGAGCGGTGGGCGGCGGCGGTGCAGCAGCGCAGCGGCGGTACCCGGCCCGGCTTCGCCGCCGCGTTCCGGTTCTGGGCCGGCCTGCCGTCACTGGCGCCGCTGTCCAGCCTGCCATTCCACTTCGGCATCTATCCCGGCCTGACCGGCGGCACCATCGGCATCGCCGACGGCAACGTCACGTCCAACCGCTTCACCGTCTACCAGCTGGACGGCGATCCGCGGCTGTCCCCGGCTGAACGGGCCCTCAACCGCGGCGTGCTGCGGGTGTCGCGCACGGCGCGGCCCAGCCGCGACCTGACCGGGGTACCGGCGGTGGCCGGCGACCCGGGCATCCCGGTGCTGTCGCTGCACGACATCGGCGACCTGTTCGTGCCGCTGTCCATGGAGCAGGTGTACGGGCTGCGCACCGTGCTCCACGGGCAGGGCCGGCTGTTCGTGTCGCGGGCGATCCGCGGCCTCGGGCACTGCGACTTCACCCAGGCCGAGCTGCGGACCGGCTTCGCGGACCTGGTGCGCTGGGTGCGCACCGGACACCGCGCGGCCGGCGACCCGATCCTCGACCCGCGCCGGGTGGCCGAGCCGAGCTTCGGCTGCCGCTTCACCGACGGGGTACACCCGGGCTTCGTCGCGCCACCTTGTCGCTGACTGCTCACTCAGCGAAGTCGGGGGTCGCGTCGTGCGCGTGCACGGCGCGACCCTTCGGCTCCTCCCACTCCTCCTGCCGGCCCAGCGCGGTCATGTCGAGGACGGCGTAGGCGCCGCCGAGCTGCTCGGTGCCGCGCGCGAAGGTCGAGTAGGTGTGGAAGACGTCGGCGCCGTCGCGCACGAAGCAGCTCATGCCCGGCCGCTCCGCCGAGCCGTCCGGCCCGGTCGCCTCCGTGAACGGGCGGTAGTTGTACTCCGCGGGAGCCACGGACTCGTCGAGCGTGACGTGGAAGTCGTAGTTGAAGTCGGCGCCGTGGGACGAGTAGAACGGGAGTGTCCAGCCCCGGCGCTCCCGGTACGCGTCGAGCTTGGCGAGCGGCGCGCGGGCGACGACGGCGAACGTGGTGTCCCGCGCACGCAGGTGCGCGAGCAGCCCCTCCGACACCTCGTCCACCGCGGCCGAGCAGCTCTGGCAGCCCTCGTCCCAGCTCGGGTCGAACATGAAGTGCTGGACCACCAGCTGGTGCCGGCCCTCGAACAGGTCGGCCAGGCTGGCCCGGCCGGCCGGGCCCTCGAAGACGTAGTCCTTGTCGACGCGCACCATCGGCAGCCGGCGACGGTCGGCGTTGAGGTTGTCGCGGGCCCGGGTCATCTCCTTCTCCCTGGCCAGCAGTGCCTTGCGGGCGGCAAGCCACTCCTCGCGCGACACGACCTGCGGAAGACTCATTCCCTACCTCCTGTGTCCGGCGCCGGGTCGGCGCCTCCGAGGCCTTGACGACGGTGCGCGCGCAGACTCATCGCGCCCGCCGACCACCTGCACTGCCCAGGGTAGATGGCCGCCCGCGCCGTCGGACCGGCAGCGGGCGAACGCGGCGGGCAGCAGACGGGAACGCCGGCACTCGATCCCTGACCCGGTACGCCGGGCCAAGTAGTGTGGCGCAGGTGGATGATCGGTCCGACGGGCTGCGGTACGCGAGCGCGGCGGGACGGTGGGTTCTGCTGGCCACCGTACTCGGCTCCGGGCTGGCGGCCATCGACGCGACCGTGGTCGGGATCGCGCTGCCGGCCATCGGTCGCGACTTCCACGCCGGGCTCGCCGCCCTGCAGTGGGTGGTGACCGCGTACACCCTGACCCTCGCCGGTCTGCTCCTGGTCGCCGGCAGCCTGGGTGACCGGTACGGGCGCCGCCGGGTCTTCGCCATCGGCGTGATCTGGTTCGCGGTGTCCTCCGCCCTGTGTGCCGCGGCCCCCAACGCGCCGGTGCTCATCGCGGCCCGGGCGCTGCAGGGCATCGGCGCCGCGCTGCTGACCCCGGGCAGCCTGGCCATCCTGCAGGCGTCCTTCGCACCCGCCGACCGGGGCAAGGCCATCGGCGCCTGGTCCGGCCTGGGCGGGGTGGCCACCGCGATCGGGCCCCTGCTGGGTGGCTGGCTGATCCAGGCGCTCTCCTGGCGGCTGATCTTCGTGATCAACCTGCCGCTGGCCGTGGTCGTGGTGGCCGTGGCGTGGCGGCACGTGCCCGAGTCGCACGATCCCGGCGCGACCGGCCGGGTGGACGTGACCGGCGGTGCGCTCGTCACCCTGGGGCTCGTCGCGCTCACGTACGGGCTGATCGAGGGGGCGAGCCTCGGCTGGCGCAGCCCGGCGGTGCTCGGCTCGCTCGTGGCGGGCATGGCGTTGCTGAGCGCGTTCGTCGCCTGGGAGCGGCGCGCCCGGTCGCCGGTACTGCCCCTGGAGCTGTTCTCGTCCACCCAGTTCAACGCGACCAACGCGGTGACCCTGGTGGTCTACGCGGCGCTGGGTGGTGCGCTGTTCCTGCTGCCGATCCAGTTGCAGCAGGTCTCCGGGTACCCGGCGGTGGCGGCCGGCGCGTCCCTGCTGCCGGTGACCGTGCTCATGCTCGTGCTGTCCGCGCGGTCCGGTGCGCTCGCCGCGCGCATCGGTCCCCGGCTGCAGATGAGCGTGGGGCCGATCCTGGTCGGCGCGGGGTTGGCGCTGCTGGCACGGGTCGACGAGTCGGGCAGCTACCTGACGCAGGTGCTGCCGGCCGTCGTCGTGCTGGGCCTGGGGCTCGCGACGACCGTGGCCCCGCTGACCTCGACCGTGCTGGCGGCGGCACCCGCCAACCACGCGGGGGCGGCCTCGGCCGTCAACAACGACGTGGCCCGGGCCGCCGCGCTGATCGCGGTGGCGGTACTGCCGGCCGCAGCGGGCATCACCGGCGCCGCTTACCGGGAGCCCGCGCAGTTCGCCAGCGGGTTCCGCACGGCGTGCTTCATCTGTGCCGCGCTGTGCCTGCTGGGCGGGCTGCTGGCCGCGCTGACGATCCGCCGGACGGCACCGCAGGCGCCGGCGGAGGAGCCGCGCCTGCACTGCGCGCTGGACGCACCGGCGCTGCACAGGATGAGCCTCAGTTCCGCAGGCGGCGCGGCGTCCGGGCGTCCTGGCAGCCCGCCGCCCGGGCCGCCGCCGCCACCGTCGTTCCGGGCCCGATGAGGTGCTCGGCCCGCGCGACGAGGTGCCGGGCGAGGTCGGTCACCTCGAAGCCGAGGTCGGCCGCGACGCGGGCAGTGGTCTCGCAACACTGCTCGGTCCGGATGCCGCAGATCCGGCCAGCTCGTCGAGGTGCCGGCAGGCCGCCGCGACGCTGTCGGGGTGGGCGGGCAGGAGCGGCAGCCGTACCGCCGGGGTGGGAATGCGGCCCTGCGCGTGCAGCACGGCCTTGATCACGGTGGGGTTGGGCTCGGCGAACAGCGCGGTCGACAGGGTGCCCAGACGGCGGCCCACGATCCGCGCCACGGTCAGGTCGCCGGCGTGCCACGCGGCGATCAGCGCGACGAAGTCCGCCGTGGCGACGTGCGCCGA
>JBBWZQ010000148.1:0-7662 GCA_039649115.1 Micromonosporaceae bacterium | reverse complement strand
CTGCTCGGCACCGCGCGCGGTGAGCACGATCGCGGTACCCGCGCGGCCGAGCAGGTCGGCGGCGGCGGCGAGGTCGGCGACGGGCACGCCGGTCAGCCGCTCCACCCGCTCGGGCCAGTACCCGCTGGCCACCCGGACCACGTCGTCGAATCCCGTGGTGCGCGTGGCGACGTAGTCCCAGTCCACGT
Organism: Micromonosporaceae bacterium; assembly: GCA_039649115.1. Classification (GTDB taxonomy): domain Bacteria; phylum Actinomycetota; class Actinomycetes; order Mycobacteriales; family Micromonosporaceae; genus DATEJJ01. The sequence goes on along the minus strand of JBBWZQ010000148.1, from coordinate 7,474 downwards.
ACCCCTCGGCGAGGCAGCGGTGCAGCAGCGTGTTGGCGAGCGCCAGGTCGGTGCCTGGCGCGGGGTGCAGGTGCAGGCTGGCCCGCCGCGCGGTGGGGGTCAGCCGCGGGTCCACCACGATGAGGTGCCCGCCCCGCTCGCGCTGCTCGACCAGGTAGCGGGCCAGCGGCGGCATCGTCTCCACCGGGTTCGCGCCCACGAGCACCAGCACGTCGGCCGTGGCCAGGTCGGCGAGCGGGAACGGCAGGCCCCGGTCCACGCCGAACGCGCGGTTGCCGGCCGCGGCCGCCGACGACATACAGAACCGTCCATTGTAGTCGATGTACCTGGTGCCGAGCGCCACTCTGGCGAACTTGCCGAGGGTGTACGCCTTCTCGGTGGTCAGGCCGCCACCGCCGAACACGGCGACCGTGTCCGCCCCGTGCGCGGCGCGCAGGTCCCGCAGGTGCCGGGCGACCCGGTCCAGGGCCTCGTCCCAGGTCGCCGGGAGCAGGGCAGCGCCCTTCGCCTCGCGTACCAGGGGATGGGTCAACCGCTCCGGGTGGTCGAGCAGGGCCGCGGCGCTCCACCCCTTCTGGCACAGCCCCCCTCTGTTGGTGGGGAACTCGCGGGTGTCCACCTCGACGCCGCCCGCGGCGGTGGTGCGCAGCGTCATGCCGCACTGCAGCGCGCAGTAGGGGCAGTGGGTCCCGACCTCCGTCATGCCTCCGAGCGTCGCCGGTCCTGATTTCCCACTCAGGTCCCGCCCGTTACCGGGTCGCATCGGCTCACTCACGTGGCCCGGCGGCCGCCGGTGAGATCTCACAACGCCGGGCCGGGCTTGTGCGCAGACAGTTGCGCGGCCGACGTCGATCACGAACGGCCGGGAAACCGGCGCTGCCTAGCGTCGCGTCCGACGCTCCAGACGCACACCCGGAGGGAACGATGAGTACCGCAGTCGAATCCGTGGCCGCCCTTCCCGGACGGCCACGCAGTCGCTTCGCCAACCAACGCTGGATCGATGACTGGCGGCCGGAAGAGACGGCCTTCTGGGAGGCGGGCGGCGCGCGGGTCGCCCGGCGCAACCTGATCCTGTCGATCCTTTCCGAGCACATCGGCTTCTCGGTATGGACGATGTGGTCCGTGCTGGTGTTGTTTCTCGGCACCGCCTACCACGTCGACCCGGCCGGCAAGTTCCTGTTGACCGCGGTACCGGCGGGCATCGGCTCGGTGCTGCGCCTGCCCTACACGTTCGCGGTCGCCAAGTTCGGCGGTCGCAACTGGACGGTCATCTCGGCGGCACTGCTGCTGCTGCCGACGATCCCCGCGGCGATCCTCGTCAAGCCCGGCGTCTCCTACACCACGCTCATGGTGCTGGCCGCCATCGCCGGTGTCGGCGGGGGCAACTTCGCCTCCTCGATGGCGAACATCAACTCGTTCTACCCGCAGCGGCTCAAGGGCTGGGCGCTGGGACTCAACGCCGGGGGCGGCAACATCGGCGTGGCCGCCGTGCAACTGGTCGGCCTGCTCGTGCTGCTCACCGCCGGCGCGCAGCACCCGCGACTGGTCGTCGGTGTCTACCTCCCGTTCATCGTGCTGGCGGCGCTGGCCGCCGCGCTGGGCATGGACAACCTCGGCGCGGCGGCCAATCCCCGGCGGGCCATGCGGGACGCCTTGAGGGAGCCGCACAGCTGGGTCATGTCATTCCTCTACATCGGTACATTCGGTTCGTTCATCGGCTTCGGTTTCGCCTTCGGCCAGGTGCTGCAGGTGCAGTTCACGATGAAGCCGCTGGACGCGGCCGAGCTCACCTTCCTCGGCCCGCTGATCGGCTCGCTGATCCGGCCGGTGGGCGGCGCGCTGGCCGACCGGGTGGGCGGCGCGCGCGTCACCTCCGTCAACTTCGTCGCCATGGCGGCCAGCGCCGGCCTGGTGCTGCTGGCCTCGGTGCAGCACGCCAAGCCGCTGTTCCTGGTCGGCTTCATCGCGCTGTTCGCGTTCTCCGGGGTCGGCAACGGCTCGACGTACAAGATGATCCCGGCCATCTTCACGGCGAAGTACGCCGACGAGGCACAGGTGCGCCGGCTGTCGGGTGCGCTGATCGGCATCGCCGGCGCGGTCGGCGCGTTCGGCGGGGTGCTGGTGAATGTCGCCTTCCGCCAGTCGTTCCTCACATACCACACAGGCAACGCGGCGTATCTCGCGTTCATCGCGTGCTACGCGCTGTGCTTCGCCGTCACCTGGGCGGTGTACCTGCGCCCGTCGCCTAAACGGCTGGCCGGCGTGTAGCGGTAGTCCGTATGCTCCCGGTGTGGAGCGCGTGGTGACCCTGGTTCTCGTCGACGGTACGGGGGCGGTGCTCGGCGCGCTGCCCCCGTTCGCCGTACCCGAGCCGCACCGGCAGCAGGTCGCCGCCGTGGTGGACGGCGCTCGGTCGCACTACGGCGCCGAGGTTGTCGTGCTGCGGTTGCTGCGCGCCGACGGGCCCGCGGTGACGTACCTCGCGGAGGTGTCCACTGTGGACCGGCTTCTTTCGCCGGTCGACGTCGAGTCGCGGCCGCACCCGTTGCGCGCGCCCTACGCCGAGGTGGGTGGGCCGGCCGCGAGCCTCGCCTGGGCGCAGGGCGTGCTGGGACCGCTGTCCGCGCGGCAGTTGCGCACCTGGAACCTGTCGAGCATCTGGCGCCTGGCGCACCGGTCGGGCATCGCGTGGCTCAAGGAGGTGCCCGCGTTCTACCGGCACGAGGGTGCGGTGCTGGTCTGGCTCGGCGACCACCTTCCCGGGCTGGGACCGACGGTGCTCGGCGTGGACGGTGGCCGGGTGCTGCTCGACGACGTGCCCGGCGAGGACCGGTACGGGGCGCCCGCGGACGAGCGGCTGGCGATGCTGGCCGCGCTGCACCGGATCCAGCGCGCCGCCGCCGGCGACCTCCCGGCGCTGCGGTCGCTCGGTGTGCCGGATGACGATCTGGAGGCGCGGATCCGCGACGTCGCTCAGCGATACGGGTACCCGGACCTGCTCGACGGGCTGGACGAGCGGCTGGCCGAGGCGGCCGCGGCCGGGCTGCCCGGCACGCTGGTGCACGGCGACTTCCATCCGGGCAACGTGCGCGGGTCGGTGATCCTCGACTGGGGCGACTGCCGGCTCGGCAACCCCGGGTTCGACCTGATGCGCATGGTCGAGCGCCTGCCGGCGGAGCAGCGGGAGGGGCTGGCGGAGCGGTGGTGCGCCTGGTGGCGCGCGGCGGTACCCGGCTGCCGGCCGGAGCGCGCGCTGGACGCGCTGGAGCCACTCTCGGCCCTGCGCAACGCGGCCGAGTACGCCGGTTTCCTGGAACGCATCGAGCCCAGTGAGCACGTCTACCACCGCGACGACGTACCGGAGTGGCTGGAGCAGGCGCGCGCTGGTCGATAATCGCGGTATGAGCACTGTCGCGCGCCGCATGTGGAGCCTGTTCGAACCGATCCACGGGGTGGTGTACTTCACCCCCGATCCCCGGCCGGTGTTCGAGGCGGCCGGGCTGCGCGGCTTCTGGCGCGGGTACTTCGCCGGGCGGGCGGCGCCGCTGGGTCCGGTGGACGCCGCGCCGGTGGTCGCCGCGTTCGCCAGCTTCGCGCCGGGGATGGTCGCGCGGGCGCTGCCCGACGTGTGGCGGCGGGCCAGTCCGGAGCAGGCGCTGCGGGCCCGGGAGGCGGGCTCGGTCGAGGCGCTGCGGCGGTTGCTGCCCACCGGCTTCCCCGCTGGCGAGGCGGCCGAGCTGCTGGAGGTGGCGGTCGCGGCGGCGGACTGTACCGGCCGGGTGCTCGGTGCCGCCAACGCCGCGCTGCCCCGCCCGGACCAGCCGCTGGCGCGGGTCTGGCAGGCCGCCACCACCCTGCGCGAGCACCGGGGCGACGGCCACGTGGCCGCGCTGGTGACCTACGGCCTGGATGGCTGCGCGGCACTCGCCTGGCGCAGCGGCCTGGACCTGTCCCGCGACGTGCTGCAGCCGGGCCGCGGCTGGACCGACGAGGAGTGGAGCGCGGCGCGGGCCAGGCTGGTCGAGCGCGGCTGGCTGGACGATGCCGGCGCGGCCACCGCCGCCGGGGCGCAGGCGCTGCGCGACATCGAGGCGGCCACCGACCGCGCCGCGGAGGGGCCGTGGCGGGCGCTCGGCGCGGAGCGTACGGCGCGGTTGGACACCCTGCTCACGCCGCTTGCCCGCGCCTGCCGGGCGAGCATTCCCGACGCCAACCCGATCGGCCTGCCCCGCCCTTGACGCGGTCCGGTGCCTCGGCCGGGGCGGCCGGGCGGGTCGCGGCGCCCGCCGGGTACGCGACAGCGGCGAGGAGCGGGATCAGCGCCGCGAGGGTCCAGGTGAGACCGACCAGCTCGGCGACCCAGCCGAGGACCGCCGGGGCGAGCAGGATCCCGGTGTACGTCATGGTGGTGAACCGGGCGACCATGGCCGCCGCGCCGCGATCCTCGCCGAGATGGCCGACGACGCCGAACAGCACCGGCAGCGGCGTGGCCAGGCCCAGCCCCACCACGGCGAAGCCCACCACGCCGAGCACCGGCCAGGGGCTGAGCACCACGACCGCGAACCCGCCGGCCGCGGTGCGGGTGCCCACCCGCAGCAGGCGCGCCGCCGACGTGCGGGCCAGCAGCCGGTCGCCCACCAGCCGGCCGGCGGTCTGGCACCCGGTGAACGCGACGTAGCCGAGGGCGGCCACCCCGAGCGGCGCCCCGAGGGACTCGTGCAGGAAGACGCCACTCCAGTTGGCGACCGCCGCCTCACCGGTGAGGATGGTGGCGCCCATCGCGCCGAACACCAGCACCCGCCGGCTCCACCCCACCCGCCAGCCCGGCCGGTCCGGTTCCCGGGATGCGATCGCCGCGGTCCGGTCCACGCCGGCGGGCAGCAGCGCCCGGCCGCAGCCCACCGCCGTCGGGACGAGCAGCGCCGCGAGTACCGCGTAGTGCAGCGACCGCGACATCCCGAGCTGCGTGGCGCCCGACCCCAGCACCGAGCCCACCACGGCGCCGATGCTCCACGCCGCGTGGCAGCCGTTCATGATGTGCCGGCCCAGCGCCCGCTCGACCGCGACCGCGTGCGCGTTCATCGTCACGTCGAGCATCCCGTGCATGGCGCCGAACACCAGCAGGACCACGGCGAGCAGCGCGAGCCCGGGCGCCAGCCCCACACCCACGAGCGCGAGGGGCAGCAGCGGCGTCGCCACCCGTACGACCCGCCGGCTGCCCACCCGGGCCGCGAGGCCGCCGGCGATCTGCATGGCGACCACCGCCGACCCGCCGATCACCGCGGAGACCAGCCCGAGCTGCCCCGGGGAGAGCCCGAGGTCCAGCTTGAGCGACGGCGTGCGCACCACCAGGCTCGCGATCAGCAGACCGTTGCCACCGAAGACCGCCATGATCGCCCAGCGTGCCCGGGCCGCGGCCGGGGACGCCGTCACCGCCGGGCCAGGCGTGGATCGACCGGCAGGCGTACGGCCCGGTTGGCGCGGCGGGCGCGCCGCACCCGCCGGGACAGCCTGCTCAGGAGCTGGCCGCTGGTCTCGTCGGCGACCCTGCGGTCGGTGTCGGTCGCGTGTTCCAGCCGCCAGACCACGGCCGCCAGGTACGGTTCGCACATCGCTGGTCCTTCGCGTCGGGGCGCCTCGTCGCGGCGCCGGTCGGCAGAGTGACGAACGGGGATCCGGGCGATCGACACCCGGCCCGATGTCGATTCCGGGGATCCTCGTTCGTCGTCAGCGCGGACGGGGACGCCGTTCGCCGGTTTGGAGCTCGTCGGTTTGGAGTTCGCCGGTTTGGAGTTCGTCGGGTGGAGGAGGAGATGTGCGGTACCTGCTGATGGTCTGGGTCGACGAGTCGGTCGACGCGGGGCCGGAGGAGCTGGCTGAGGTCGGATCGTGGGTCGGGGAGATGTCCGGCCGGGGGGTGCGGGTGCTCGGCGATCGGCTGCGGCCGGCGGCCGAGGCGGCGACGGTGCGGGTGCGCGGCGGTGACCTCCTGGTCACCGACGGGCCGTACGCGGAGACCAAGGAGCAGATCGGCGGGTTCGACGTGATCGAGTGCGCGGACCTGGCCGAGGCGATCGAGGTGGCCGCCAAACACCCGGGCGCGAAGGACGGAACCGTCGAACTCCGACCCCTGTGGCCGGCCTGATCACGGCGAACGCGACGCCCGATCTCGCGCCTAGGTCGGGGACGGGTAGTGCCAGAGGGCGATGCGGCCGGACAGCGTGCGGCAGGCGAGGTACCCGTACGCGGCCGCGCAGGGGGTGGCGCGCGCGCCGGCCAGCGGGCCGACCGGGTGCAGCCGGGGCTGCGCGCCGCTCGTGTCGAGGACCGCGAAGACGAGTGGGCCGTCCGGGGTACCCCGCCGCACGAGCACCCGGCTGCCCCGGTCCGGCGACGCGCGCAGCCACGACCAGCCGGCGAGGCGCAGCCGCACCGTGCCGGTACCGGCGTCCAGGACCGCGGGGTCGGGACCGTCCGCCAGCAGGTACCGGCCGGCCGGGTTCGCCGACATCCACCGGCCCGCCGGCCAGGGGGTCCCGCCGTCGGACGGCCGGAGCACGGTGAGCACGCCGATGCCCGTCACGCACAGCAGCGCACCGCAGTCGGACACGAAGGTGGCCGGGCCGGGCAGCGGCACCAGCCAGCGCTGCGCCAGCCGGTCGAGGCCGTAGGCGGCGAGCACGTCGGAACCGTTGCGCCGCATGGGCACCAGCACCTGGTCGCCGACGACGTACAGGCCGAGGCCCGGCGGTACCGGGGCCCTGGCGCGCACCTCGCCCGTGTCGGCGTCGAGCACCTCGACCCCGCTCGGCGGTACCTGCAGCACCACCCGGTCACCGCCGCCGGTGGGCGGGCTGGCGGTGGCCTCGGCGCTGCCCGCCCACTGCGCCCGCGACCAGAGCACCTCGCCGGTACGCAGCCGCAGGTCCCGCACCCGGCTCGCACCCGGGCCGGGCCCGACGATGACCTGGCCGGCAGCGCCGCGTACCCAGTCGATCTCGCCATCCTGCCGCCACAGGATCCGACCGGTGCCGCTGTCCACCGCGACCACCTGGGCGAAGCCGGCCGGCCCGCGGTACGCCTGGCCGAGCAGGACGCCGTCGGCGACGACCGGGTACAGCACGCCGACCGGTACCGGCAGCAGCGTGCTCCACAGCCGGCGCGCCACTGTGGAGCGCGCGGCGTGCTCGCCGGAAAGCCGGTACGCGCTGAGCCGTGCCTGGTTGCCGACCTCGGGTTCGGCGACGTAGAGCGTGTTGCCGATGATCTCGAAGGTGTCCCGGCCGGAGTCGGCCACGGACGCGAAGGGCGGCAGCGGGCGAGCCGGCGCGCCGGCCCCACCGAGTAGCAGCGCGGCGAGCAGGCCGAGCACGGCCAGGCGGGCGGACCGGCGCGGTGGCGCCGCCGGGGGTGCCGCCGCCACCGTCCACTCCCGGTCGATCTCGATGACCGCCACGCCTCCAGTCTGCGGGCC
>JBBWZQ010000131.1:0-16679 GCA_039649115.1 Micromonosporaceae bacterium | reverse complement strand
GCCCCGCACCGTCTGACCTGGGCTTCCCTGACGAGCATGCGCTCGTTCGGCCTATGCTGAGGTTCGGGAGGTCGCCCATGCGGTACCAACCTTCATCGAAGCTACGTACGGACATGTCCTTCCGGCGGGAGGAATGGGATCTGCTGGTCAGGTTGCCCGGCCGGCTGGTCGTGGCGGCCACCCTGGCGGAGCCGGGCACGCACCGGCGCAGCGTCGCGGAGGGACTCGCGGGGATCGAAGCCGTCGCGGCCGGCCGTTCCTCGATGAGCCGGCTGGTCCGTGACATCGTCACGGCGATCTACGACGAGCCCGACGACGACCAGTTGCCCGGGGACGAGCGCATCGACCCGGTCACGGCGGTCGCCGAGGTGCTGATCGCCTGCCGGTCCGCGGCCGCCGTGCTGGCCGAGCGGCTCGGGCGCGAGGACGCCGACGCGTACCGGCACTGGCTGGAGTCGATCGCCACCCGGGTGTGCCACGCCACCCGGTCCGGCGAACTGTTCGGCTACCCGGGGCAGCCGGTCAGCGCCACTCAGCGCCAGTTCCTGGCCGCCCTCTGCCACGCCTTGGCGGGCTGATCGAGCCGGAGCACCGCGGGCGGGCGCTACCCTCTCCAGGTTGTGGACGAGGTTGGCGTGGGGCCCTGGGCCGGGCCGTGGCCGGGAGATCCGTGGTATGACCCGGAGCTGCTCGCGCACGGAGACCGGCGCAACGTGGTCGACCGGTACCGGTACTGGCGGCAGGAGGCGATCGTCGCCGACCTGGACGAGCACCGGCACGCCTTCCACGTGGCCATCGAGAACTGGCAGCACGACCTGAACATCGGGACCGTGGTGCGCAACGCCAACGCGTTCCTCGCCGCCGAGGTGCACGTGGTGGGCAGGCGCCGCTGGAACCGGCGGGGCGCGATGGTCACCGACCGGTACCAGCACGTGCGGCACCACGAGACGATCGAGGTGTTCGTCGGGTGGGCGGCCGGGCAGGACCTGCCGGTGATCGGGATCGACAACCTGCCGGGTGCCCGGCTGCTGGACAGCGCGCCGCTGCCGCACCGGTGCGCGCTGCTGTTCGGGCAGGAGGGGCCGGGGCTGTCGCAGGCCGCCCGGGCCGCCTGCGCCGGGGTGCTCTTCATCCCCCAGTACGGCTCCACCCGCTCCATCAACGCCGGCGTGGCCAGCGGCATCGCCATGCACTCCTGGGTCCGCCAGCACGCCACGCCACCCCCTTTACCTCGGGAAACTTGACGTGGGGCGGTACGTGGCGGACCGTAAAGGGCGTGGGGGTTGCGGTGAGTTGTCCGCGGTGCGGCGGCGAGGTCAGGCCGCCGGACCTCATGTCTTCGGACTGGCGCTGCGACGCCTGCGGACCCATCCGCCCGCTGCACATCGCGAAGCACATCGGGCCGGAGATCATCGAGGCGGCCGTCGGGCACGTGCGGCAGATGCCCATCTGGTGCCCGTGGCCGTTGCCCAGCGGTTGGATGGTCACCGGCGTCGGCTGGGCGGGGGACGAGCGCGGCGGGACCGACGCGACGGTGCTGTCCTGCAGCGGTCCGGCGCCCCTCGCGGGCGGCCCGGCCGACCTGATCCTGGTCGCCGAGAAGCCCGGTGTCGGGCTGGGCAACCGCTTCGCGGGCCTGCCCGGGCTCGATCCGGGGCCCTACCTGCAGGAGGCGCTGGAGCACACCGCCGCGCACGCCAAGGTGAAGGCGGCCGGCTGGCCCACGCCCATGTGGGCGGTCAGCTCCAAGGACGACCGCAGCGCCTATGTCGGCGAGGCCAAGGGCGTGTGGCTCTACGCGATCAGCTGGCCGGCCTCCACCGGCTACCTGCTCGCCGAGGACATGGTGCTGCACGACCTGACCGACTGGGTACCGCCGGAGTTGGTGTACGGCGCGCCGTCGCCGTACCTGCACGGCGCCGCGTGACGCTTGCGCCTGTCAATAGGCTTCTGTACCACCGCTCACAATTGTCATTGACGCAAGTTGCATTTCTGTGAGCCCGATACAAGAGTCCCCATCGCACTTGCGGCCGTACCATTTGCCGGGCTCGCGTACCCGGATCGGTCCGTACGGGCGCGACACGCCGACACGCAGCGCTCTGCTCGATAAACCCTACTTTCGCAGGTCATACGGGGTAACTTACGGATGAGAAGAGCAACTGATACGCTGAGTACGCCGCGACAGAGAGTCCGGCGCCTGCGGGAGGGTAGGCCGGAGATGGTCAAGAAAATCCTCACCTGGGGTTTGGTCGCGTTCCTGATTTTCTTCGTCGCGTACCGACCCACCAACGCCGCCGCCGTCTTCCGGCAGCTGGGTACCTCGCTATATGACGTCGCGACAGGCATCGGACAGTTCTTCTCGAGTCTTGTCGCCTAACGTCACATGACCACGGACGAGCCGTACCCCCCACCCGACCCGGACCGACCGCGTCGATCGTACGAGGCGCGCTCCGGACGGGACGACGACACGACCGAGTTCCCGCCGCAGATCGATGAGGATGAGATCGCGGGTCTGCGCTTCGGCCCCGGCGGCATGCCGGTCGGTCCGCGCAGCGTCCTCCCCCTGGAAGAGGAGCCCAGCGGTCTGGTCTCCCGGTACCTGTTCCCCACCGAGAAGTTCCGCGGTGAGTGGAAGAAGCACTGGATCCACTTGGTCAAGGAGTTCCTGATCGGGGCCGCCGCGACCGTCCTCATGGGCTGGTTGACCGGCTTCCTCGGCAAGCACAACCAGAACGGCCTGGTCACCGTCGCCGTGATCGCGTGGATCGCGGTCCTCGGCTACGTCGGCTGGCGGATGCTCGACTGGTGGTACGACCGGTTCATCCTCACCAACAAGCGGATCATGGTGGTCAATGGTTTGATCACCCGTACGGTGGGCATGATGCCGCTGGTGCGCGTGACGGACATGAAATACGAGCAGTCGCCGCTGGGCCGCATGCTCAACTACGGCACGTTCGTGGTGGAGTCGGCGGGACAGGACCAGGCGCTGCGCACGGTCAAGCCGCTACCCAACCCCAACGAGCTCTACCTCCGCATCGTCGAGGAGATGTACGAGCCGGAGGCGGTCGAGGCGCGGCTGTCCCGTTCCTCCGAGGAATCCAGCGGCGGGGACGCCTGATCCCGTTCCATGCGCATCGATCTGCATACGCACTCCACCGCGAGCGACGGCACCCTCACCCCGGAACAGTTGGTGCTGGCCGCGGCGGACGCGGGCCTGACCACGATCGCGTTGACCGACCATGACACCACAGCCGGCTGGTCACCCGCGGCGCGGGCGCTGCCCGACGGCGTGACGCTGGTACCCGGCGCCGAGCTGTCCTGCCGCTGGCACGGCACGGAGCCCAGCATCGGCCTGCACCTGCTGGCCTACCTGTTCGACCCGGAGCATGCCGGGCTGGCGGCCGAGATGCGGCGGGTGCGCCAGTCCCGCGAGCTCCGGGCGGCTCGCATGATCGATCTGCTGCGCGCCGACGGGCTGGACATCACCTGGGACGAGGTCCGCGAGTACGCGGCCGGGGGTACCGTCGGGCGGCCGCACCTCGCGCAGGCACTGATCCGGCGCGGGCTGGTCGGTTCGGTGACGGAGGCGTTCGCGCCTGGCTGGCTGGGCCGCCGGTACCGGTTGCCCAAGGCGGACATGGACGTGTTCACCGCGCTCGCGCTGGTGCGGGACGCCGGCGGGGTACCGGTGTTCGCCCACCCGAAGGCCAGCCGGCGCGGCCGGATCGTGCCGGACGAGTTGATCGTCGAGATGGCGGCCGCCGGGCTGTTCGGCCTGGAGGCGGAGCACGAGGACCACTCGCCGGCAGAGCGCGACCAGGTACGCCGGCTCGCCGCCGAGCTTGGGCTGGTCAGTACCGGCTCCAGCGACTTCCACGGCGCCAACAAGCCGGTACCGCTCGGCGCGAACCTCACCGACCCCGGCGTGTACAGGCAGATCGTGGCGGCGGGTAGCGGCGCCTCGCCGCTGCGGCGGGCCGCCGCGTAAAGCTGCTCGCGGCGATCGCGGTCCGGCTCGTCGCGTGGCCGGCCGCCGCCTTCGTCACGGCTTGTCGGCACCCGCCGCGTTGAGGCGGGCCCGGCGGCGGCGCCGCATGGACATGCGCATCCGCGTCCACCAGGTGCGCCGGCGCGGTTGGTAGGGCGTGCGCGCGGCGCGCGGGGCACGGGCCGGCCGGGTCACGTCGTCCGGATCGTCGGACCGGGCGCGTACCACGGCGACACCCTGGTCCAGGTCGACCCCGGCCCCGTTGGCCACGTCGATGCGGCGGCGCTTGCTCTCCTCGACGTGCTCGGTCTGCTTGTGCTTCGACGGCCGGAAGAGGCCATCGATCTCGGCGAGTCCGGCGGAGATCACGGATGTCGCGCTCGTGTCCTCGTCACCACCGCGCATCCAGCGCATCAACCCCATGAAACTCCTCCGGCACATCCTGGCTGGCAACCTGTACAGGTCGCACCACAGGCCAGTGTCCCACCCCCGCGCCCCGATCGGCCACGCGTCGTGAGCCAGCACTTGGGCGGGATCAGCAGGCGGCGCTTTAGAGCAACGTCACACCCGGGTGGCAGGATCGGCACGTGCGCGACTCGACCGTTCCCGGTAACCGGACACCCGCTGCGCGACGACCCGAGATGGAGCAGCTCGGCTTCGAGGGCATGCCTCGGCGGCTGTTCGTGTGCACGCCGAGCAAACTGGCCGCCTACGAGGACTGCCCGCGCCGCTACCGCTACTCGTATGTCGACCGGCCGTCGCCGCCCAAGGGCCCGCCGTGGGCACACAACTCGCTGGGCGCGAGCGTGCACACGGCGTTGCGCAACTGGTACGGGCTGCCGCCCGCGCGGCGCGACCCGAGCGCGTTGCCGGGTTTGCTCAGCGCGACCTGGGTCGGCGAGGGCTATCGCGACGAGGGCCAGGAGCGGCAGGCGTTCGCGCTCGCGCTGCGCTGGCTGGAGGGCTACGTCACCGGGCTCGACGCCGACGACGAGCCGGTGGGTGTGGAGCGCGTGGTGGCCGTGAAGACCGCCAGCATCGCCCTGTCCGGACGGGTGGACCGGGTCGACCGGCGCGGCGACGACCTGGTCATCGTGGACTACAAGACCGGCCGGGCGGGCCTGTCCCCGGACGACGCGCGCGGGTCCCGGGCGCTGGCCCTCTACGCTTATGCCGCGCAGCGGGTGTTCCGCCGCCGGTGTGCCCGGGTCGAGCTGCACCACCTGCCCAGCGGCACGACCGCGGCGCACGAGCACACCGAGCAGTCGCTGGCCCGGCACCTGTCGCGGGCCGAGGCGACCGCGGCGGACGCGTTCGCCGCCGAACAGGCGGTCAGCGACGGCGCCGACCCGGACGTGGCCTTCCCCACCACGCCCGGGTCGCTCTGCTCCTGGTGCGACTTCCGCCGCGCCTGCCCGGCCGGCGCGACCGCCCCGTCCCGCGAGCCGTGGGCAGGACTCCAGCCGGAGCCGGTTTTGGGCGGAGGCGAGCACGGCTGAAGGCGGGATTGCAGGAGACGGCTCAGCGGGGGAGGATCCGTCGAAACCCGAGGAACGCTCATATCCTCGGTACGCGATGGGAGGCGCCGTGCAGATCGAGGTCAGGGACCGGCGGGCGCGGACCGCCGCCGCGGGCGCCTACTTCGTCCAGGGTCTGTGCTTCGCTGGACTGCTCACCCAGGTGCCGACCCTGCAGAAGAAGTTCGACTTCACCGACCTGCAGCTCACCCTGATCCTCCTGGTGGTACCGGTCGTCGCGGGCGTCGGCAGCGTGCTGGCCGGGGTGCTGGCGCCGCGGGTGGGCAGCGCGCTGGTGTTGCGGATCGCCGGGCCGACCGTCTGTGTCGCGATGACCGGCGTGGGCTTCGCCAACCAGCGTCCCGCGCTGTACGCCGGGATCGGCCTGTACGGGCTGGCTCTCGGCGCGGTGGACGCGACCATGAACATGCAGGGCGTCGCGGTGCAGCACCGGTACGGGCGCAGCATCCTCGCCTCGTTCCACGGCATCTGGGGCATCGGCGGCATCCTGGGCTCGCTGGCCAACGCGGCCGCCGGCGGGCTGGACATCAGCCTGGGCCCCACGCTCGGCACCGTCGCCCTCGTCGGGCTGGTGCTGGCGCTGCTGGTCGGCCCGTCGCTCTACCAGCACGGCGAGGCGGCCGTGCGGCTGGTCGAGCACCCGGCGGACGGGCCGCCGCCGAAGATCCCGTGGGCACCGATCGTCCTGGTCGGCCTCGCCGTCATGCTCATGTACGTCAGCGACTCCGCCACGTCCAACTGGAGCGCCAAGTACCTGGAGGACGCGCTGCACGCCAGCAAGGGCGTGGTACCGCTCGGGCTCGCCGCCTACCTCGCCTGCCAGGTGTCCGGCCGGCTGCTGGCCGACCGCCCGGTACGCCGCGTGGGCCCGGTCCTGCCGGTCGCTGCCGGGGGCCTGGTCGGCGCGGTCGGGATGACGCTGGTCGCGGTGGCACAGGCGCCGGCGATGGCGATCGTGGGGTTCGCGATCGTGGGCGTCGGCCTGTGCGTGGTCGTGCCGCTGTCCTTCTCGGTGGCCGGTGCGCTCGACCCGACCGGCAGCGGGGTGGCCATCGCGCGGGTGAACCTGTTCAACTACATCGGCTTCGTGGTGGGCGCCGGCCTGATCGGCACCGTGGACCAGGCGGTCGGGCTGCGGTGGGCGTTCGTGGTACCGGCGGCGCTCTGCCTGTTGATCATCGCGCTGGCGCCCTCGTTCCGGGTCGCGGCCCGCATCGTGCGCCAGCGCACCGCCCCGGAGGCGTCGTTGGCACCGCAGTCCGAAGCGGCCGGAGCGTGAGCTAGCGCTAGCGAGCCGCGCTCGCGGAGCGCGCGCTGGCGTCCCGGTAGCGCTCGTAGACCCGGTCCGGCACCAGGGACAGCACCCGGCGCAGGGTACGGGCGGACAGCGACGCGGACAGGTCGGTGGTGGGCAGCCCGGGCAGCCCGTACAAGCGGCGGGCCCAGGCGGGGAGCAGGCCGACGGCGAGCGCGGAGACCGCACTGTAGGCGAGGCGTACCGGGGTCAGTCCCAGCCGGTGCGGCAGCGGCGGCGCGGCCAGGAACAGCGCGGCACCGGCCGAGTCGCGGGTCAGGGTCAGCTCCGGCCGCATCCCGGCGTAGTACCCGGTGATCTCGGCCGCGCTCGCGGGTACCGACGCGGGGTCGAGGCCGACCAGTGCCGCCGAGCGCACCTGCTCCGCGTAGTAGCGGTCGATCTCCTCGGCGGTGAGCGCGAGGCCCGCCCTGGTGGCCGTCGTGAGGAACGACTCGACCTCGGTCACGTGTACCCAGCGCAGGAGGTGCGGCTCGTCGACGCGGAACAGGTCGCCGGTACGCGGGTCCACACCGCGCATCCGCCGGTGGATCGCCCGTACCCGCTCCCCGGCGGCCTCCGCCTCCGCCGTGGTGCCGAAGACGACCGTCCCGATGTAGTTGGTCGTGCGCATGAGGCGCCCCCACGGGTCGCCCCGGTACCCGGAGTTCTGCGCGAGGCCGGCCACCGCGACGGGGTGCAGCGCCTGTAGGTACAGCGCACGCAGCCCGGCGACGAGCAGGATCGGCTCCTGGTGCAGGCGCCACGTCACCGAACCGGGGCCGAAGAGGCCCGGATCCCTACCCATCAGTCGGCGCGTCGCAGCGCCTGGCAGCTCGGGCACAGACCCCAGAATGTCACCTCGGCCTCGTCGACCTCGAAGCCGTGTTCGCCGGACGGGTCGAGGCAGGGCGCCGCGCCGACCGCGCAGTCCACGTCGGCGACCTGCCCGCACCCCCGGCACACGATGTGGTGGTGGTTGTCGGCGGCCCGCCCCTCGTACCTGGCCGGGCTGCCGGCGGGCTCGATCCGCCGCGCCAAGCCCGCCCTGGCCAGGGCGCCCAGCACGTCGTAGATCGCCTGGATGGACACGGAGTCGAGGCGCTGCCGCACCCGCTGGGCGATCTCGTCGACCTCCAGGTGCCCGCCCTCGGCGAGCACGTCGAGGACGGCCAGCCGCGGTCGGGTCACGCGCAGGCCGCGGGAGCGCAGCGACTCCTCGCGTTGCGCGCCGGGCGCGCGGGGCACCGGTAAGATCCGGGCAGCCCGGAGGTCCTCGGGGTTCACATTAGCCATTGCATCACGCCAGCCTGGAATCACTCAAGAAAACCTTGACCGCGTCAGATCATGACGGCGGCGGATGAAACTGATGAACTACTCGGTACGTATAACACGTCAGTCCCAAGACCGCTGGAGGCATCGGTGTTCGAGACCGCGTTCGGTATACCTGCCCACCCCTTGCTGGTACACGTGCCGGTCGTATTCGTGCCACTGCTGATCCTGGTCACCCTCGCGTACGGGCTGTTGCCCCGATGGCGGAGCCGGCTGGACTGGGCCGTGGTGGCCCTCGCCGTCGCCACGCCGATCGGCTGCTATGTGACCCGGGCGTCGGGCCTGGCCTTCCGCAGCCGGTTGATCCGCCACAAGTCAGTGTCTGACCAGGACTTAGCCAAGATCAACGCGCACCAGTCGTTCGGCACCATGACACTTCTGCTGTCCTGCGCCCTCGGGCTCGTGGCGCTGGCGCTGGTCGCGGTGACCGTGCTCCGCGCCCGCCGGTCGGGTACCGCGGGCAACGGCTTCGGCCCGGTGGTCCTCGTCCTTGTCGTGCTCGCGTTCGTCGCCAGCGCGGTCACCGGGTACTACGTCTTCAAGACCGGCGACAGCGGGGCACACATCGTGTGGCAGGGCCGCTAGCTGGGCAATTACGGCAGCAGGGCCCGCCCGCACAGGACGAAAAGCAGGACGAGCAGGATCGCGCCGGCAACCATGCCCACCCCGTAAGTAACAGTGCGCGCCTGCCGCTCCTCCGTGTCGAGGGCGGTCAGGTCCTGCGCGGGCAGCGGTCGGGGCGGCGGCACCTGGATGAGGGTGCGCGGCTGCCAACCCGGCGGCGGTGGCGTGGCGCGCGGCGGCCCGGCGTACTGCGGCCGAGGCGGGGCCTGCGCCCCGGGAGGCGGTGGCGGCTCCGGCGATCCGGGAGGGCGGCGCCACTGCCGCTCGTCGTCGCCGGTACCCATGCCACAGACGCTACCAACTACCCTGGGTGCGTGGATGCCTTGGATGAGGACCGCGAGGTCGTCCTCGACGATGAGCCGCCGGTGCTGCCCGACCAGACGCGGGACGACACCGGGCGAGGGTGGGGCGAGCGCGCCGAGGGCAACGACGAGCGCCTGCTCGCCGAGCGCCCGCCGCACTGGGACTGAAGCTCCGCCCCGGGACGCGTCAGGCCGCGGCCGGGGCGGGCGTAGAGTTCTTCGACGGCGGCGGGGTCGACCCCGAGCCGGTCGAACCGCCCTTGGCGCCGTCCGTCCCGGACTTGCCCGAGCTCTCGCCCCCGGACTTGCCCGAGCTCTCGCCGGCCGTGGCGGCAGCCGTCGAGCCGCTGCCGACGGGCTCCTTGGCCGCACCGTCCTTGGCCGGACCGTCCTTGGCCGGTGCACCGTCCTTGGCCGGCGCGCCATCCTTTTCGGGCGACGGGTCGGACCTGGAGTCGGTGCGGTAGAAGCCGGAGCCCTTGAACACGATGCCGACCGACGAAAACACCTTGCGCAGCCGCCCCGCGCACTCGGGGCACTCGGCCAGCGGCGCGTCCGTGAAGGACTGCACCGCCTCCAGCTGGTGGCCGCACACGGTGCACGCGTACTGGTACGTCGGCACGTCGTCCTCCTGAGGTACTGGCACTCGCACTCTTCGAGTGCCAATGGTGCGTCATGGAGGCGCCTTCCGTCTACTCGCCGCCGGGTATGTCACGTCGCGGGCAGCCGCAGCACGCCGCCGGAGGGCGTGACGACCGCGTCCACCCGCCGGTCGTGTGGCTGCTCCGGCACCTCGTCCAGCAGTTCCCGGTCGAACACCACGGCGACGACGAGGGTACCGGCGCCGACCCGCGCGAGCGCCCGGTCGTACGAGCCGCCGCCCCGGCCCAGCCGTACCCCATGCCGGTCCACCGCCAGCGCCGGGACGATCACCACGCCGGCAGCGGTGATCCCGGCCGGGCCGAGGCGCGGGCCGGGCGGCTCGCGCAGGCCCCGCGGGGCCGGCACCAGGGGGCCGCCGTGCACCGCCCAGTCGAGATCGTTGTCCGGCAGCAGCACGGGCAGCAAGAGGCGGCCGCAGGCCCCGGCGAGCGCGTCCGGCAGTTCGGGGCCGCCCGGTTCGTCGGGCAGCGGTACGTAACAGGCCACCGTGGACAAACCACGGACCAGATCGGCGAGCGTGCTCCGTACCAATGAATTATCCGCAGGTGACGGCCTTGATCGGCGCGCGGCGAGCAACGCCGCGCGGAGCCCGGCCTTGTCAGTCCGGGCATCAGTACTGAAATCATCCGAAAATTCGGACACGCCACGCCCTTCGGGCAGAGCGACGAAAGCCCGCCGATTGTGACAGCATCGCATCTGTACAGAACTTACGGTGCGGGAGGAATTGGTGACGCTCCGTACGCGGCTCACCGCCGCGTTTCTCGCCGTGGTGCTCGGCCCGGTGGTGCTCGGCGCGCTGTTCGTCGGCGGCACGACGGCGGCCGTCAACCGCTCCCGCGCCCTCGACCGGCTCGACCTCGCCACCACGGCGCTGCGGGGCGCGATCGACGCGCTGTGCCAGGGGCTGGCCGCAGCGGCGCGGACGGCCGCCGTCGCCAGCGCGGCCGGGCAGGACGACCGCGGCGCGCAGCGGGTGGTCGACGAGGGCCTCGCCGACGCGCTGTACCTGTCCAACGCGACCGGAACGGCCCTGATCGTCACGCCGGACGGGCCGTCGCGGCCGTGGGCGGACTGCGCCGCCACGGCCGCCGCCACCCGGGCGGTGGGCGCGATCGCCGCGGTGGTCGCCATGCGCGACGCCAGCGGGCAGATCATCGGGTACGCGTCGGCCGCGGCGCGGGTGGACGACCGGCTGCTCGGCCGGCTCGCCGCCGCGGCCGGCGCCTCGGTGACCCTGCTCGACCAGGGGTCCCCGCTGTCCACCGAGCGCGCCGACCGGGCCGCGAAGATCGCCAGCACCGCGGCGGGGCTCGCGGGCAGTGCCGTCGGGCACACCGTGGACGGCCGGTCCGTGCGGCGCCTGGCGATCTCGCCCGGGCAGCCGCTCCCGCTGGCCGTCTCGGTCGCGTACCCCGGGCAGAACGGCCTGCGCCTGCTGCTTGTGCTGATCGTGCTGCTCGCCGGCCTCGTCACCGTCGCGGTGGCCTGGTGGCTGGCGCGTAGCACCACGCGGCCGCTGGCCCAACTGGCGAACGCCGCCGCGCGGGTGGCGGCCGGCGACCTGTCCGCCCGGGTACCGGTGCGCACCCGCGACGAGGTGGGCCGCCTCGCGGTGACCTTCAACCGGATGACGCGGGAGATGCAGGCATATGTCGAGGCGCTGACCGCCAGCCGCGATCAGTTGCGGGGAAACCTCGGGCTGCTCGGCGACACCCTGTCCAGCACCCACGACCTGCAGCGGATGCTGCAGGTGATCCTGCGGACCGCGCTCGCCGCGACCAGCGCGCAGGCGGGGGTGGTGCTGCTGGTCGACCCGGCGGACGGGGTGCTGGTCGGGCAGTGCGGGCAGGGCCTGGCGGAGCGGGGCGCGGGGGAGTGGCCGCTGCGCCTGCCGCTCGGGGTCGGCCTGCTGGGCGCCGTCGCGCAGACCGGGGAGTGCCGGCGCGGTCGGGACCTGCCGCCGCTCGCACCCGGGGAACCCAGCGGGCAGACGTACATCGCCGTGCCGTTCGCCACCCGCCGGCCGCCCGCCGCGGACCGCGCCGAGCACGCGGTACGGGGGGTGCTCGCGCTGTACGACCGGCTGGGCAACGACGAGTTCGACGACGCCGACCAGGTGACCCTGCGTACCTTCGCCGAGCAGGCCGCGGTCGCGGTGGAGAACGTGCGGATCCACGAGGAGGCGAAGCGCCTGTCGTACACCGACCCGCTCACCGGCCTGTACAACTACCGGATGCTGCGCGACTCGCTGCGCCGGGAGGTGGAGCGGGCCAACCGGTTCGGGCACCGGCTGTGCGTCCTGGTCCTGGACCTGGACCGGTTCAAGGAGGTCAACGACTCGTACGGGCACGCGGCCGGGGACGCGGTGCTGGCCGAGTTCGCCCGGCGGTTGCGTGCCGAGGTGCGCGAGGTGGACGTGGCGTTCCGGCAGGGCGGGGAGGAGTTCGTGCTGCTGCTGCCCGAGACCGACGCGCTGGGCGGCATCACCCTCGCCGAACGGTTGGGCACCGCGACGCGGGGTACTGCCATGACCGTGACAGCACGCCGCATCCCCGAGGAGTACCGACGCCAGTCGCCGGTCGGGCGGCAGCCCGACGGGCCGGCCAGAACGCTGCGCATCCCGGTCACGGTATCGATCGGCATCGCGGTCTTCCCGGACCACGGCGCGACCGGCGTCGCGGTGCTGGACGCCGCCGACGACGCGCTCTACGTGGCCAAGGCGGACGGCCGCGACACCTACCGGGTCGCCGGAGCCGCCGCGCTGGTACCCACGTCTCCTGCCGTCCCGGCGCCGGCCCCGGCCACGCCGGTGCCCCCGGTGGCGCCCCTGTCAGGCGGCGGCGTACCGCCCCTGGATGGCGGCCCTCACGCTCCGCGCCAGACTCGTGGCCGATAGTCTGCCCTATATGGACGACACTCAGAGTGCCGCACCTCAGCCCGGCGCAGGCCGGGCCGTCAAGGCCGTCATTCCCGCCGCCGGAATGGCCACCCGCTTCCTGCCCGCCACCAAGGCGGTACCCAAGGAGCTGCTGCCGGTCGTGGACCGGCCGGTGCTGCAGTACATCGTGGAGGAGGCGGCACGCGCCGGCGTCTGCGACATCCTGCTGGTCACCGGCCGTGGCAAGACGTCCATGGTGGACCACTTCGACCGGCGCCCCGATCTGGAGCGGCACCTGGAGGACAAGGGCGACCAGGAGCGGCTGGCCGCCATCGTGCGCCCGTCCGAGCTGGCGGAGATCTACACCTGCCGCCAGCCGGAGCCCAAGGGCCTGGGCCACGCGGTGTCCTACGCGGAGTCGCACGTGGGTGGCGAGCCCTTCGCGGTCCTGCTCGGCGACGAGTTCACCGACGAGTCCGACCCGCTGCTGCCCGACATGCTCGACCTCCAGGCCCGTACCGGCGGCATCGTGCTGGCGTTCATCGAGGTCCCCTGGGACGAGGTCTCCCGGTACGGCGTGGCCTCGGTCGAGCCGGCCGCCGAGGCGGCGTCCGGTGCCGAGGTCGTCAAGGTCACCGGGCTGGTCGAGAAGCCGCCCCGCGACCAGGCGCCGAGCAACCTGGCCGTGGTCGGCCGGTACGTCCTGCCGAACACGATCTTCGACGCGATCCGGCGTACCGAGCCCGGTGCGGGTGGGGAGATCCAGCTCACCGACGCCATGGCGCTGCTGCTCCGCGAGGGCACCCCGGTACACGGAGTGATCTTCCGGGGCACCCGGTACGACACCGGCGCGCCGCTCGGGTACCTGCAGGCCGTGGTGGAGCTGGCGTGCCAAAGGCCGGATCTCGGCCCGGCGTTCCGCGACTGGCTGGCCGACTTCGTGAAGAATGAGATGTCCGGCCGGCCGGCGTAACCGCGCGGCGGTCGTGACCGGGCGGTAGCGTCCGGAAGACGCCCGCGGACCACCCGGTCCGAGCAGAGCGGTCCGAGTGGAGAGGCACGGGAGCGGATGACGGCCACGGCCGAGCACGGCCCGGCGACCGGGCAGCCCGAGCGCGACGGCGCCGGGTCTGATCCGGGCGGCCTGACCCCGCTGGCGAACTATCTGAGCGGGGTGCTGCGCCGGGTCCGGCCGCTGCCCCCGCTCGACCTCGATCTCACCCAGTCCTACGGCAACGTGCTCGCCCACGACGCGGTCGCCCCCGGGCCGCTGCCCGCCTTCGACCACGCCGCGGTGGACGGCTATGCCGTCCGGTTCGAGGACATCGCCACGGCCAGCCCGCAGCGGCCGACCCGGCTCCACGTGATCGGGGACATCGCCGCCGCGAGCTGGCGACCCGTGCGGTTGACCCCCGGCACCTGCTTCTGCGTCGCCGCCGGGGCCGCGGTGCCCGCGGGCACCGACGTTGTCGTGCCACCCGACCTCACCGACCAGGGCATGGCCGCCGTCGAGATCCAGCAGACCCCCAAGAAGGGGTACGGGATCCGCCGCGCCGGGGACGAGCTGCCCGCGGGTGCGGTGCTCGCACCCGCCGGTACCTTCGTGTCTCCGGCGCTGGTCGCGGTGCTGGCCGCCACCGGCATCGGGCACGTGACGGTGCGACCGAGCCCGCGCGTGGTCGTGCTGTCCACCGGCGACGAGCTGGTCGACGCGGGCCGGACCAGCCAGCCCGGCCAGGTCGTCGACGTCAACTCGCACGCGCTGACCGCGGCCGCCGCCGAGGCGGGTGCGCACGCATACCGCGTCGGCATCTGCGACGACGACCCCGAAGGCCTGCGCGGACTGCTGGAGGACCAGACGCTGCGCGCCGACCTCATCGTCACCAGCGGAGGTACCGGCACCGGCCCGGGCGACATGGTGCGCCGGATCCTGTCGCGCGGCCCGGTCGGGTTCACCGACCTGTCCGTGTACCCGTGCTCCTCCCTGGGGTTCGGCACCATCGGCGGCGAGGAGGTGCCCATTGTCTGCCTGCCCGGCGACCCGGGTGCCGCGCTGGTCGGGTTCGAGATCCTGGTCCGGCCGGTGATCCAGGTGCTGGCCGGCGCCGAACCGGTATTCCGCCCGAGCGTCCGGGCGCATCTACTGGAGACCGTGTACTCAGTGAGCGGACTGCGCGAGTTCCGGCCGGCGCTGGTGGCCGAGCGCCGCGGCGGCGGTTACACCGTGCAACCATTGGCCGGCGGACCATACACGCTGTCCGGGATGTCCGAGGCGAACGGCCTCATGGTGCTCGGCGAGCGGGTGATGAACGCGCCCGCCGGATCCACCGTCGACGTCCTGCTGTTGGACCGGCGCCGATGAGCTCTCCCGGCTGGCCGGCGGTGTTGAGTGACGGTCCGGTGGTGCTGCGCCCCTACCGGCGCGGTGACGCCCGGGCCTGGGCCGACGTGCGGGTGGGCAACGAGGACTGGCTGGCCCGCTGGGAGCCCACGCCACCCGGCCGCTGGGACGACCTGAACTCCGCCGCCTCCTTCCGCTACGTGCTGCGCGAGCTGCGCCGCACCGCCCGCGAGGGCTCCGCCATGCCTTTCGCGATCTTCCTCCGGACCGAGGCGGAGGGCGACCGGTTCGTGGGGCAGCTGTCGTTGAGCAACATCGTGCGCCGGGCCTTCTGCTCCGCGTACGCCGGCTACTGGGTGGACTCCCGGGTGGCAGGGCGCGGCATCACCCCGACCGCGCTGGCGCTCGTGGTCGACCACGCGTTCGTGGCCGGTGGGCTGCACCGTATCGAGGTCAACATCCGGCCGGAGAACACCGCCTCCCGCCGGGTCGTGGAGAAGCTGGGCTTCCGCGAGGAGGCGTACCACCCTCGGTACCTGCACATCGACGGAGCGTGGCGCGACCACGTCGGGTACGCGTTGACGACCGAGGATGTCTCGGCCGAGGGAGGCCTGCTCGCGCGCTGGCACCGGCTGCGCGGCGCCGCCAATCGGGCGGTATGACTCCCACCTGCGGCGGTGTGGCGTGACAGCGGTACCGTGATCGGCCCCGTAACCTCGAATCACATGGCTGTAATTTTGTGACGGGAGGGGTGAGGGTGCCGACCTCGGTGCTCCTCGCCGTCCTCGCCGCTGCCGGGCTGCTCGCCCTCGCGCCGGCCCTGGTCCGCCGGTACGACGCGACCGAGCGGCTCGTGGCGGAGCGGGCGCTGTCCACGGCGCGGGTGCTGGATCGCCGCCGCCGTCAGCGGACCGTGCCCGGAGCCCGGCCGGTCAACCCGCCGCGCGCTCTTTTCTCCTCTGTCCCGGTGCCTCCCGTTCCGGTGTCCTCCATCCCGGTCTCCGCCGTCCCGGTCACTGCCGTCCCCGTCTCGGCGTTCCCCGTCTCGGGGATCCCGCTGTCATTTCGGGGCGGCCTGCGCAGTGGTAGCTTGCCCCGCCGCCATCCCCCGGCGATCTACCGGCGCCGGCGGGTCCTCGCCGCCCTGCTGCTGCTCAACCTGATCGAGCTGATCGGGCTGGGGGTGGTCGGTCCGGGCTTCACGATCGGCTGCACTGCCAGCGGCGCGCTGCTCCTCGCATACCTCGGCCACCTGCGCCAGCGCGCGGTGGTAGAGCGCCGGCGGCGGCGCGCGGCGGCCCGGCGAGCGGCCTGGCTGCTGGCACGGGAGGCGGAACTGCGTCGCGAGCAGGCCCGCCGGCTGGCAGCCCGCCGGGAGGCGCTGCGTCGAGCTGCGGCGGCGCGTGCCGTGGCCCAGCGGGAGGCGCTGCGGCTGTCGCAGCGGTACGTGGACGGGTCGGCACGTGCGCGGGTACGGGGCCGGCCGTACGAGTCGCGGGCGGCGGGGTACTGAGTTTCGGTACTGATTCGCGCGGGGTTGGCGCTACCTGTTAGCCTTGTCGCCGGTTGTGCTGTCGGTGGATCGGCCGGTGGCGTACTGATCAGGGGCTGTGGCGCAGACCGGTAGCGCACCTCGTTCGCATCGAGGGGGTCAGGGGTTCGAATCCCCTCAGCTCCACAGAATTTGGCCCTGACCAGGAAGAACGCCGGTCAGGGCCT
>JBBWZQ010000106.1:0-56041 GCA_039649115.1 Micromonosporaceae bacterium | reverse complement strand
GCGAACCCGTCCAGATTGACCGGTTGCGCGTCCATGAAACGGATCCGGCCCACGAGATCGTCACCCATCCGGGGAGTCTATGGTGCCGTCATGCGCAAGTACGTGATTATGGGGGTCCAGGGCAGCGGAAAGGGCACCCAGGCCAAGCTCATGGCTCGTGATCTTGACCTGACCCACATCAGCGTCGGGGACATCTTCCGCTGGCACGTGCAGAGCCACACCAAGATCGGCGCTCAGGTACGCCGGATCATGGCCGAGGGCGAACTCGTCGACGACGACCTCGTCGGTTCCGTGGTACGCACCCGTCTGGAGCAGCACGACTGGAACTTCGGCTTCGTCATCGACGGGTTCCCGCGCAACCGGGCGCAGGCCGAGTTCTTCCTGGAGAGTTACGACATCGACGCGGTCATCCACCTCGACCTGCCCGACGAGGAAGTGCGCCGTCGGGTGCTGGGCCGCCGGCTCTGCACCCGCTGCGGCATGGACTACAACCTGATCGCCCACCGGCCCAAGCGGGAGGGGCGCTGCGACGTGTGCGGCGGCGAACTGGCCAGCCGGGAGGACGACACCGAGGAGGCGCTGGTGTCCCGGCTGCGGGACTACCACGCCAAGACGAACCCGGTGCTGGATCTGTTCCGGCGCAAGGAGTTTGTCGTGTCGATCGACGCGCGGCCGGACAAGGCGACGGTACAGCGGGAGATCCGCAAGCAGCTCGACCTGCCTCCGTACCAGGGCTGAGCCGTCACTGCGCCGTACGGCCGAAGGAGGACAGCGCCAGCGAGCCGTCCGGCAGGGCGATCTCGCCGGCGGCCAACCGGCGCTGGAGATAACGGAAGCTCTGCGCCGTCTGCGCGAAGAGGTGTTCGCCCGCCACCAGGCCGGGGCGGGCCGGGCGCCCGGGCGAGACAAACCTTTCCAGGGGTACCACCCGCGTGTGGTAGTCGACACTGAAGAACAACGGGAACGAGTACCGCTCCTCACGCACCGTCCGCACCCGGTGCGTGGTGGCGACGAACTCCCCATTGGTCCACAGTTCCAGCATGTCGCCTATGTTGAGGACAAAGGTGTCGTCGATCGGCGGCACGTCGACCCATTCGCCCGCACCGTTGCGCACTTCGAGACCGGGCGCCGTCGGCTTGAGAATCGTGAAGCACTCGTAGTCGGTGTGCGCCGCGATGCCCGGCCGGTCCTCCGCATCCGCGTCGAACGGGTAGTGGATCAGGCGCAGTTGGCTGGGCGGCTTCGTGACGTACCGGTCGAAGAAGTCGGCGGGTTCCCCGAGTGCCATGGCGAACCCGCGCAGGACCAGCCGGCCGAGCGCCAGTACGGCGCCGTGGTAGCCGCTCGCCGCCGCCGCGAAGCCGGCGACGTCGGGCCACTGGTTCGGTCCGAGCAGCGGGTTGCCGGCGAGGTGATCCGGGTCGTCGGCGGGCAGGTCGAGGGCGAGGTCGAAGGCCTCCTTCCGGTCCACGGTGCCGCCCGCGAAGACCTCCTCGCCCTCGGGCACGTACCCGCGGTGGTTGGGCGAGTTGCCGATGTAGCTTCGCATCTTCACCGGCATCGGCTGGGCGAAGAAGCGCTGCGTCACCGTGAGCAGATCGTCGAAGAGCCGGTGCGGCAGGCCATCGCCGCCACGCGGACCCGCGAGCTCTCCGGAGAATCCGGCCAGGTACATGAAGCCGACGTCCCGGGCCGCACTGCCCAGCGCGGCGGCGACCGCCGCCCGCTCCCGCGGCGAACCGTCCGCCAGCGCGGCGATGTCCACGACGGGTACCTCGCGGAAGTTGTCCATTTCCGGCTCCTCACCCGGTGAACGCGGCCAGCGCGTCCACCTCGCCCTCCACACCGACGACCTGCCACGTGCGGGTGACCGGCATGCCCGTCGGGGACACGTCCGCCGTCACGGCGTGGTGCAGGCCGGCGCGGCGCCGGTCGCCGGGCCGCACGCCGGGCGAGGCGGTGTCCAGCCGGCTGCCCATCCGGAACGGCAGGCTGGACCGGTCGATGACCCACCCGCCGGCACCCACCTCGCCCAGCGACACCTCGCAGTCCAGCAGGTCCTGCGCGGCCGGCGGATCCATGTCCCGCACCAGTTCCGGCAGCCCGCCCGCGCGCAGCCCGTGCGGGACACCGCCCGGACGGGCGCGGGCGTACGCGAACGCCGACCCCACCCGTACCACCAGCCCCGCCTGGCCGGTACACGAGTCGCGCAGGCGCAACCCGGCCACCCGGTCCTGGCCGCCCGCCGGTACCCGCTGCCAGGCCTCCCGGTACGGCAGGTACCGGCCCGTCTCGACGAGCGCGTCCCCGTCCCACGCGAGCCAGCCCACATCCGGCTGCCCGCCGTGCACGTCCAGATCGACCAGGTGGCCCCAGCGGAAGCAGCCGTCCTCCCGCTCCAGCGAGCCGGCGAAGGCCTGCTGCCGGGCCAGCCACCCGAGGTGGTCCTCGGACAGGTCGCGCAGGCACCCGACGCCGGCGAAGCTGGGCGCGCCCACCGGCTGGCGCAGGTCCCCGTACCAGGAAATGCCCTGGACCCACCGCACCGCCGTGGTCTCGTCGCGGCTGCCGTCGGCCCACTCGATCAGCGAGCGCCGCCAGACCCCGCGCACATCAGCCGTCGTCGGGACCGGTCCGCGGTCCTGATCGACGGCTGGCCAGACCGAACCTGTCCCACCCATGGCCTTGACAGTAAAGCGCCTCATTGTGACGAACCCGTGACGCTTCCGTCACGACGTGGGGTCCGGCAGCCCGCTCACCGGCCGCCGTCGGGATGCAGCACCACCTTTGTCCAGCCCGTGTCGCGCGCGTCGAAATGCTGGTACCCGTCCGGCGCCTGGTCCAGCGGCAGCTCGTGAGAGACCACAAAGGACGGTTGTGCCCGGCCGGACACGATGAGATCCAGCAACTGCCGGTTGTACGCCTTCACGTTGCACTGCCCGGTGCCCATGCTCTGGCCCTTGAACCAGAACCGGCCGAAGTCGAAGGCCAGCTCGCCCTGCCGGTACAGCTCGTCCGGGCTGTTCGGGTCCCTGGGCACGTACACGCCGACGACCCCGATCGAACCCGCGAACCGCACCGACTCCACCAGCCGGTTGAGCGTCAGGTTCGGGTACTCCTCGCCGCGCGGGTCCTCCGCCTGGTACCCGACGCACTCGCAGCCCCGGTCGGCGCCCAGGCCGTCCGTCTCCTCCAGGATCTGGGCCACCGGCGAGGCCACCGAGTCGTCGATGGGGATCGCACCGATCCGCTCGGCCAGCCCGAGCCGGTCGGCATGGTGGTCGACGACCATCACCTTGCCGGCGCCCCTGAGCATCGCGGAGTACGCCGCCATCAGCCCGACCGGACCGGCGCCGAAGACGGCGACCGCGTCGCCGGGCCGCACGCAGGCGAGTTCGGTGGCGTGCCACCCGGTCGGGAAGATGTCGGCGAGCATCACGTAGTCGCGCTGCCGGGCCGCGTCGCGCGCGTCCAGCGGGAGCACGAGACAGTTGAAGTCGCCGAACGGCACGCGCAGCAGCTCCGCCTGCCCACCGTCGTACGGCCCCATGCCGGCGAAACCGTACGCCGCGCCCGCCATCCCCGGTGCCGGGTTCGTGGTGAGGCAGAACGCGGTCAGGCCGCGCTCGCAGTTCTCGCAGAAGCCGCACGCGATGTTGAACGGGAGGCAGACCATGCTGCCGACCTGTACCCGTTGCACCCCAGGGCCCACCGCGACCACCTCGCCGACGTTCTCGTGACCGAGCACCCGGCCCGGCTCCATGTCGGTACGCCCCTCGTACATGTGCAGGTCCGAGCCGCAGATGTTCGTCGTGGTGATCCGCACGAGCACGTCGGTGGGCTGCTCGATCCGCGCATCCGGTACGTCCTTGACGGCCACGGTGCGCGGGCCCTCGTAGACCACGGCCTTCATGTGTCCCCCCGTGAACGGCGCCGCCCCGCCGCGGTGGCGGTGGCGATCGTGCGGCATGTACCCGCCCGGACCCCCGCTAAGCGGACGGTCCCGGACCAATGGCGATGTCCGAAATCCGCGAGCTTTTGGCCCGGGCTCCGGGCAGGATCGCAAGGGTGGACCCTGACTTCGAGCGCTGCTACCGGGCCGTGGACAGCCGGGACCCCCGGTTCGACGGCTGGTTCGTGACCGCCGTCACCAGCACCGGGATCTACTGCCGGCCGTCCTGCCCGGCCACCACGCCGAAGCGGGAGAACGTGCGGTTCTACCCGTCGGCCGCCGCGGCGCAGCGGGCCGGGTTCCGCGCGTGCCGGCGCTGCCGGCCCGACGCCGCGCCGGGCTCGCCGGAGTGGGACGTGCGGGCCGACGTGGTCGGGCGCGCGATGCGGCTGATCGCGGATGGGGTGGTCGACCGTGACGGGGTACCGGGACTCGCGGCGCGCCTCGGCTACACGACGCGCCACCTGAGCCGGATGCTCAGCGCGGAACTGGGCGCCGGGCCGCTCGCGCTGGCCCGGGCGCAGCGCGCGCAGACGGCACGGATCCTGGTGGAGACGACCGACCTGGGCATGGCGGAGATCGCGTTCGCGGCGGGGTTCGGCTCGGTACGGCAGTTCAACGACTGCCTGCGCGAGGTGTACGCCGCCGCACCGTCGGACCTGCGTACCGGTGCGCGGCAGGTACCGTCCCCGACGCCCGGCGCGCTGAGCCTGCGGCTGGCGTACCGGCCGCCGTTGCACGCGCAGGCGCTGCTGGAGTTCCTCGCGGCCCGTTCCATCGAGGGCGTCGAGGCAGTCGCGGACGGCGGGTACGCCCGCGGGCTGCGGCTGCCGCACGGGACCGGCTCGGTGGTGCTCACCCCGCGCGAGGGGTACGTCGCGGCGACGCTGCGCCTGGCCGACCTGCGCGACCTCGCCCCCGCGGTGGCGCGCTGCCGGCGGCTGCTGGACCTGGACGCCGACCCGGCCGCGGTGGACGCCACGCTGGACGAGGACCCGGCGCTGGCACCGGCGGTCCTGAAGGAGCCCGGGGTACGGGTACCGCGGACGGTGGACGGCTTCGAGGTGGCGGTACGCGCCGTGGTCGGCCAGCAGATCTCGGTCGCCGGTGCCCGTACCGTCCTTGCCCGTCTGGTCGCGCAGCTTGCCCAGCGGCCACAGTCAGCGGTCCCGACAGTGAAGGCCGCCACGCCCGCTCCGGGCGACCGGCAGCTGCGGCCGTTCCCGGATGCCGCCGCCGTCGCCGCCGCTCCCGACTCCGCCTTCGGCATGCCCGCCGCCCGGCGCGCCACGATCCGGGCGCTCGCCGAGGCGGTGGCGACCGGCGCGCTCGTCCTCGACGGCGGCGCCGACCGGGCCGGCACCGAGGAGGCCCTGCGCCGGATTTCCGGTATCGGCGAGTGGACCGCCCGCTACATCGCCCTGCGCGCGCTGGGCGATCCCGACGTCTTCCTCTCCGGTGACCTCGGCGTCCGCCGGGGCGCCGGGCTGCTGGGCCTGCCGGAGGAGCCGCAGGCGCTGGAGCGCCACGCCCGGGGCTGGCGACCCTGGCGCTCCTACGCCGTCATAAGACTCTGGCGGCACTGACGTCGACTCTGGCGGCAGTGACCGAGATCTGACAGCGAATCGGTGACTGCCCACGCATGAACGTCAGATAACGAAAAGTGGTTCGTGAAGCGTCGTACCCTCCAGCTAACGTCACAGAGTGCCTCTGGATAGCAGCTCAACGCGATCTTCCCTGTCCAGCCTCTGGCGCATCCGGTCGTACGTCCGTCCCCACCTGTCACACATGACCTGGATGCTGGCCGCCGCCGCCGCCGCGACCGGCGCCGGGATCATGGTTCCGCTGGTCGTCCAGCGGGTCGTCGACGGCCCGGTCCGGCACCGGCACGGCGCCGGCCTCCTCGAACTCGGCGCGCTCGCGCTGCTGCTCGGGGCCGTCGAGGCAGTGCTGATCTTCATTCGCCGGTGGAGCCAGTCGGGCGTGGCGCTGGGCATGGAGTACGCGATGCGCAACGACCTGTACGAACACCTGCAGCGACTACCGATCGCGTTCCACGACCGCTGGCAGTCCGGGCAGCTGCTCTCCCGGGTCACCACCGACCTGAGCGTGATCCGGCGGTTCCTCTCGTTCGGGCTGATCTTCCTGATCATCAACATCGGCACCTACTGCCTGGTGGTCGCGCTGCTCCTGCGCCTCTACTGGCCGCTCGGCCTGCTGGTCGCGGTGAGCGCGGTGCCCCTGTTCCTGCTGAGCCTCTGGTTCAGCCGGCGCTACATCACCGCGTCCCGCACGATGCAGGACCAGCAGGGCGACCTGGCGACGGTGATCGAGGAGTCGGCGCAGGGCATCCGGGTGATCAAGTCGTTCGGCCGGCGCCGCTACATGGCCGACCGGTTCCGCGGCGGGGCGAAGCTGATCCACGACACCGCCGTGGGCAAGGCGCGGCTGCTCGGGCGCACCTGGGCCGGGTTCGACCTGGTACCCAACGCCACGCTCGCCGTCGTGCTGGTCGGCGGCGCCTACGCGGTCGCCTCCGGCGGGATGACGGTGGGCGAGCTGGTGGCGTTCGTCACGCTGCAACTGATGCTGGTCTGGCCGATCGACGCGCTCGGCTGGATCATCGCGAACGGGCAGGAGGCGATGACCGCCGCCGACCGCATCTACGAGGTCTTCGACGTACAGCCATCCATTGTGGACCGCCCGGGTGCGGCGACCGTCACCGACCTCGACGGGATCCGGGGCCACCTGTGCTTCGAGGGCGTCGCCTTCCGCTTCCCCGACGCCGAGTCCGACGTGCTGCGCCGGATCGACCTGGAGGTGCAGCCGGGCGAGACGGTCGCCATCGTGGGCGTCACCGGCGCCGGCAAGACCTCCCTCGTGTCGCTGGTACCCCGGCTCTACGACGTGACGGCCGGGCGCATCACGCTGGACGGCCGCGACATCCGCGACTTCCACCTGTCCAGCCTGCGCGGGCTGGTCGGGGTCGCGTTCGAGGAAGCCACCCTCTTCTCCATGTCGGTCTGGGAAAACCTCACGCTCGGCCATCCCGACGCCGGTGAGGAGCAGGTCGCGGAGGCGCTCGCCGTGGCGCAGGCCGAGTTCGTCTACGACCTGCCGTGGGGGCTTTCCACGCGGGTCGGTGAGCAGGGGCTGTCCCTGTCCGGCGGGCAGCGCCAGCGGCTCGCCCTGGCCCGGGCGGTGCTGGGCAAGCCGCACGTACTGGTCCTCGACGACCCGCTGTCCGCGCTGGACGTGCACACCGAGGCACTCGTGGAGGAGGCCCTGGCACGGGTGCTGCGGGGCACCACGGCCCTGATCGTGGTGCACCGACCGTCCACTGTGGCGCTCGCCGACCGGGTCGCGCTGCTGCAGGACGGGGTCCTGACCGCCGTCGGCACACACACCGAACTGCTGGCAACGGTGCCGGCCTACCGCGAGGTTCTCTCGGCCGCGGCCGAGCCCAGCGAGGTGAGCGCGTGACAACTCAAGAACAGGCGGCCATCAGCGAACCGGCCGCCGAGCGGGACATCGCGGCCTGGCGGGGGGTCGCGGTCGACGAGGACGCCGAGCGCACCGCGGCCGAGGGCGGTTCGGTGGTACGGCTGCGCGCCGACTCCCGGGCACTGCTCAGGTCACTGGTACGCCCGCACCGGCGCGGGGTCACTCTGATGATCGCGCTGCTGCTCCTGCAGAACGCCGCCGCCATGGCCGGCCCGTACCTCGTGAAGCTCGGCATCGACAGGGGCATCCCGCCGCTGCTGTCCCATCCCCGGCACGGCGGCGTGATGATCGACATCGGCATCGCGTTCGTGGTCGCCGCGCTCGCCGAGTACGCCGGCAAGCGCGGCTTCATCACGCTGTCCGGGCGGATCGGCCAGGCCATCCTGTTCGACCTGCGCAACCGGGTGTACCAGCACTTCCAGCGGCTGTCCGTGGGGTTCCACGAGCGGTACACGTCCGGGCGGGTCATCTCCCGGCTGACCAGCGACACCGACTCCATCTCGGAACTGCTCGACGGCGGCGTCGAGGACCTCGTGCTCTCCGCGCTGTCGGTCATCTCGGTGGCCGCCATCCTGCTCTGGCTGGACCCGCCGCTGGCCCTGGTCACGCTCGTCTCGTTCCCGTTCCTGATCGCGCTGTCCCGGTGGTTCCAGCGCTCCTCGGCCAGGGCGTACCGGCGCACCCGCGAGGCGGTCGCCCTGGTGATCGTCCACTTCGTCGAGTCGATGGGCGGCATCCGGGCGGTGCAGGCGTTCCGTCGCGAGCAGCGCAACCAGGACATCTTCGAGGCCGTCAACGAAAACTACCGGCGGGCCAACCTGACCGCGTTCCGGCTGATCGCGCTGTTCTCGCCGGGCATCAAGCTGATCGGCAACCTGAGCGTGGCGATCGTGCTCACCTACGGCGGCTACCGGGCGCTGCACGGCCAGACCCAGGTCGGCGTGCTCGCCGCGTTCCTGCTGTACCTGCGCAAGTTCTTCGAGCCGATGCAGGACCTTTCCCAGTTCTACAACTCGCTGCAGTCCGCGTCGGCGGCGCTGGAGAAGCTGGCGGGCGTGCTCGACGAGGCGCCGTCGGTACCCGAACCCGCCCGGCCGACCCAGCTGCCGGCCCGCCGCGAGCGGGGTGAGCTGCGCTTCCAGCAGGTCAGCTTCGCATACCGGGCGGACCGGCCGGTGCTGCCCACCCTGGACCTGACCATCCCGGCCGGGCAGACGCTCGCGGTCGTCGGCGCCACCGGTGCCGGCAAGACCACGATCGCCAAGCTGGTCTCCCGGTTCTACGACCCGACGGCGGGCTCGGTCAGCCTGGACGGCATCGATCTGCGGCAGCTGTCCGACGACGAGCTGCGGACGGCGGTGGTCATGGTGACCCAGGAGAACTTCCTCTTCTCCGGCACCGTCGCCGACAACATCCGGTTCGGCCGGCCCGGCGCGTCCGACGCCGAGGTGGTCACCGCGGCGAGCGCGATCGGCGCGGACGAGTTCATCGCGGCGCTGCCGGAGGGCTACCAGACCGACGTGCGCAAGCGGGGTGGGCGGCTGTCGGCGGGCCAGCGGCAGCTCGTCGCGTTCGCGCGCGCGTTCCTCGCGGATCCTGTGGTGCTCATCCTCGACGAGGCCACCTCCTCCCTGGACATCCCGTCCGAGCGTCTCGTCCAGCGGGCGCTGCGCACGATCCTCGCCGACCGTACCGCGATCGTGATCGCACACCGACTGTCCACAGTGGAGATAGCGGACCGGGTACTCGTTCTGGACCGCGGACTGATCGTCGAGGACGGCCCACCGTACCGGCTCATCGAGCGGGGCGGCCGGTACGCCACGCTGCACCAGCAATGGCAGGACAGCCTGGTCTAGCCCGACGATCACGCGGTTCGGGTCGACAGGACCGCCCGGTTGGTCCACAATCCATCGGGTGGAGACACCGATCACGCTTTCGGCCCTGCCGATTCCTCTGCGCTGGGACGTGTCCCCCGTGCGCTGCGAGACCGACGGCACGACGCGCCTGCGCGTCGAGGCCGGGCGGCTGACGGACCTGTTCGTCGATCCGGGCGGGGACAGCGTGCGGCTCAACGCGCCACGGCTGATCGGCACACCGCCGGAGGGCGACTTCCAGTTCTCCGCGCGGGTCGCCGTGGAGTTCGCGGCGACCTTCGACGCGGGCGTGCTGCTGGTGTGGGCGGACGAGAGCCGCTGGGCCAAGCTGTGCTTCGAGCGGTCACCCGGCCGGGCCCCGATGATCGTCTCGGTGGTCACCCGGCGCGCCTCCGACGACGCGAACGGGTTCATCGTCACCGGCCGTACCGTCTGGCTGCGCATCTCCCGGCTCGGTCGCGCGCACGCCTTCCACGCCTCCACCGACGGCGCCTCGTGGTCCTTCGTGCGCTACTTCGACCTGGGGGCGGAGGCGACGCAGATCGGCTTCGAGTCGCAGTCGCCGACCGGCGACGGCTGCGCGGCAACCTTCGACGACGTCCGGTTTGTCAGGGCACGCCTGGCCGACCTGCGCAACGGCTCCTAACCGGTCCCGCCGGCGGCACCCACCCCGATCCTGGTCGCGCCCTGCGCCACCAGGATCGCCTGGGCCCGGGCGCGGCAGGCGCGCCGGTGCCGGTAGGCGCGCTCCACGGCGGCGCGGACGCCGAACGGGTCGCGCCTGATCCGGGCCGCCGGAAACTGGAGCACCAGCACGCCGTACTCGGCCAGCAACGCGTGCCGGCGCGCCGTGCGCTCCCACTCGTCGGGCGACGCCTCGGTGCTCAGGTCCACCTCGATGCCGATGCCCACCTCGTCGATCCAGCCGTCCACCCAGGGCAGGCCACGCCCGTCGGCCCCGACGAGCTGCGGCTGCCAGGCGATCCGCGGCAGCTCGCGCGACTGCAGCAGCGCGGTCCGCAGATCCTGCTCCGGGGCGTGCCGGGTGCCCCCGGCAAGCTCGTCGAGCGTGGCCCGGAGCAGCGCGCTGCCGTTGCGCCGGCCGGCCGACGACTCGGCCCGCAACGCCTCCACGGTGGTGAAGCGGCGCTCGATGGCCTCGCTGACCAGCGCCCGGACCATGGTCACCTCGGGGCACCAGCGCGCCGAGTCGGCCACCGCGCGGGCCAGCGAGCAGACCGCGATCGGCGCGACCTGGTGCGGCCGCGGCTCCATCCGCACGGTGCGGTGGATGACCGCGAAGCCGGCGGACGACAGCTGCCGGCGGTGCGGCACCAGGAGGTGGATCCGCGGGTCGGCCGGCGCGTTGCGCAGGCCGTAGAGGCGCGCGGCCGTCGGGCCGGCGAGCTGGCTGCCCGGCCCGGCGTAGAGCCAGCCGGCGACCTGCCGTCGCCGCGCGTCGAGCGGGCCGGCGAACAGTGCGTACACGGTGGCGAAGACGCTCTGCCACTCCCCTGAATTCAGCCGGCGCCGGACCGTCGCGGGGGTGATCCCGCAGCGCAGAAGTTGGTCCCGGCGCACGATGCCGAACTGCACGGCGATCAACGCATCGAGCCTCATGGCTCGCTACTGTGCGACAGTCCCGTCGCGACCCGCAACCACTCGACCGTCGCCTGTGGACAACCCACCAAGATCCCGGTGGCTGGGCACCGGTCCGGGATCAGAACCCGTCGAAGCCCCCGCCGTCGAACCCGCCCCCGTCGAACCCACCGCCGTCGAAGCCACCGCCACCGTCGTAGCCGCCGCCACCGTCGTAGCCGCCGCCGTCCCCGCCGCCATCCTGGCCCTGGTCGTAACCCGCGTCGAAGCCCTGGTCGTAACCTGAGCCGTAGCCCTGGTCGAAGCCGCCGAAGCCGGCGCCGAAGCCGGGTGAGAACAGCGCGTCGAAAATCAGCATGGAGCCGATGCCCGCGGCCCCCGCCACCAGCGCGGTCTTCCACCACGGCTCGGAGTACCAGCCGGATGGCACCGGGCGCCCGGAGACCGTGCCGCCCGGGTAGTAGTACGGGGTGCCGGCGCCCGGCCGCGGCGAGGCCCGGTACTCGTGCCCCTGCACCTGCACCGCGCGCTCCTCCTGCAGCGTGCCGGCGGCCCGCTGCCCGGCAAGCGGGGGCAGCTCCGGACCCGGATCGAGGTCCATCGCGGTGCGGGCGGCGCGGACGTATGCCAGGCCCTCCAGCGCCGTCTCCCGGGCCAGCTCGAACTGCTTGACCGAGGTGGCGCGGTCCAGCTGGCTGCCCGCCGCGTTGTACCGCTCGCCCGCGTCGATCAGCGCCTGCTTCGTGGCCGGCTCGTCGCCCGGCGGCAGGTTCATGACCTGGCCACCGAGCCGCTCGTACCAGCGCAGTGCCTCTTCACGGGCATCTGCCAACTGCTGCTGCCTGCGCTTGCGCGACCACCACATGCCTCAACGGTACCTGCTGGCGCCCAACCGACCGGGGTCGGGAATCGTTTTGTCGCACCCGTCCGGCATCCTTCCCGCATGGCTGTTCTGCTGCTGGTGATCGGGCTCGCCCTGGGCGGCGCGCTGGGCTGGCTGGCCGCCCGCGCGCGCACCGCCGGGCAGCTCGCCGGGCTGGACGCCACGCTGCGGGCCACCAGGGAGGGTGAGGCGCGGCTGGAGCGGTCGCTGCGCGTGCTGTCCCACGACGCCACCCGCGACCAGCACGCCAGTCTCGCCCAGATGCTGCGCCCGCTGCAGGATGCCATCGACCGCTATGAGCGCCGGGCGGTCGAGATGGAGGCCGACCGGGTCGACGCCTACGCGGAGCTGCGCACCGAGGTGCGGCAGATGCAGGCGCTGTCGGCCGCCGTGTCCACATCGACCAACCAACTGGTGGCCGCGCTGCGCGCGCCGCAGGTGCGGGGCCGCTGGGGCGAGCACCAGCTGCGGCGGATCGTCGAGGCCGCCGGCATGCTGGAGCACTGCGACTTCTCCGAGCAGGTCAGCGGCGCCACCGACGCCGGCGGCGTGCGGCCCGATCTGGTGGTACGGCTGGCCGGCGAGCGCCAGGTGGTGGTGGATGCCAAGGCGCCGTTCGACGCATACCTGACCGCGATGGAGGCGCGCGACGAGCGCACCCGCAACGACGAGCTGGACCGGCACGCCAAGCACCTGCGGGCCCATGTGGAGCAGCTGGCGGCCAAGTCCTACTGGGCGGCGTTCGCGTCGGCCCCCGAGTTCGTGGTGCTGTTCGTCCCGGCCGACCCGTTCCTCGACGCGGCGCTGCAGCGCGACCCGACCCTCCTGGAATACGCGTTCAGCCGCAACGTCGTGCTCGCGACGCCGGCGACCCTGGTGGCGATGCTGCGCACCATCGCATTCGCGTGGCGCCAGCACTCGCTGGCGCGCAATGCCCTCGCCGTGCACACACTCGGTCGCGAGCTCTACTCGCGACTGTCCACAATGGGCGGCCACTTCGCCCGGGTCGGCACCTCGCTGGGCGGCGCGGTCACCGCGTACAACAAAGCGGTCGGCTCGCTGGAGGCGCGCGTGCTGGTCAGCGCGCGCAAGTTCGCCGACCTCGGCGTGTCCGCGGAGGAGCTGGAGTCGCCCGCGCAGCTGGAGCTGGCGCCGCGCCAGCCGCAGTCACCCGAGCTGGAGACCGGCGATGCCGACGAGGTCAGTGATCCGCCGCCGCACGCATGTCGCGCCTGAGGTCCGGCGGGAGCGAGAAGATGAGCCGCTCCTGCGCCGTGGTGACCTCCTCGACGTCGGTGAAGCCGCGCTCGGCCAGCCAGCCGAGCACCTGGTCGACCAGCTCCTCCGGGACGCTCGCGCCGGAGGTCAGGCCCACCGTCTGCGCCTGCGCCACCCAGGCCGGGTCGATCTCCTCGGCAAAGTCCACCAGGTACGAGGCGCGGGCTCCGGCGTCCAGCGCCACCTCGCACAGGCGTACCGAGTTGGAGGAGTTGCGCGAGCCGACCACGAGCACCACGTCGCACAAGGGAGCGATCTCCTTCATCGCCACCTGGCGGTTCTGGGTCGCATAGCAGATGTCGTCGCTGGGCGGCGACTGGAGCAACGGCAGCCGCTGCCGCAGCCGCTGCACGGTCTCCATCGTCTCGTCGACCGACAGCGTGGTCTGGGACAGCCAGACCACCTTCGCGGGGTCCCGCACGGTCACCGCGTCGACCCCGTCCGGTCCGTCCACGAGCTGCACGTGGGCCGGCGCCTCGCCCGCGGTGCCGACCACCTCTTCGTGGCCCTCGTGCCCGATGAGCAGGATGTCGTAGTCCTCCGCCGCGAACCGGCGCGCCTCCTGGTGGACCTTGGTGACCAGCGGGCAGGTCGCGTCGATGGCCTTCAGCCCCCGCGAGCGCGCCTGCTCGTACACCTCGGGCGCCACCCCGTGCGCCGAGAAGACCACGGTCGCACCCTCCGGTACCTCGTCGTTCTCCGCCACGAAGATCGCGCCGCGCGCCTCCAGCGTGGCGACCACGTGCTTGTTGTGCACGATCTGCTTGCGCACGTAGACGGGGGCGCCGTACAGCGTGAGCGCCTCCTCGACGGTCTGCACCGCACGATCGACGCCGGCGCAGTATCCGCGAGGCTTGGCGAGAAGGACGCGCTTGGTCACCCGTCCATGGTACGGGCCGCGCCCGGCCGGGACTGGCCGAGCGTGATCCCGGCCACCGCGGGCTGCCCCGTTAGGCTGGCCGGGTGACCGAGGCCGACCGCAGCACCGCCGAAAACCCCTGGCCGGTGCGCGTGATCAGCCAGAAGCTGGGTGCCTGGATCGCGCGGCTGGGCTGGGTCTGGGTGGACGGGCAGGTCGCGCAGATCACCCGCCGGCCCGGCGCCCAGGTGGTCTTCCTCACCTTGCGCGACCCGTCCGCCGACCTGAGCCTGACCGTCACCACCAACCGTGACGTGCTCGACCTCGGTGCGCCGGAGCTGGCCGAGGGTGCCCGCGTGGTGCTGCATGCCCGCCCGGAGTTCTATCCGGGCCGGGGCACGCTCTCGCTGCGCGCCGACGAGATCCGCCAGGTGGGCATCGGGGAGCTGCTCGCCCGCATCGAGCGCCTCAAGAAGCTGCTCGCCGCGGAGGGCCTGTTCGATCCCCGGCGCAAGCGCCGGCTGCCGTTCCTGCCCCACCAGATCGGCCTGGTGACCGGCCGGGCCGGCGCGGCCGAGCGGGATGTCCTGGAAAACGCGCGCAAGCGCTGGCCGGCGGTACGGTTCCGGGTGCTCAACGTCGCGGTGCAGGGGCCCGGCGCGGTACCGCAGATCCTCGACGCCATCGAGGTGCTCGACCGCGACCCGGAGACCGATGTGATCATCCTGGCTCGGGGCGGTGGCTCGGTGGAGGACCTGCTGCCCTTCTCCGACGAGGCGCTCTGCCGCGCGGTGTTCGCCTGCCGGACGCCCGTGGTCAGCGCGATCGGGCACGAGACCGACGCCCCGCTGCTCGACTTCGTCGCCGATCTCCGGGCCTCCACCCCGACCGACGCCGCCCGGCGGGTCGTGCCCGACCTGTCCGAGGAGCAGCAGCGCATCGGGCAGGCGCGGCAGCGGCTGGACCGGGTGATCGGCGCGCTGCTCGACCGCGAGCAGCACCGGCTGGACGCGCTGCGCAGCCGGCCGGTGCTGGCCCGGCCGGAGGCCCTGCTGGAGGCCCGGGCGGTCGAGATCGGTCAGCTGCGCGGCCGGGCCGGGCGCTGCCTGGGCCACCGGATCGACCGGGCCGGCGCGGAGTTGGAGCACACGCTGGCCCGGCTGCGCGCGCTGTCGCCGGCCGCCACGCTGCGGCGCGGGTACGCGATCGTGCAGCGCGCCGGGGACGGCGCCGTGCTGCGCGAGGCGGCGCAGGTGGACGTCGGCGACGCGCTGCGGGTCCGGCTCGCCGCCGGGGAGCTGGCGGCTACGGTGACAGCGTCATGAACGGGCTCAGCGAAGCGAGGCAGCCATGAGCGGCGACGGCGCCCCGGGCAAGCAGGAGCTGTCCTACGAGCAGGCGCGCGCCGAACTGGCCGCGGTGGTCGAGAAGCTGGAGGCCGGCGGCGCGACGCTCGAAGAGTCTTTGGCCCTCTGGGAGCGGGGCGAGCGGCTGGCCGACATCTGCCAGCGCTGGCTCGACGGCGCCCGCGCGCGCCTGGACTCGGCCCGCGAACGGCGCGACTGACCACGAACACGGTCGGGCCCGGATGGTCGCGACCGACCCGGCCATCCGTGCACCCGAGGAAGCCGCGTCAGCGGCCGAACAACTTGTAGACGCTGTCCGGTGCCTCGGCGACCGACGCCTGGTCCGGCCTGGTCACCGTGACCGGCTTGCCGTAGTCCGAGTACGACACCTCCAGCGACAGCGTGGGATCGATCGAGGAGAGGTCGACCTTCAGATCGGACAGCCGGTTCTGGCTGTCGAGCGTGGCGGTGAACGGTACCGAGGTCGCTTTGACGCCGGCCTTGCTCAGCAGGTCCTGGTTGACGCCGGAGACCCCGGTGACCTTCGTCAGGTCGATGGATCCGGTGAAGTGCTGGCTGTCGACCTGCCGCACGTTCGTCAGGCCGGTGAACAGCCCGGAGGCGGTCGCCGCACCACCGGACGGGTCGGCGGGCAGGTTGGCCCCGGCGCCCAGCCGTGCCGCGTCGATGTGCAGCCACTTGTCCGTGGAGATGCCCATGGACTGGTTGGCGTTGCCCAGGTTGAGCTTCAGCCAGAAGTCGGTACCGACGGCGATCATGTCGATCTTCGTGGAGTTGCCCTGGCTGGTGCCGGTCAGCGAGACCGTGGCGGTCTTGCTGGCCGGATCCGCGGCACCGTCGCCGGACAGGCCGCCGGAGACCGTGTGGTACCGGTACGGAGTCTGGTTGAGCTGCTGTATCGACGCGATCAGGGCACTCTTGGCGGCCGACGAGCCGCCTGCCGAATCGGTCGCCGAGGGGCCTTCCGATCCGCCGGTCGAGGGCTGTGCTCCGCTGTTGCTCGCGGCGCAACCGCCGACGGCCAGGCCCACAGCGACGAGAGCCGACAGGCCGGCGAGGGCGAGGCGGCGCGTCTGCAAAGGGTTCATTGCGGGCTGATACCCGCAACAGCCCTCAATGTAAACTGCCCGCCAGCACACGCAGGTCGGCGGCGGAGGCGGTACCGGTGACGATCACGGTGCGGCCGTTCTCCGCCAGTACCAGTGCCTGGCCGCCGTCGCGCGCCACCGGGTACTCGCGCCACCGCCGGTCCCCGAGCAGCGTCATGTCCCCGGGCTGCGCGTTGCTGCCCAACTCCGCCGGCAGCAGCGAGTTCACCGACCGGTCGCTCTCGATCAACTGCAGGCCGGTCCGGTCCGGCGTCACATACCCGAGCCGCAGCGTCGAGCCGTCGGCCAGTTTCTGGTACGACGAGCTGACGACCGTCCAGCTGCCCGGCAGCCCGGCCGGCTCCAGGATCGGGAAGGCGGCCGAGTGGCGCGCCGACGCGAGCGTGCCCGACGGGTCGATCGGGCGCGGATGGTCACCGTTGTAGAGGAAGTTGTACACGCCGATCAGCAGGAGGATCGGCACCAGCAGCACGCCCATGGACAGCGCCATGTCCTTCAGCGACCGGCCGCCGCGCCCGGATGCCACCGGCGCCTCGTCACCGCCTGCCGCCTCGCCCGGTACCCCCGGCGCCTGCGTGTCCACCGTTCCTCCGTCCGCCCGCCGCGGCCGCGCGGCCCCTCCATCCTCGCCCACCGCCGCCCGAACGCGGCAGCCGCCCCGGGCGTCGCCCGGCAGACCGGGGCGCGCTCGCCTCCCGCCAGACCCGGCTC
The DNA here is from genome assembly GCA_039649115.1 of Micromonosporaceae bacterium. Lineage (GTDB taxonomy): Bacteria > Actinomycetota > Actinomycetes > Mycobacteriales > Micromonosporaceae > DATEJJ01. The sequence continues at coordinate 38,905 of JBBWZQ010000106.1, read as the reverse complement.
CGGCCGCGCGCACCCCGAGCCAGGGGATGTCGCGCTACGTGACACCGCACGCCGACCCACGTGAGCGCGGGACCGTGACACCGCCCGCCGACCCACGTGAGCGCGGGACCGTGACACCGCCGACCCACGTGAGCGCGGGAAACCGCGACACCGCACGCCGACCCACGTGAGCGCGGGAAACACGGCCGTGCCACGATTCGAGCATCGCCCGCAAAGAGGAGAGCGATATGCCCGGGAGCGCCATCCGAAAGCCACAGGAACTCGACCGCAACCTCGCCTTGGAGCTGGTCCGCGTGACCGAGGCCGCCGCGATGGCGGCGGGCCGCTGGGTCGGGCGGGGCGACAAGGAAGGCGGCGACGGCGCCGCCGTCGACGCGATGCGCCGGCTGATCAACTCGGTGTCCATGCGCGGCGTCGTCGTGATCGGCGAGGGCGAGAAGGACAACGCCCCCATGCTGTACAACGGCGAGCAGGTGGGCGACGGGACCGGTCCCGAGGTGGACGTGGCGGTCGATCCGATCGACGGCACCACCCTGATGAGCAAGGGCATGCCCAACGCGCTGGCCGTGCTCGCCGTCGCCGAGCGCGGCGCGATGTTCGACCCGAGTGCCGTGTTCTACATGGAGAAACTCGCGGTCGGGTCGGACTGCGCCGACGTGATCGACATCAACGCCGGTGTCGCGGAGAACCTGCGGCGCGTCGCGGCGGTGAAGAAGTCGGGGATGTCCGACGTCACGGTCTGCGTCCTGGACCGGCCCCGCCACGCCGGCCTGATCCGCGAGGTACGCGAGGCCGGCGCGCGCATCCAGTTCATCGCCGACGGCGACATCGCCGGTGCGATCAGCGCGGCCAGCGAGGCGTCCGAGACCGACGTGCTCATGGGCATCGGCGGCACCCCCGAAGGCATCGTCACCGCGTGCGCGCTGAAGTGCATGGGCGGCGCGATGCAGGCGAAACTCTGGCCGCGCGACGGCGCCGAACGCGAGAAGGCCCTGGCCGCCGGGCACGACCTCGACCGGGTGCTGGTCACCGACGACCTGGTCACCGGCGACAACTGCTTCTTCGCCGCCACCGGTGTCACCACCGGGGACCTGCTGCGCGGCGTACGCTACCGGCGCGGCGGCGCGTACACGCAGTCGATCGTGATGCGGTCCAAGAGCGGCACGATCCGCGTCGTGGACTCCTACCACAAGCTGGAGAAGCTGAGCCTGTACTCAGTCGTGGACTTCGACGGGCACCCGCTGCCGGGCAGTCAGCCGGCGTCGGAGGAGTGACCCGGGAACAGGTGCGCCGACGGGTCGATGACGATGGCCGCGTTGTTGACGGCGGTCGCCGCCTCGCCGAATCCGGTCGCGATCAGCCGCACCTTGCCGGGGTACTCGGTGATGTCGCCGGCGGCGAACACGCGGGAAAGGTTGGTCCCCATCCGGCTGTCGACGAGGATGTGCCGCTTGTCCAGCGCCATCCCCCACTGCGCCAGCGGTCCCAGGTCGGCCGTGAAGCCCAGCGCGGCCACCACCGAGTCGGCCGGCAACTCACGGGGCTCCCCGCCGCGCGGGTGTACCACCGCGCCGGTCACCCGCTCGTCGCCGATGATCCGGGTCACCTCGGCGTTGACGATGATCTCGACCGGCAGGTCCTGTACCCGCGCCACGGTCGCCGCGTGCGCGCGGAACTTGTCGCGCCGGTGGATGAGGGTCACCGACTTCGCGAGCGGCGACAGGGACAGCGCCCAGTCGAAGGCGGAGTCGCCACCCCCCACGATGACGACGTTGTGCCCGGCCAGATCGTCGAGGTGCGGAACGAAGAAGACGATGCCCGTACCGGCGAACGCGTCGGCGGCGGGCAGTGGCCGCGCGGTGAAGCTGCCGAGCCCGCCGGTGATGATGATCGCTCCACAGTGGAGGACAGTACCGTCGCCGAGCGCCAGTACCGGCTTCTCGTCCACATAGGACAGCCCTTCGGCGCGCAGGCCGAGGAGGTACTCCGGGGAGAACATGGCGGCCTGTTCGACGAGGTTGGCGACGAGGTCCCGGCCACGGATCACCGGGAAGCCGGCGACGTCGTAGATGAGCTTCTCCGGGTACATCGCGGTGACCTGGCCGCCCGGTTCGGGCAGCGCGTCGATGACGGCCGTGGACAGGCCACGGAACCCGGCATAGTACGCGGCGAACAGCCCACTCGGACCGGCACCTACGATGGCCACATCGACCTGGCGCACTTCGCGCTCACCGCCGTTCACCCAGCGTTACATGGACCAGCTACTCGTCAGACCCTAAGGGCAGGGGCTGGCCACCGGCAATATCGAGGTGCTTACCGTCATCGGCGAGCCGGCGCCCGGTCCGGCGCCGGAACAGGATCGCGGCCAGCACCCCGCCGGCGAACCCGAACAGGTGCGCCTGCCAGGAGATGAGCTGGTCGGTCGGCAGGACACCGGAGATCTGCGTGCCGTAGAGCAGGCCGATCAGCAGCCCCACCGCGATCCCCCAGAGGCTGCGCTCCACGATCCCGCGGGCGAGCAGGTAGCCCAGGTACCCGAAGATGATTCCGCTGGCCCCGATGACCACCGTGCCGCCCTTGCCGAGCAGCCAGGCACCCAGGCCGCTGGCGACGGCGATGAACGCCGTGACCAGGAGGAAGCGCTTCACGCCGCGGGCGAGGACGAAAGTTCCGGTCATGATCAACGGAACGCTGTTGCTGTACAGGTGCACGAAGCTGGCGTGCAGGAACGGCCCGAAGACGATGCCGTCCAGGCCGGATATGTCGTGTGGCTTGATGCCACCCAGCTGGTCCAGGTGGTGTCCGGTCGCCCGGTCCAGCAACTCGATCAGGAAGAGCACCGGGATGACCGCGCACATGGCCACGAACGCGCGGCCGAGTGAGGCGTAGAAGGGTGCCGAGCCGAACCGCTCGACCTCGTCGCTGTCCGGTGCCACGCGGCCCCCTCCTCCACACCCGTCCTGTGTCAACAGTGTGGCGGAGGGGGTCACGCCGTCAGTCCGTCAGTACCAGCCGGAGGCCTGCGAGTGCGCCCAGGCGCCGCACGGATTCTTCCACCGGCCCTTGATGTAGCCCAGCCCCCACTTGATCTGGGTGGCCGGATTGGTCTTCCAGTCCGCTCCGGCGGACTGCATCTTGCTGCCCGGCAGGGCCTGCGGGATGCCGAACGCCCCGGAGGGGTTGCTGGCGTTCACCCGCCAGTGGCTCTCCCTGTTCCACAGGTTGACCAGGCAGGTCATCTGGTCGAGCCCGAAGCCGAACGACGAGAGCAGCGCGCAGCCGATCGCCTGGTTGCCCGTGTACTGCTTGCAGGAGGTCGGGATCGGACCGAACGGCGGGCTGCTCGGCGGCGTGGCCGCCCTGGCCTTGGACCGGCTGGCCGCCTGTGCGCGGGCCGCGTCGTCCGCGGCCTTCGCTCTGGTCGCCGCCGCCGCGGCGGCGGCGTTCGCCTTGGCCTGCGCGTCGGCCTGTGCCGCGCGCTGGCCGGCGGTGGCCCGCCACATGTCCGCCTGATCCACCTTGAGTTGGTGCATGTCGTCCGCTTCGATACCCGCGGCCTGTCCGGATGCGGTGATTCGCTGCTGGGTCTGTCGGTCGATACCGAGCGCTACCCCGCCGACCAGGCCCACCACGAGTAGCCCGATCGCCAGCGCCCGCAGACCGAACCGGCTCCACAGCCGACTCACGAAGTGGTCCCTTCGTCGGGGGCAAGGACACGGCGCGTCCCAACCGCTCGCCGTGCTGGTGAGCGGCAGTGGACACACCGTGAGCGCCGCCCCGCCCAACCACTGCGGGTCGCGAACCAGACCGACATCCGGCGATGGATTGGCAACGCTTCCATCGATCTCGGGCCGCAGGCACTCGGCAAACACCCTTACCCACCGTGCGGGTCCACGCCAGTCGGCACGGGTGTCTTTGTGAAACTTGACACATCGTAACGGGCGAAATGTCCTTTATTGTGGCAAGTCCTCAAGAAGATCTGTAACCACTTCGGCGATGGGCGACCGCTCCGAACGGGTGAGGGTGACATGGGCGAACAGGGGATGTCCCTTGAGTGCCTCGATGACCGCGACGACCCCGTCATGGCGGCCTACCCGCAGATTGTCCCGTTGTGCGACGTCATGCGTGAGTACCACGCGCGACCCGGTGCCGATGCGGGAGAGCACGGTCAGCAGGACGCCGCGCTCCAGCGACTGCGCCTCGTCGACGATCACGAAGGCGTCGTGCAGGCTCCGGCCGCGGATGTGGGTCAGCGGGAGCACCTCGAGCATGCCGCGGGCCGCGACCTCCTCCAGCACGTTGTCGTGGACGAGCGCGCCGAGCGTGTCGAACACGGCCTGCGCCCAGGGCGACATCTTCTCCGCCTCGCTGCCCGGCAGGTAGCCCAGTTCCTGGCCGCCGACGGCGTAGAGCGGACGGAACACGATCACCTTCTTGTGCCGGCGCCGCTCCATGACCTGTTCCAGCCCGGCGCACAGCGCGAGCGCCGACTTGCCGGTGCCGGCACGGCCGCCGAGCGAGACGATGCCGATCGAATCGTCCAGCAGCAGGTCGAGCGCGATCCGCTGCTCGGCCGAGCGGCCGTGCAGGCCGAACGCCTCCCGGTCGCCGCGCACCAGCCGCACCCTCTTGTCGGGCAGTACCCGGCCCAGCGCCGAACCGCGCGACGAGTGCAGCACCAGGCCGGTGTGGCAGGGCAGCCCGGCCGCCTCACCGGCCGCATCGGGCTGCAACTCGGTCAGGTCCAGCGTTTCGCCCGCGTAGAGCGCGGTGACCTGCTCGTCGCGCAGTTCCAGCTCGGCCATGCCGGTCCAGGTGGGATCGCTGGCCTGCCCGTGCCGGTACTCGTCGGCGGACAGGCCGACCGAGGCGGCCTTGACGCGCAACGGCATGTCCTTGGTGACAAGCGTGACGTCCTTGCCCTCGGCCGCGATCGCCAGCGCCACGGACAGGATCCGGGAGTCGTTGGTGTCGCCGCGGAAGCCCGGCGGCAACACTCCCGGATCGGCGTGGTTGAGCTCGACCCGCAGTGTCCCCCCGCTGTCGTTGACCTGCAGCGGCAGGTCCAGCCGGCCATGCTTGACGCGCAGGTCGTCGAGCAGGCGCAGGGACTGCCGCGCGAAGTATCCCAACTCCGGGTGGGCACGCTTGCCTTCGAGCTCCGAGATCACGATCAGCGGGAGCACCACCTCGTGCTCCGCGAACCGCAGGAACGCGGCCGGATCGGCGATGAGGACAGACGTGTCCAGGACGTATGTGTGCGGGGATGGTGCCGAGGTTCTGGTACGGCGAGTGGTCACAGGCTGGCTCCTGCGGGCGGCACCCTGTCGCCCGCGCTCCGCCTCCGCCGGTGCCCAGTGGCACGGGGTCGGGTGCGATCCCCGCGACTGCTCCCGCATTCAGCCTCAGGCGGCCGAATACGTGCTCCAGGCCTGCCGGTTGGCTTGGGAAGCCCCCTCGCCATGACTAGACGCTAACCGGCCCTACCCCGCCGATCAAGAAAGAGTTGAGCGCTCTTCGCCACCTTTCGGCGGCGGACCCTTCCTCGACCGGCGGAACGGTCAGTCCGTGAGGGCGTGGCGGCCGGTCGCTGAGGTACTCGTGTACGTGGTTCCGGGCGGTACCAGGGAAAACGTCTCGGTGTGCGGACGACCTTGCTTCCCTGAGAGCACTGCGCTGATGGCGGTCTGGGCGTCGCGGCGGCGCCGGTTCCAACTGGCGCGGTCACCGTCGAAGTACCCCTGCCGGTACCCGAAGCGGTAGCCGAGTCGATAGCCGACCTTCGCGTGTACGCGGCCGACGGCGTAGGTGGACGAGGCGATCAACAGAAGGATGAACAGTTCCGCACCAACACTCACGTAGCCTCCTCGGGTTCGGGGTAATCCGGGTCGCGGAAGTCGCCCGCCGGCGTGTCGTCGTCGCGGGTCAGCAGCCGGAGGTCGCCCAGGTCGATGTCCTCGACCAGTTCGACGGCGATGCGGCAGCCCCCGCGGACGACCTCCGCCACAGACGAACGGCGCACCAGGCCGTCGGTCTCGTACACCCGGATGGACAGGTCCGGGCAGTTGAGGTGGGTCCGCCAGGAGTCCCACTCGTCGCGGTTGCCGACACCCAGCGACAGGTAGCGGCAGCCGCGGGCCAGGTACAGCCGCCAGGGTGCGGCAAGGCCGTCCGCCACACCGTGGGCGACAAGGCCGAAGGCCTCGGTACGCGTTGCGATCTCGGTCATCGGGGCACCCCTCTAGCAGTTGGTATCGGTCGGCGGTCAAGGTCCTTTGGCGCGCAGGGGTGACTGGCGTCGTGACATAATGTCTCGCGCACGTGACAACGTTAGGACGTAACGCCGACGTGACAGCATCATCCGTTCGGATGATTTCCGTCGGCACTCGGCAAGCCCTACCCTGCCCCCGTGACACCCCTCACCTCTCGCGCCAATGTCGCCAAAATCGGCAAGGCGCTGCTGTCACGCACACGGGACAGCAGCTCACGATCGGTCGAACGTCCCAACGACGGGACGTACGTTGTCCGCGTGCGTGACACCAGCAGCCGGCGTCAGGCGTTCGCCGCGTTCGTCCGCAAGTCGCTGGCGGACGCGCGGGCCATCCGCGGCTGGAACGGCACGACCGTGGCAGCCAAGACGGGCCTGTCCCGCCAGACCATCAACCGGTGGGTGCGGGCCGACTGGGTCACCGATCCGGAGCCGGCCCGCGTGGTGGCCTTCTGCGAGGGCCTCGGTATCAACCCGACCCTCGCCTTCGGCATCCTCGGCTGGGACCGGTCCGCCACCGGCCGGCCGCACCCCGAGCCGCCGCCGATGGACCCGGACGTCGCCGCCCTGCTGCACAAGCTGCTGGATCCGCGGGTGTCGGAGGCGGAGAAGTACCACATCCGGGAAACGGTCCGCTATCTCGCCTACCGGCCGGCGATCCCGGACGAAGGTACCCAACGGAAGCGCCTAACGGGTTAGTGGGCAAATGGTGAAAGAAGCCACGGCAATCTGACCACTCCTGGTTACCAATACCCCACCATCGAGCTACCGTCCGTCTGCACGTTGCATTTTGCTCAGGAAGGCAGCTCATTGGGTCTGGTCGGGCGCGCGCCCGGGTGACCGAAGGAGAACGAATGATGGGCTTCAAGTGGGCGGGCATCATCAGCGGGACACTCGCCGTCGGGCTCGTCGCCATGGCCAACGTGCTCCTGGCGGCCCTGACCCGGTACACCGTGCCCAACGTGGTGAACGACTTCGGGATCGGACTGGCGGCGGCGGGTGGGGCGATCGCGGTCAGCGCTCACCTGTTCGAACAGGTGAACAGAAAGCTGGACCTGATGGTCGATCTGTTCGTCGCGCGCCTCGAGGATCTGGAGAACCGGGTGGGCGACCGCAACACGGGGTTCGTCGAGGGCTACCTGCTCAACCAGAGCCGCGAGGCGTCCGTGGTCCCGTTCACGCAGCACCATCTGACCCGCCGCGGCAACGGCGGCGGCTGAGCGGCCACTCAGACGCCGTACCGGCGTTGCCGGCTCGCGTAGTCACGAAGTGCGCGCAGGAAGTCGACCCGCCGGAACCCGGGCCAGTACGCGTCACAGAAGTAGAACTCCGAGTGCGCCGACTGCCAGAGCAGGAAACCGGACAGCCGCTGCTCCCCGCTCGTGCGGATGACCAGGTCCGGATCGGGCTGGCCCCTGGTGTACAGGTGCTCGGCGATGTGGTCGACGTCGAGGATCTCGGCCAGTTCCTCGATGCTGGTGCCCGCCCTGGCGTGCTCCTGCAGCAGTGACCGCACCGCGTCGGCGATCTCCCGGCGGCCGCCGTAGCCCACGGCGATGTTGACGTGCGCGCCACCGCTGCGGCCGATGGTGCGCTCCTGCGCCGCCTTCAGCACCTCGGCGGTGCTCGCCGGCAGGACGTCCAGCGCCCCGACCATGCGCAGCTGCCAGGGCTTGCCCGGGGCCGCGAGATCCTCCGCGACGCCTTCGATGATGCCCAGCAGCGGGTCCAACTCGGCCGCCGGGCGGGTCAGGTTGTCGGTGGACAGGAGCCAGAGCGTCACGTGGCCGATGCCGGCCGCGTCACACCAGTGCAGCAGCTCCTCGACCTTGGCGGCGCCGGCCCGGTGGCCGACGGTGGGGTCATCGAACCCGTTGGCCTTGGCCCAGCGCCGGTTGCCGTCGAGCATCACGCCGACGTGGCGGGGATGCGGCTTGCCGATCAGCGAGGCCGCGAGGCGCCGCTCGTAGACCGGGTAGGCGAGCAGGTCCCGAAGTCTCACGCCGGTCAGCCTACCCAGTTCCCGTGCCGGCCGGACAGGGCGCGCGGAGGCGGTGCCCCCGCTGCGCTCACTCCACTCCCAGGCGTGCCTTCAGCGCGTCCAGTTCCGCCCAGAGCACGCCGGGCAGCTTGTCACCGAACTTCTCGAACCACTCCACGACCGCGGGCACTTCCGCGCGCCACTCGTCGCGGTCCACCCGCAGCGCCTGCTCGACGTCGGCCGCGGGCACGTCCAGGCCCGTCAGGTCGAGGTCGGCCGGCGTCGGTACGTAGCCCACGGGAGTCTCGACCGCACCCGCCCCGCCGGCGACGCGCTCGGCGACCCACTTGAGTACCCGGCAGTTCTCCCCGAAGCCGGGCCACAGGAACCGGCCGTCGTCGCCCCGGCGGAACCAGTTCACGTAGAAGATCTTCGGCAGCTTGGCGGGATCGCCGTCGACGCCCTTGCCCATCTCGATCCAGTGCCGGAAGTAGTCGCCCGCGTGGTACCCGATGAACGGCAGCATGGCCATCGGGTCGCGGCGCACCACCCCCACCGCGCCGGCCGCCGCCGCCGTGGTCTCCGAGGACAGCGTCGCGCCCAGGTACACGCCGTGCACCCAGTCGCGCGCCTGGGCGACCAGCGGGACGGTCGTCTTGCGCCGCCCGCCGAAGAGGATCGCGTCGATCGGTACGCCGAGCGGGTCCTCGTACTCGTCGGCGAGAATCGGGCACTGCGTGATCGGCGTGCAGAACCGGGAGTTCGGGTGGCTGGACGGCTCGCCGGAGTCTGGCGTCCAGTCGTCGCCGCGCCAGTCGGTCAGGTGGGCCGGCGGCGTGCCCATGCCCTCCCACCAGATGTCGCCGTCGTCGGTACGGGCGACGTTCGTGAAGATCGAGTTGCCCTTGGCGATGGTGCGCATCGCGTTGGGGTTGGTCTTCCAGTCGGTACCCGGTGCCACGCCGAACAGCCCGTACTCGGGATTGGTCGCGTACAGCCGGCCGTCGGATCCGAACCGCATCCAGGCGATGTCGTCGCCGAGCGTCTCGACCTTCCAGCCGGGGATGGTCGGCTCCAGCATCGCGAGGTTGGTCTTGCCGCACGCCGAGGGGAACGCGGCCGCGACGTACCGCACGTCGCCCGCGGGGCTGGTCAGCTTGAGGATCAGCATGTGCTCGGCGAGCCAGCCCTCGTCGCGCGCCATCACGCTGGCGATGCGCAGCGAGTAGCACTTCTTGCCGAGCAGCGAGTTGCCGCCGTACCCGGAGCCGTAGGACCAGATCTCCCGGGTCTCCGGGAACTGCGAGATGAACTTGGTCGGGTTGCACGGCCACGCCACGTCGGCCTCGCCCGGGCCGAGGGGTGCGCCGACCGAGTGCAGGCACGGGACGAAGTCGGCGTCGGCGCCCATCCGCTCCAGGACCGCGGTGCCCATCCGCGCCATGATGCGCATGGCGGCGACCACGTACGCGGAATCCGTGATCTCCACACCGAACATCGGCTGCTCGGCGGTGAGCGGGCCCATGCAGAACGGGATGACGTACATCGTCCGGCCGCGCATGCAGCCGCGGTACAGCTCCGTCATGGTCTGCTTCATCTGCGCCGGCGCCATCCAGTTGTTCGTCGGCCCGGCATCCGCCTCGTCGACGGAGCAGATGAAGGTGCGCTCCTCGACCCGCGCCACGTCTGACGGGTCGGTGCGCGCCCAGAAGGAGTTGGGCTTCTTGGCGGGGCTGAGCGGGACGAGCGTCCCGGCCGCGACCAACTCGGCGGTGAGCCGCTGCCACTCGTCGTCCGAACCGTCGCACCACATCACCCGGTCGGGTGTCGTCAGCTCCGCGACCTCGCACACCCAGGCCAGCAGTCGCGGGTGAGATATGTGGACATTGTCCAGTCCGGGGATAACAGCCGCAGCAGTCATGGGCATCTCCTGGAGGTCGGCGCTCGCCCGATCAATAGAACCGAACAGCGCAGCGGGGCCGACGGGGTTACGGTCAGCGTAAGCCTGAACGACTGGTAAGACATCTGGGTCGCTTGTGAAGAAATGCACAAGCATCTCAGAATCTCCGGTCATCTGCGTACGCGAGCGCGAATTCGACCGCTACGAAGCACATTTGTGCATGGCCTTCCCGTCACCCGGAAGGGGCTAGCCGGTGGGGGGCCGTCCGGACAGGCGGGTCGCGACGAGCAGGCCGCAGCGCGGCGGGGCGGTCAGCCGGTACGCTCCGTGCGTGTCCGTACCGACGACCCGCTCGGCAGAGCAGGAATCCGCGTCCTCCCCCGGTCTGCTGCGCGGGCTGTGGGACCGCTTCGGCCACCTGGTGCACGAGGTGGGCAAGTTCGGCGTGGTGGGCATCGTCGCATTCGCCGTCGACGTCACGGTCTCCAACCTGCTGCTCAAGCTCATGGGTCCGTTCCTGGCGGCCACCGTCTCGATGACCGTGGCGGCCACGGTCGCGTTCGTCGGCAACCGGTTCTGGACCTGGCGCGACCGGGAGCGCTCGGGGCTGCACCGCGAGTACCTGCTGTACTTCGGGTTCAACCTGGTCGGCCTGGTGATCGGGCTGGCCTGCGTGTGGGTGTCCTGGAGCCTGCTCGGGCACTACTGGCCGGCGGTGTTCCACACCCGGATCGCGTACAACGTCGCGAAGAACCTCGTCGGCATGGCCCTCGGTACCCTCTTCAGGTTCTGGTCCTACCGCCGGTTCGTGTTCGCGGAGCGCACCACGTAGGGTGTCCCGGTGCGGCTGAAGCTCGACGGGGTTGGCAGACCGTGACGCTCTCCGGTACGGGCGACGTGCCTGACCTGTTCTACGAGGACCTCGAACCCGGGAAGCTGTTCGATCTCGGCGTCACGCTGGTCGACGGCGCCGAGATGCGCGCGTTCGCCCGCCGGTTCGACCCGCAGTGGTACCACGTGGATGAGGCGCTGGCCGCGGAGAGCGCGTACGGCGCGCTGGTCGCCAGCGGATTCTTCACGGTCAGCCTGTTCATGCGCGCATACGTGGACCACGTGCTGTCCCGCGCGGCGGCGGCCATGTCCCCCGGCCTGGAGGAGTTGCGCTGGACCGCACCCGTCTACGCGGGCGACCGGCTCGCCAACCAGCTGGAGGTCCTCGACCGCGGCCTGTCCCGTGCCCGGCCCGGCTTCGGCACCGTGGTCCTCGGCGGGGCCATGACGCGGCTGGGCGCCGACGGCGAGCCCGAGGACGACGTGTTGCGCATCCGGTTCCGCGGCTGGTTCGCCCGCTCGGGCAGGTAGGGCCGGGAGCGTAGGGGCCGGGAGCGTAGGGCCCGAGGGCGTAGGGGCCGAGGGCGTAGGGCCGGGGGCACCGGCCTTACGCGCCGCGGCCGGGTCAGTTGTCGTCGTCCTTCGAGCGGGCCCTGGCGACCGTCTCGGTGATCGCGTCCCGGTCGCTGTTGTCGAACGTGTGCGCGTCGTGGTCCGACTCGACCAGCTCGTACAGCTGGCTCTGGATCTTCTCCACGCGCGGGATGTCGTTCAGCACGACCTGGCCGCGCTCGCCCGCGGACTCGATGGTGAGCGTCCCGGCGCCCAGCAGCCGCTCGAAGAAGCTGTGCTGGAACGACACGTCGTTGATCCGGTTGAGCGGGATGTCCCGGCCCTCCCGCGAGAAGACGCCCTCGCGCATGATGACCCGCTCGTTGGTGAACACATAGTGGGTGGTGCGCCACGTCAGCCAGGGCCACACCGTGAGCCAGCCGAACACGACCAGGCCCACCCCGATCACGACCAGGAAGCCGATGTTCTGCGTCGTGCCCTTGCCGGCGAGGAAGACGCCCGCCGCGACGATCGCCGCCACGACGACCACCAGGAAGAAGACAGGGCGGACCAGGGCCTTCCAGTGCGGGTGCAGGTGGACCTCGACGTGCTCATCCTTGGTGAGCACACTTTCCGGGAACCCCACCACAACCTCCTCATTCGAAATGTCCGCTGTGACGGTAGCGGCAACGCGCCACCCGCGGGGTCAGCTAATTGGCTCGGAACTGCCGCACGTCCCCCGCCGACAGCGCCGTCAGCTCACCCCTCGTATCCACCACCACCAGCCGACCGTCACCGTCCACATCGGACGCGTCACCGGAGAGTACCGTCCCGCCCGGCAGCGTGACGTCCACCCGCCGCCCGAGCGTGGCGCAGTGCAGCCGGTACGCGTCGCGCAGGCCGCTGGCCTCGGCGTCGCCGTGCATGTCGCGCCACCGCCGGTACCAGCCGGCGAGTCCGCGCAGCAGCGCGCGCAGCAGCGGATCGCGATCGGTGCACGCCGATCCGGCCAGCGCGAGTGAGGTCGCCTCCGGTACCGGCAGCTCGCTGTCCCGCAGCGTCACGTTCAGGCCGATGCCGACCACGACGCCGGTCTCCGGTACCGCCTCGGCCAGGATCCCGGCACACTTGCGCTCGTCGATGAGCAGGTCGTTGGGCCATTTGAGGACCGCGTCGACCGCACCGAGCCGGCGTACCGACTCCACCAGCGCCACGCCCGCGAGCAGCGGCAGCCACCCGTACCGGCTGGTGGGTGTCTGCCGGGTCGGCCGCAACAGGACGCTCACCATCAGGCCGGCCCGGGGTGGTGACTCCCAGCGCCGGCCCAGCCGGCCGCGGCCGGCGGTCTGCCGCTCGGCCACCACCACCAGGCCTTCGTCGGCGCCGTCCCGCGCGGCCCGCACGACATCGGCATTGGTCGATTCGGTCTCTGCCTTGACCTCGATCGCGGTCCACAGCCCGCCGGGGCTGACCAGTGCCCGCCGCAGGACCTGCGCCCGCAGCGGCGGCCGGTCCAGTTCCGAGAAGGGTGACGGCGCCACCCGACGAGCTTATGACCCGGCTCATCGTGACCGGCGGCCACCGGTCGTTAACATCTGCGCATGACCTCGCAGGGCACCGAGACCGACATCCACACCACCGCCGGCAAGCTGGCCGGGCTGCGGGAACGCATCGACGAGGCGGTGCACGCGGGCTCGGCGCGCGCCGTGGACAAGCAGCACGCCCGTGGCAAGAAGACCGCCCGCGAGCGCATCGACCTGTTGCTGGACCCCGGCTCGTTCGTCGAGCTGGACGAACTGGCGCGGCACCGGTCCGCCGCGTTCGACATGCCCGCCAGCCGGCCGTACGGGGACGGCGTGGTCACCGGGTACGGCACGATCGACGGCCGGCCGGTCTGCGTGTTCGCGCAGGACTTCACCGTCTTCGGCGGCTCCCTCGGCGAGGTCTTCGGGGAGAAGATCGTCAAGGTGATGGATCTCGCCATGAAGACCGGCTGCCCGGTCATCGGGATCAACGACTCCGGTGGCGCGCGCATCCAGGAGGGGGTCGTGTCCCTCGGTCTGTACGGCGAGATCTTCTTCCGGAACGTGCGCGCGTCCGGCGTGATCCCGCAGATCTCCCTCGTGATGGGGCCGTGCGCGGGCGGCGCGGTGTACTCGCCGGCGGTCACCGACTTCACCGTCATGGTCGACCAGACGTCGCACATGTTCATCACCGGACCGGACGTCATCAAGACCGTCACCGGCGAGGACGTGGGCATGGAGGAGCTGGGTGGCGCGCGTACCCACAACACCAAGTCCGGCAACGCGCACTACCTCGCGGCCAGCGAGGAGGACGCGGTCGAGTACGTCAAGGGCCTGCTGTCGTACCTGCCGTCGAACAACCTCGACGAGCCGCCCGCCGTCGAGGAGCCGGCCGTGCTCGAGGTGTCCGACGAGGACCTGGAGCTGGACTCGCTGATTCCCGACTCAGCCAACCACCCGTACGACATGCACCGGGTCGTCGAGCACGTGGTCGACGACTTCCTGGAGGTACAGGCGCTGTACGCGCAGAACATCGTGGTCGGCTTCGGCCGGGTGGAGGGGCGGCCGGTGGGCGTGGTCGCCAACCAGCCGATGCACTTCGCGGGCTGCCTGGACATCGCGGCCTCCGAGAAGGCGGCCCGGTTCGTGCGTACCTGCGACGCGTTCGGCCTGCCGATCCTGACATTCGTCGACGTACCGGGGTTCCTGCCCGGTACCGGCCAGGAGTGGGACGGGATCATCCGGCGCGGTGCCAAGCTCCTCTACGCGTACGCGGAGGCGACCGTACCGAAGGTCACCGTGATCACGCGCAAGGCCTACGGCGGGGCGTACGACGTGATGGGCTCCAAGCACCTCGGCGCGGACCTCAACTTCGCCTGGCCGACAGCGCAGATCGCGGTGATGGGGGCGCAGGGCGCGGTGAACATCCTCTACCGCCCGGAACTTCGCGACGCCACGGATCCGGTGGCGATGCGCGCCGAGCTGATCGCGGCGTACGAGGACACGCTGGCCAACCCGTACGTCGCGGCGGAGCGCGGGTACGTGGACTCGGTGATCTCCCCGTCCGCGACCCGGATCCAGGTGGTACGGGCACTGCGTGCGCTGCGCACCAAGCGCGAGACACTCCCCCCGAAGAAACACGGCAACATCCCGCTGTGACGGGGTAATCTAGACGTCCGGCTTACCTGGGGAGGCACCGATGACGACGTCGTTCAGCCGGATGTGGTCCGAGGAGAGAATACCTCGCGCTCCCGGAGACCAAGGAAAAGATCGAGCTGTTCGACGGCTGCCTCGTGGAGCAGGCGGCACCGACATACGGCCACCAGGACCTTGCCGTCGAGCTGTGCGCTGCCCGCCGGCCCGCCGCCCGGGCCGCCGGGCTCCGGGGGACGCACCATGTCGAGAAGGCGGCTGCCAAGCCCGGCCAGATCCTCCGCCTGACCGCGTCCGTGGCGACCGACATCGACCCCGCCACGTTGGTGCCGGGTAACTGACCCGCGACCCGGGAGCCGGGTTACCGTGAAAGCGTCTGGGGAGACTCACCTTTCGGAGGTATCAGTGTCCGTGGCCATATTCGAGCACCACGAACCGTGGACCGAAGAAGAGTTCCTCGCGCTTGGAGAAACCTCTGACCGCATAGAACTCTTCGACGGGAGCCTGCTGGTGAGTCCCAGCCCCACACCGCTCCACCAACATCTGTCCCGCCTGCTGGCGAACGCCTTGGAGCCCGCCGTCGAGGTGGCCGGCCTGGAAATATATCTGATGGTCAATGTTCGGCTGCGTCCCAACCGGATTCCGATCCCGGATCTGGTGATCACGCAGCCGATCGACCTGACCGATCCGGTGATCGACGTCGCCGACGTCGAGCTGATCTGCGAGATCACGTCCTCGAACCCCGGTACCGACCGGATCATGAAGATGAATTACTACGCCGATGCCGGTATCCGCTGGTACCTCATCGTCGAGCCGAAGGCACCCACGGCAACGCTCTACCGGTTGGATCGAGAGCACTACATCGAAGAGGCCGCCGCCCAACCTGGCCAGATCCTCCACTTTGCCGCGCCCATCCAGACCGACCTCGACCCCGCCGTCCTGCTACCGGGGCGGGGGCGGTCAGGAGCGTAGCCAGGTGACGTTGGGCTGGATGCCCAGCACGACCACGCTCGCCGCCACCGCACCCACCGCGATCACCAGGAACAGCCCCACCCACAGCAACCCGGGCACCCGGGTCAGCCCGGCAAGCTGATCGGCGTCCGAGTCGCGGGCCATCCCCCGCCTTCGCTGCCGCTGCACCTCGAACAGCGGGCGCACCCCACCCAGCAGCAGGAACCACACGCCCAGGTACGCGAACGCCGCCTGTACCTGGGCCGACCCGTACCAGGACACCAGGAACACCACGGCGCCCGTCACCAGCACCGACAAGATCCCGTAGATGTTGCGGGTCATCAGGAGCACGGCCAGCAGCAGCACGATCGCCACCCACAGCATGATCCGGATCCGGCCGACCGCCAGCAGGGCCGCGCCGGCGAGCCCGAGCAGCGACGGCGTGACGTACCCGGCGGCGAGCGTGGCCACCATGCCCACACCGCTCGGCCGGCCCCGGCTCACGGTCAGGCCCGACGTGTCCGAGTGCAGCCGGATCGACTGGAGCCGGCGCCCGCTCAACAGCGCCACCAGGGCGTGACCGCCCTCGTGCGCGATCGTGATCACATTCCGGGCCAGCCGCCAGGGGCTGCGCGGCACCACGACGGCGAGCGCGAGCACGGCGGCGACGAGCACGAGCAGGCGGGGCGGCTGGGGCTGCGCGTCAATCGCCCGGTGCCAGAGATCGGTCAGCACCCTGGCAGCCTCTCACGTGCGCGCAACCGCCGGCCGCGCCGGGGCCTGGACGCCGTATGCTCGCGCCGTGGACGATCAGCCGCTTTTCCGGGTGGTCGGGGGTACCCCGACGGCCGAGGAGCTGGCCGCGCTGGTGGGCGTGCTCCTGCAGCGCTCCCGCGTGACCGCGGCGCCACCGGCAGCCAGGATCCGCTCCCGGTGGCGCGAATCCGGGCTGCCGGCGACCGGCCCTCGCCCCGGACCGGGCGCCTGGCGGGCCTCGGTCCTGCCCCGCTGAGGAGCACTACTCCGGATCGTCCGGCACGGTCGGATCGGCATCCCGGGCGGCCCGGCGCCGCGCCGGTACCGGGATCGACGGCAGGCCGAGCCGGCGCGCCCGCAGCTGGGCGACCCGCTTCTCCGCCTCCACGGGCGACGGCAGGTCCTCGACCAGCGCCTGCCCGCAGGTCTTGCACACGATGGCGTGCGGCACCACCGCCTCCAGGCAGTACGGGCACTCCCGGTCCGCGAAGCCGCGCTTGCTGAACAGGCCGATCCCCGACATCACCTTCACCAGGAAGAACAGCACGGCGGCCAGCAGGATGAAGTTGAGCAGGTCGGTGAGGAAGCTTCCGTAGTAGATCCGGGCCCGGTTGATCGAGAAGTGCAGCCGGCTGAAGTCGGTCTGCCCGAACGTGGCCGCCACCAGCTGGAGCAGGACGTTGCGGGCCAGCGACTGGACGAGGCCGGAGAACGCGGCTCCGATGAGGAAGCCCAGTGCCAGGTCCAGCACGTTGCCGCTCAAGGCGAAGGCACGGAACTCCCGCAGCAGCTTGCGCATGCCGGCATCCTGCCATTGCCACACCAGCGCGCCGCGTACCGTACCCTGTCCCGGGTGACCAGGAGACCACGCCTCGTACTCGCCTCCGCGAGTCCGGCCCGACTCAAAATCCTGCGCGCGGCGGGCATCGAGGCCGAGGCCATCGTCAGCGGGGTCGATGAGTCCACTGTGGATTCCTCCCGGGCCGACCTGCTGTCGCTGACGCTCGCGCGGATGAAGGCGCAGGCCGTGGCCGCCCGGCTGCGCCACGGCCAGCAGCGCGACCACACGCTGGTACTGGGCTGCGATTCGGTGCTCGAATTCGGCGGCGAGATCCTGGGCAAGCCGCACGACGCGGCGGAGGCGACCGCGCGGTGGCGGCGCATGCGCGGCGGCACCGGCGTGCTCTACACCGGACACTGCCTGATCGACCTGGACCCGCAGAAGCGTGCCGAGGCGACGGCCGCGACGACGGTCCATTTCGGAGACGTGAACGACGTGGAGATCGCCGCGTACGTGCGCACCGGCGAACCGCTGCACGTGGCCGGCGCGTTCACGATCGACGGGCTGGGCGGGCCGTTCGTGGAGTCGATCGAGGGCGACCCGGGTACCGTCATCGGGCTGTCCCTGCCACTGCTGCGCCGGCTCCTGGCCGAGCTTGGCATCGCCATCACCGATCTGTGGCAGCGGCACTGACCGGTCCGCTAACCGGTCGGGGCCGCCGCCAGCACGGGTGCGGCCGGTACCGGCCGCAGCCGGCGCGCCAGCGGCACCACGAGCAGCGCGGCGACCACCAGGAGCGCCGGTACGAGCAGGAAGGCCAGCCGCGGACCGATGTGGTCGGCGACCGCGCCGAGCATGAACGGGGCCAGCCCGAAGGAGACGGCCAGGCCGTAGGAGGCGCCGGCGGCCGCCTGGTCGGGCCGGCCGCCGGAGGCGCGCAGGGCCATGGCGATGCCCAGCGGGTAGTGCATGCCGTTGCCCAGGCCCATCACGATCAGGCCGGTGACCGCGAGCGCGGGTGCGCTCGCGGACCAGAACAGCGCGAAGCCGGCCAGCGACACCCCGAGCACGGCGACCAGCAGCGCAGGCGCGGCCACCCGCAGGGCGATGCGGCCGCCGATGACCCGGCCGACGGCCATCCCGCCGATGATGCCGGAGACCGCGGTCGCGGCCGCCCCGGAGCTGACCCCGGTGTCGGTGCGCAACAGGTCGCTGGACCAGAGATTGAGGCAGACCTCGACCGACCCGGTGAAGCACATGAGCAACCAGGCGATCCAGTACCCGAACGGCAGGCGACCGCGGGAGCGGCGGTCACCGCCGGGCACCGCGCCGCCGGGAATGCGTACCCGGAAAATGGCTGCCGCGGCGGCGACGGCCCCGATCAGGGCGACGAGCACGGCCAGGGCCGGCCGCCAGGTCAGTCCGGCGCTGACCGTGGCGCCCACCACCAGCGGCGCCACCGCCCCCGTGCCGCACGCCACCGCGTTCGCCTCGGCGATCGCGGTCGGGCCGGCCGCGCCGTGCCGCTCGCCGAGCGTGGCCACCACGCCCGCGATGAGCATGCTGCCGAACATCGACGCGACCAGAACGCTCGGTACGGTCAGCCAGATCGGCCGGACCAGGCAGAAGGCGCCCACGCCGATCGCCGCGCCGCCCATGCTGAGCCACATCGCGTTGCCGCGGCCCCACCGCCGGGCCAGCGGCGGGAACAGCGCGCCCGCCACGACCGCCCCCGCCGCGAGCGCGACGCTGTGCAGGCTGGCCACGCCGCGGCTGACGTGTTGCTCGTCGCGCAGCAGCGGCACCACCGGGCTGAACCCGTAGAGGAAATAGGCGTAGGCGCCGAGCTGTGCGTAGACCAACCAGGTGACGGGATCGCGAAGGAGGCGGGGCACTGGCTCAACGTTACGTCACCCGGATCAGCGGACGGCCCTGGCGAAGGAGCGTGCGGCCCAGGTCACCACGACGGCCGCGAGCGCGCCGACGATCAGCAGCGCCTTCCAGACCGCGCCGTCCCCCGGATGTCCGGCGAACAGCTGCCGCGCCGCGTCCACCGCCCACTTGAACGGGTTGTACGCGGAGATGCTGCGCAGCCACTGTGGACCGTAGGTCATCGGCAGCAGGATCCCGGCCAGCAGCAGCACCGGCAGGCTCACCATGTTCAGCAGCGGAGCCAGCGCGTCCTCGCTCTTGAGCCACAGCGCGATGCCGTACGACAGCGACGAGCAGAGCACCGCGATCAGGGCGAGCAGCGCGAGGGTCAACAGCAACGGGCCGACCTGTACCCGCAGCCCGAACGGTATCGCCAGCACCACCAGCATCAGCCCCTGGAACAGCAGCATGGCGGTCGCGGTACCGGCGCGCCCGAGCAGCAGCGCGAACCGGCTGACCGGAGTCACCCGCATCCGCTCGATGATGCCCATGCGCAGTTCGGAGACGAGCGGGAAGCCGACGAACAGGGTGCCGAACAGGGCGAGCTGGATCAGCAGGCCAGGAATGAATATCCGGTACGCGTTGCCGCCGCCCAGGCCGGGAATGCCCTTGAGCAGCGGGCCGAACAGCAGCAGGAAGAACAGCGGCTGCATGAGTCCGACGAAGACCCAGACCGGGTTGCGCAGCAGCAGGCCCATCTGGCGCGCGAAGATCAGCCAGGTGTCCCGGGCGAGCTTGTACATGGTGGTCGTCCCTTCATGCTTCGCGCAGTGATCGGCCGGTCCTGGCCAGGAATACGTCGTCCAGGCTGGGCCGGTGCAGCTCGATCGAGCCCAGCGGCAGGCCGGCGCCGTCGAGCAGGCGCAGGATCTGCGGGATGCTGCTGGCGCCGTCGTCCACGTACAGCCGCAGATTCTCGTCGGCCACCTCCGCCGCGCGCACGTACGGTTCGGTGGACAGCAGCTCGGCGGCCCTGGCCGCGGAGCCGTTGACGCCGAGCGTCACCACGTCGCCCGCCACCTCGCGCTTGAGCTCGTCGGGGGTGCCCTCCGCCACGATCTCGCCGTAGTCCATGATGGCCACCCGGTCGCAGAGCGCGTCGGCCTCCTCCAGGTAATGGGTCGTCAGGAAGACGGTCATGCCCTCGGCCCGCAGCCGGCGCACCTCGTCCCACATGTGCACCCGGCTCTGCGGGTCGAGTCCGGTGGTCGGCTCATCCAGGAAGACGATCTTCGGCTGGTGCACCACGCCGAGCGCGATGTCCACCCGCCTGCGCTGCCCGCCGGAGTACGTCTTGCAGTGCCGGTCGGCGAACTCGGCCAGCTGGAACGCGTCGATCGCGCTCGCCGCCCGCCGCCGCGCGTCGCTCTTGTGCACGCCGAACAGCCGTGCCTGCATCACCAGCTCCTCGCGCGCGCTGACCTCGTCCCACGTGCAGCCGCCCTGCGCGACGTAGCCGATGCGCCTGCGGACCTCACCCGGTGCCCGGCGCAGATCGACCCCCGCGACCGTGGCCTGCCCGCCATCGGGCTCGACCAGCGTGGCGAGCATGCGCAGGGTGGTGGTCTTACCCGCGCCGTTCGGACCCAGGAAGCCGAATATCTCCCCCTCGCGGACCACGAGGTCGACGCCCCGGACCGCCTCGACCGTCTGCTTCCGGGAGCGGAAGGACTTCCGCAGCGCCTTCGTCTCGATCATGCGAACACCCTAACGCGATATGTCGCGTGAGGTCAAGTTTGAATATTGCTTGTTATGTCGTAAGGTCGCCAGTCGCCAGGCGATCGGCCACCCGCTCGCACCAGGTGGCCTCGATCGTGGCCAGGTCCACCTCGAGCCGGAACAGCTCCAGCACGTGCGCCGGCTTGGCCTCATCCAGCACGCCCAGCCGCACCTGTCCCCGGTTCGCGATCAGCCGCAGCATCCGCGCCCGGTTGCGCAGCGCGGCCACCCCCTCGGCCGGGGACAGCGCGGGCAGGAACACGTACGCCGCGGTGAACGGGTTGCTCGGCTCCTTGTACTCCCACCAGTACCGGCGTAGCAGGTCCTGGAACTCCGCCTCGCCCTTGTCGGTGATCTCGTACGTGGTCCGCGCCGGCCGCGCGCCCACCTGCTCCTTGCTGACCTCGTGCAGCAGTCCCTCGTCGGCCAGCTTGTTGAGCGCGTGGTACACCGAGCCGGGCGCGATGTTCGCCCACTCGTCGGCATGCCAGCTCAGCAACTCCCGGCGCACGTCATAGCCGTGTACCGGCTGGAACAGGCGCACCGTGCCAAGGATCAACATCCGGGTTGTCGACACGCCACCAGAGTAATAGCCAAGTTTGAGTACGGGCTTCGCCGCACGGTACTCCGGCTACCGCCGGTTTACACTGCCCGGCATGCGCCTGGCTAAGGTCCTCATCGCCAACCGGGGCGAGATCGCGGTACGTGTCATCCGGGCCTGCCGGGACGCCGACCTGGGCTCGGTGGCGGTCTATGCCGACTCCGACCGGGACGCGCCGCACGCCACGCTCGCCGACGAGGCGTACGCCCTCGGCGGCGACACGGCCGCGGACACCTACCTGCGCGTCGACAAGCTGATCGACATCGCCGCGCGCTCCGGCGCCGACGCGGTGCACCCGGGCTACGGCTTCCTCGCCGAGAACGCCGACTTCGCCGCCGCCGTGATCGGGGCGGGACTCACCTGGATCGGACCGAGCCCGCAGGCCATCCGGGATCTCGGCGACAAGGTGACCGCCCGGCACATCGCGCAGCGGGCCGGCGCGCCGCTGGTACCGGGTACCGCCGAGCCGGCCCGGGGTGCTGACGAGATCGTGGAGTTCGCCAAGGCGTACGGGCTGCCGGTGGCCATCAAGGCCGCGTTCGGCGGGGGCGGGCGGGGGCTCAAGGTGGCCCGCTCGCTCGCGGAGATCCCGGAGCTGTTCGCCTCGGCCACCCGCGAGGCGGTCGCCGCCTTCGGGCGGGGCGAGTGCTTCGTCGAGCGGTACCTGGACCGGCCGCGCCACGTCGAGGCCCAGGTGCTCGCCGACCAGCACGGCAACGTGGTGGTCGTGGGCACCCGGGACTGCTCCCTGCAGCGCCGGCACCAGAAGCTGGTCGAGGAGGCGCCGGCGCCCTTCCTCACCGACGAGCAGCGCGGCCAGATCCACGAGAGCGCCAAGGCCATCTGCCGCGCGGCCGGCTACCACGGCGCCGGCACGGTGGAGTACCTGGTGGGCGTGGACGGGACGATCAGCTTCCTGGAGGTGAACACCCGCCTGCAGGTCGAGCACCCGGTCACCGAGGAGACCGCCGGCATCGACCTGGTGCGCGAGCAGTTCCGGATCGCCGCCGGGGACAAGCTGCGGCTGGCCGGGGACCCGGCGCCACGCGGGCACGCGATCGAGTTCCGGATCAACGGGGAGGACCCGGGCCGCAACTTCCTGCCGGCACCGGGCACGGTCACCGCGCTGCGGCTGCCGGCGGGTCCGGGGGTACGCGTGGACACCGGCATCGAGGCGGGCACCGTGATCGGCGGCAACTTCGACTCGCTGCTGGCGAAGGTGGTCGTGTACGGCGAGACGCGGACCGAGGCGCTGGAGCGGGCCAGGCGGGCCCTCGCCGAGATGGTCGTCGAGGGCATGGCGACCGCGCTGCCGTTCCACCGGCTCGTCACGCGCGATCCCGCCTTTGTGGACGAACCGTTCCGGGTACACACGCGCTGGATCGAGACCGAGTGGGCCGGCGGGGTACCGCCGTTCCCGGCGGTGTCCGATGTGGAGGCCGCGGCGCCGGAGCGGGAGACCGTCGTCGTCGAGGTGGGCGGGAAACGCATCGAGGTTTCCCTGCCCGCGTCGCTGGGTAGTCCTACTGCCGTCCCCGCCGCGTCCAGGTCAGCCCCCCGGCGCGGCGGGGGCCGCAGGACCGCCCGCGCGGTCGGCGGCGACGCTCTCACCTCTCCCATGCAGGGCACCATCGTGAAGATCGCGGTGTCCGAAGGGGACGCTGTCGACGAGGGCGACCTGATCGTCGTGCTCGAGGCGATGAAGATGGAGCAGCCGCTGAACGCCCACAAGGCGGGTGTGGTGACCGGTCTGGCGGCGGCCGTCGGCGAGGTGGTCACCGCCGGCGCCGTCATCTGCACCCTCGCTTGACCCGCCCGGTCAGTGGCTCTGGCGCGGGCCGTACTCGCTGACGTTCGTCGCGTACTGCGTCTGGTGCGGCATGCGGCCGGCCTGGACCATCGCCTCGTACTGGCGCTTGGCGTCCTCGGTGGCCGGCGCGGCCCAGATCGCGGTGCCGTACGCGCAGATCTCCGTCCACCGGCCCGCGATCTCGCCGTTGTCGAAGCGGAACGCGACGATCCCGTTGGCGCCCCGCTGCTGTGCCTGGTAGATCATGCGACCCATGGCCTCGTTGCGGCTCTGCAGGAGCAACTGGGTCATCTCCGGGATCTCACCGCCGCCGATGGAGCGGAAGCCGGCCGTGAACCCGGCTCCCACATTGCGGGCACGTACCGTGACGCCGAAGACCTCGCCATATACGGCCCGGATCTCGTAACCCGGGATCTCGTTACTCGTCACCACCAGCATGCCGTCAGGATAGGCGGTCGGCCGGGACACTCTTCTCACAGTTGATGCTTTGCTGCCTAACAATTAGGCTGCTAACCTTCTTCGCGTGGCGGCGGACCCGGACGACGATGAACTCCACAAGACACTGGAGGAGGACCCGCTCCTGCGGCTCGTGGCGCTCGCCGGCCATGTGACCGGCCAACGGTTCGGCAAGGTGATGGGGCGCCAGCACGGGCTGACCCCGGCCGGCGCGTCGGTGCTGACCGTGCTCACCTGGGGCGCCGGGCGCGGCTTCCAGAAGGGTACGCCGGGGCGGGCCACGCACGCCGAGCTCGCCCGCCGGTGCTGGATCGCCCCGGGCACGCTCACCGGTGTCGTCGACACCCTCGCGAAGGCGGGCTACGTGCGCCGCGAGCGCGACGACAAGGACCGCCGGGTGGTCTGGCTGGTCGCCACCGAGGCCGGCAGGAAGCGGGTCAGCGAGGTGGGCCGGCAGATCTACGAGGTGTTCGTGCCCACGGCCGCCGAGCAGGACCCGGAGAAGGAGGCGGTGATAAGGGAATACCTGATCGAGCTGATCATGAAGAACCGCGACACGGCCGACGAGTGCGCCGACCAGGCGGCGGCGCCGGACCGGCCGGGGTCATCACGAGACGGGGAGAAGTAGAGATGGCAGTAAACGGCGGCAACGCCGTCGAGGTCAGCGATCTGGTCAAGCGGTACCCGAAGCGGGACGTGAACGCGGTCGACAGGCTGACCTTCGGTGTCGCGTCCGGTGAGGTCTTCGGGCTGCTCGGCCCGAACGGCGCGGGCAAGACGACCACGGTCGGCATCCTCACCACACGGTTGAAGGCCACCAGCGGCGAGGCGCGACTGGCCGGGATCGACGTGCTGCGCGCTCCGGTGGCGGCGCGCACCCGGCTGGCGGTGGTATCCCAGCGACCCAACCTCGACCGGGCGCTGACACCCAGGCAGAACCTCACCTTCCACGCCGCGTACCACGGCGTGGGCCGGGCTGAACGCAACACCCGCGCCGCCGAACTGCTGGACCAGTTCGGCCTGGAGAGCCAGGCCGACGTCAAGGTGGACTGGTACTCGGGCGGCATGGCGCAGCGCCTGATGATCGCGCGTGCGCTGATCCACGAGCCCGCGGTGCTCTTCCTCGACGAGCCGACCACCGGCCTGGACCCGCAGGCGCGGCTGTTCGTCTGGGACCGCATCCGGGAGATGCGCGGCCGGGGGGTGACGATCGTGCTCACCACGCACGACATGGACGAGGCGGCCGAACTGACCGACCGGGTCGGCATCGTCGACCACGGCAAGCTGCTGGCGATGGACAGCCCCGCGGCGCTCATCCGCGGACTGACCGGCCAGTCAGTACTCGACATCACCGTGGTCCCCGGGCCCGGCGACGACGTCGATTCCGTGCTGTCCGCGCTGCTGACCGTGGACGGCGTGCAGAAGGGCGAGCGGGTCGCCGCGCCGGCGGCCGCGTCCGCCGGCGTCGGCGCGGGCGGCCCGGGCGGCGCGGGCGGCTTCAGCATGGCGGGCGGCGGCGACGGGGCGCGGGCGACAGGCACCGCGGTCCTGGACGCCGCACCGGCGCAACTGCGGCTGTACCTCGACCACGATCCCGCCGCGCGGCTCGGACCGGTGGTGACCGCGCTGGCCGCCCGGTCGGCGACGCTCACCGACGTCCACATCGGACAGCCGAGCCTGGAGGACGTCTTCATCAACCTCACCGGAAGGGGGCTGCGGTGACCACGGTGGACGTCGCGGCGCGGGTACCCGCCCGGTCCAGCCGATCGACCGCGTGGCAGGCATTCGTCGCGATCCTGTGGCGGGACCTGTTCGTGACCGGCAAGGAGTTCTGGGTGCTGATGGTGCAGGTCGCCCTCACACCGCTGTTCATGCTGTTCATCTTCGCCAAGGTGCTCACCGGCGCGGGGTACGTGCAGCAGGGGTACGGCAACCTGCTGCTGGCCGGCATCATCGCGCTCAGCGCGTTCCTGACCGCGCTGCAGAGCGTGGCCTTCCCGCTCATCATGGAATTCGGCTGGACCAAGGAGATCGAGGACCGGCTGCTGGCACCGCTGCCGGTGGACCTGGTCGCCGTGGAGAAGCTGCTGATCGCCGCGCTGCGCGGCGTGCTCTCGGGGATCATCATCTACCCGATCGGCGCGCTCGTGCTCGGCTCGGCGCCGTGGCACCCGGCCGGGCTGCCGCTGCTGGTGCTGGCGCTGCTGCTCGGCTCCTGGGTCGGTGCCGGCATCGGCATCACGATGGGCTGCCTGGTACCCACCTCGAAGATCAGCATCCTGTTCGCGGTGATCTTCACGCCGCTGATGTTCACCGGCGCCACCCAGTACCCGTGGCACTCGCTGGACAACCTGCGCTGGTTCCAGGTGGTCACCTCGCTCAACCCGCTGACGTACTGCGCGGAGGGGGTGCGGGCGGCGCTGCTTCCGTCCAGCGAGGTGGCGCACGTACCGGTGTGGATCTGCCTGGTGGCGCTGCTCGGCTCGTCGCTGGTGTTCACCTACACCGGCCTGGCCAGCTTCCGCAGGCGGGCCTACAGCAGCAGCGGTTGACGGATCCTCACTCGAACTCGTGGTGCATCAGCTGCCGGGCCGCCTCGGCGATCGAGCCGGACAGCGACGGGTAGATGGTGATGGTGTGGGCGAGCTGGTCCACGGTCAGGTGGTTTTCCACGGCCATCGCGATCGGCAGGATCAGCTCGCTCGCCTTGGGCGCCACCACCACGCCGCCGATGATGTTGCCGGAGGCGGGCCGGCAGAACAGCTTCACGAAGCCGTCCTGGACGCCGGCCATCTTCGCCCGCGCGTTGCCGTCCAGCGACAGCGTCACCTGGCGCGCCGGTACCCGGCCGGACGCCAACTCCTCGTGGCTGACGCCCACCGAGGCCAACTCCGGATCGGTGAACACGTTGGCGGCCACCGTCTTGAGGCGCAGCGGGGTGACCGCCTCGCCCAGCGCGTGCCACATCGCGATCCGGCCCTGCATCGCGGCGACGCTCGCCAGCGGCAGCAGGCCGGTACAGTCGCCGGCGGCGTAGACGCCCGGCACGTTGGTACGCGAGACCCGGTCCACGGACACGTAGCCGGCGGGTGACACCAGCACGCCGTAGTCGTCCAGCCCCAGCGCGCCGGTGTTGGGTACCGATCCCACCGCCATCAGCGCGTGCGATCCGGCCACCACCCGGCCGTCGGCCAGCGCGACCGCGACGCCGCGCGCCGAGCGGGTGACGGAGCTGGCGCGCGAGTTGTTGAGGATGGTCATCCCCCTCGCCCGGAACACCCGCTCGATGGCCACCGCCGCGTCGGGGTCCTCGTGCGGCATCACCCGGTCCCGGCTGGAGACGAGGGTGACCGGGATGCCCATGGCCAGGTAGGCGGAGGCGAACTCGGCGCCGGTGACCCCCGAACCGATCACGATCAGGTGCGACGGCAGCTCGTCGAGGTCGTAGATCTGCCGCCAGGTCAGGATGCGCTCACCGTCCGGCTCCGCGTCCGGCAGGATGCGCGGCGTGGCGCCGGTCGCGAGCAGCACGGTCGAGGCGTCGAGGAGGTACGGAGAGTGATCGTCCTCCGGCGTCACCTGTACCGAATGCGTGTGACTGAGCGTGTTGGCACCGAGCCGGGCGTTCCCGCGTACCACCGTGACGCCGGCCTTGGTCAGCTTGGCGTAGATGTCCGCCGACTGGGCCAGGGCGAGCCGCTTCACCCGGGCGTGTACCACCCGCGCGTCCACGCTGACCGCGGCCAGCCCACCCGCGTGCACCCCGAACTCCTCGGTGTCCCGGTACGCGGTGACCACGTCGGACGAGGCGATGAACGTCTTGGACGGTACGCAGTCGGACAGCACGCACGCACCGCCGGCCCCCTCCGCCTCCACCACGGTGACCTCGGCGTCCAGTTGCGCGGCGACCAGGGCCGCCTCGTACCCGGCCGGACCACCACCGATGATCACGATCTGCCCCATCGCACGCCCTCCACGACTCGACACGCTCCGTCGTATTCTCTCTCAACCCGTGGGGGGACTATCGTCATCGCCGTGCGTCACTACGCCGCCTACGGCTCTAATCTCGACCCCGCCCGCATGCGCGCCCTCTGCCCGCACTCGCCGATGACCGGCACCGGCTGGCTGGAGGGCTGGCGGCTGACCTTCGCGGGTGAAGTGGAGCTGGGCTGGGAGGGCGCGGTCACCACGATCGTCGAATCGCCCGGCGACCGGGTCTTCGTGGCCCTCTACGACGTGCATCCGTGGGACGCGGCCTCGCTGGACGAGGTCGAGGGTGCGGTGTCCGGCACGTACCGGAAGCTGACGGTACGGGTGGCGACGCTGGACGGCGACGTGACCGGCTGGGTCTACGTGTTCGACGGGTACGAGGGCGGCCTGCCCACCGCGTGGTACCTGTCCGAGATCGCCAACGCCGCCGAGCAGGCCGGCGCGCCGGCCGACTACGTGGCCGAGCTGCGCTCCCGTCCGACCCGCACGGCGACCGCCTGACGCCGGCCGGTCGTGTGCGTCAGGCAGCCGGTACCACCAGGTCGTAGACGTCCGCCTCGTACACCGGCGTCATACCCACGGACTCGTACAGCCCGTACGCGCCGGTGGGGTTGGTCAGGTCCACGCCGAGCCCGGCGCTGCCGCGTCCCTTGGCCGCGTACCGGGCGAACGCGGTGCGCAACAGCAGGCGGCCCAGCCCCCTGCCCCGGTACCGGCGGGCCACCGCGAGGCGGCTCACCCAGCCCTCGTCGTGGTCCAGCTGGTGGTTCGAGGAGACGAGCACGCCGGCCGGCTCGCCGGCCACCCGGGCCAGCCGCCACTCGTCCCACGGCACGCTGCTCCAGCCGTCCAGCCAGGCCAGCCACGCGGTGAAGTCCCGGTTCTCCGGGTGGTCGGTCTCGGCGAACGCGACCGCCTGCAGGTCGTAGCAGGCGCGCAGGGTCGGCAGGTCGTCCGGGCGCACCTCGTCCAACGCCACGCCGTCCGGGATCGCCGGGGCCACCTCGTCGCCACGCAGCGCGACGCGCATCCGGGCGTACCGCTTCACGAACCGGAACCCGGCCGCGCACATCGCCCCGATCAGCTCCGTCTCGGTGGGCAGGATGCCGCTGCGCGCGGTCACCTGCGGGTGGCCGAAGGCGCGGGCCCGGGCGGCGACCTCACCGAGCAGCAACTCGATCAGCGGCTGCAGCGCCGGCTCGCCGCGCCGCGGCCACACGTACACGGACATCATCTCGCGGTCGCCGGCCGTCTCGTTCTCCAGGCTGCCCCAGCCGAGCACCTGCCCGGCCTGATCGGTGACGAGCCAGGAGGCGGCGTTGGGGCTGGTCAGGATCTCCCGTATCTCGTCCGCGGTGCTGTCCGCCTCGCGGAGATGTTCGAGGTCGCTGGCGGTGGTGAGCGCCAGCAGCTCCGGCACGTCGCCAGCGGCGCCGCGCCGTACCGCCCACCCGTCGGGCAACGTCGTGTCCACGAGGAGAGTCAACCGCCCCGGCCGGGACTCCCGCCACCGGATTAGGCCACGTGGTGCCGGGCCGCCGGCGAACGCAGCTCGCCGATCACCGCGTCCAGCAGGCCCACCAGCTCCACCCGCTGGCTGACGTCCAGCACGCCGTACGCCTCGCCGAGGATCCGGTCCGTGATCGCCTGCGCCCGGATGTACCGGCGCAGCAGCGGCTGGTACGGCGGGAACGGCGGCTGCCAGCCGAACGCCACCGCGCCCGCCTCGCCGTCGGTTCCCGCGAGGATCGCCTCCAGCGGCGTCAGGCCGCCGGCCCGGATCGCGACCAGCTGTGCCGCCGCCCGGTGCTCGCGCAGCAGGTGCCCCAGTACCGCCGCGCGGGCGCCCGGCCCGTCCTCGGGCATCGGCATCGCGCGCCACGCGGCGAACAGCGGCATGCCGGCCGCGTCGGCCGCGAGCACCACCTCTTCGGCGAGCGTGACCAGGCGGGACACCCTGGGGAAGGCGTCCAGGTTCTCCCGGCCCCAGCGGCAGCACTCCTCCCGGTGCCGCTCGGCGATCTCGTAGGGCGGGCCGACCCGGCGCGCCGCCTCCCAGCCGTCGCGCACCGCGTCGGTCGCGATGAACCCGACCGCGGCGGCCACCGTGTCCGGCCGCACGTCACCCAGCACGCCGCCCCGGCCGGCGATGTAGAAGGCCCAGCCCGTCAGCCCCAGCTCCCGGGCCCGACGCAGCGTCTTCGGGCACTCGACGAATGCCCCACCCAGCTCCAGCACGGCCCACTTCGCGGCAGCTCCGGTCTGTTCGGGAGTCACCCCGCAGATTCTGCCGGGCGAGGCCATGCCGCGTCACCTGTTCCGGCGATCGACTCGCTGCTGTGCCGTATTGAGTTGCTTGGTCGCGTGCTGCGCGGCCCGCTGCGCACCCTTGCGCCGCAGCTGGGTCTCGCTCACCGCGGCCTGTGCGGCCGCGTACCGCGCCCGCAGGTCTTCCAGGGCCGCGGTCAGCTCGGCAAGGGCGGACGCCGCGTCCTGTTCGGCCGCCGTCGCCCGGTCCAGCGCCGTCTGCGCGTCATTCATCCGGGTACGGGCGGCAGCCAGCTCCTGCTCCGCGTCCGAGGGTCGGGCCGGGCGCTGGGCAGCCGGCTCACCACCGGTGATCACGCGCAGCCGCGGCTTGGGCGTCTCGCCGAAGCCGGTGTAGCTGGTGGCCCGTTGCAGCCTGCCCTGCCGTACCCGCTGGGCCGCCTCTTCGTCGGCCAGCGCGGCCGACAGCGTCGCCTCCACCTCGGCCAGCGGCAGGTCCGGGCGGCGCGCGGTGCCACGTGGGGCGTGCTCGCCTCCACCAAAACCCGGCTCCGGCTGCGCTCGCCCGGACATCTCCTCCCGGGCCAGCCTCCCGGCCTCGGCGGTGAGCGCGCCCACCACGCCGCGCCGTTGCGAGGACAGCTCGCGCAACTGGTCACCCTGGAGCTCGTGCTGCGCGCGGCGCAGCCCCTCGCCCAGTTCGAACAGCTCGTCGAGCAGGTCCGGACGGCGCAGCGCGAGCAGGTTCACCAGCCAGGCCGCCACGGTGGGCCTGCGCAGCGCGCCGATGGCGTCGGCGGTGCCCCGGTCACCCGCTTTGCGGGCCGCGGCCACGGCCTCGTCGCGCGCGGCGATGAACTGGTCCGGCGGCAACGCGTAGAGCCGGTCCCCGATCTGCTCCAGCGGGCTGCGCACCCGCTTCCCCCGCGAGCCCGCCCCCTCTGCCCGGACCTCCGCCACCCGATCATCATCCCCCCTCCGGCCCCGACCCCCGGTCCCACCCTGCCCGCAACTTCACTGAAGTTGCGGGGATCACGGGGTGATCAGGGGGGGCAGGTGGCCATGGTGGGGGCGTTGTGGCCGCCGCCGCAGAGGGCGGGCAGGCCCACCAGGAGGTTGTGGTTGTAGAGGAGGACGGCGAAGCGGCCGAAGTCGGTGCGGGCCACCGGCGGCCCGAACTGCCGCAGCGCGACCTCCACGGAGCCGTAGGCCGGATCCATCAGGTCGACCACCAGGAACCGGGCGTCGTGCCGGGCCGGATCGAACCAGTCGGCCCGCGACTCCCAGCGGTATGCCAGGACGGCGTCGCGCTCCACGGCCGCGCCGCTCAGCGGTGCGACTCTGACCTCGCCGCCGGTGATCAAAGTGATCACGTTGGCACTCCAGTAGCCGCCGATGCCGTAGGTCAACCGGTGGGCGACCAGCCACTGCGCGACGTCCTGGTTGGCGGCCGGCACCGGGCGGGCGGCGACGGACTGCGCGCCGAAGGCGACGGCGAGCGCGAGCAGCGCACCGGCCAGAGCCGGCAGGTACCGGCGCGCGGCGCGCAGCGAGGCGGTCAGGTGCGGCCCGTACAGCCGACCGGCGAGCGCCGCGCCCAGCGGCAGGACGGACACGATCTGCCGCGCCGAAAGCCGGTCGAAGGGCAGGGTGGACACCACGAAGGCGCCGACGTTGGCGAGGATCCCGAACGCCAGTACCGAGGCGACGAGGTCGTCCGCGCGCCCGCGCACCGTCCGCATGACCACCAGGCCCACGGCGAATACGACGCCGAGCAGCCCGACCAGGTGGATCGCCCCGATCGCGTACGCGCCCGGCCCGTGCAGGTCCGGTGGCAGCACGCCGAAGTTCACGGCGAGCCCGACGATCGCGATCCAGGCGTTGCGGCCCAGCCGCCCGACGCCGGTGACGTTCACCGATACGGGGTGCATCGAGAAGCCGCCGGCCAGCCGTACCGCGAGCAGGACCGCCTGTGCCAGCAGGATGCCGCCGAGCCCGGCCGCGAGCAGCCGGCCTTCCGTGCCGCGCAGCCGGCCCCACCGGCGGCCCGGTACCGGGCGGGCGCGGGGCAGCCGCAGCGCGCAGACCACGATGAGCGGCAGCGAGGCGGTGACCGTGACGAGCGGGTCGCCGATCGCACCCCAGGCGAGCAGCACCGCGACCAGGTACGGCAGCCAGCGGGGCGGGACCGGCCGGTACGAGCCGTCCGGGCGGGTCAGCCCGCGCTCCAGCACGATCCAGGTGACCAGCACCGGCACGCCGGTACCGGTGTGGTCGGGCGAGTTGAGCAGGGTCAGGTACCCGGTGTTCTGCTCGGGTGCCAGCAGGACCGCCACGGCGATCGCGGCCCGTACCAGTCCGGCGAGGCCCTTCGCCCGGCCCCTGGCGAGCACCGCCGCGGCCAGGACGAGCAGCGTGTACGTCATCGCGGCGGCCACGTGGATCACGTCGGCTCGCAGGCCGTACAGCAGCTCCACCAGCGCGTACTGCGGCACCTCGGTGGTGTAGAAGGACACGTCGGAGAGGGTCCAGCCGTGCAGCAGCACGTTGCCGTGCAGGATGTCCCACGCCTGCAGCGCGTTGCTCGCCCCGTCCGAGTTGGTCGCCTGGGTGCGCGACATGCGCAGGTACCCGAAGAACAGCCCGGTGCCGCCGGCGGCGGTGACGACCCACCACAACAGCGGTCGCAGCCGGCGCCAACCGCGCCCCGCGGCGCCGCGCGTCGCCTGCTCGCTGTCGGGCTCCGCCTCGATGACGCGGCTGCCGACCCGGGTGTCGATCGTCGTCCTCCTTATCTCTCCCGCGCCGACCCGCGCGTGACTAGTAGTCGATCGTCGCGCCCGGCGTCAACCGGCTGTACTCGGCGCCGGACAGGCCGTTCAGCAGGCGGTGCAGCAGGCCGAACGCCAGATCGGTGCCGAGCGCGTCGTGCAGCGCGTACGCGTGCCGGGGCTTGACGGCGCGGACGAAGTCGATGCTCTCCGAGGCCTTCAGCCAGGGCGCGGTGACCGGGACGAACAGGGTGTCGACGCTGACCCCCTCGGGCACGTCGAACGAGTCGCCGGGGTGGTAGATCGACTCATCCACCAGGAACCCCAGGTTCGGCACCGGCGGCAGGTCCGGATGGATCACCGCGTGCCACGCGCCGTACGCCCGTACGCCGAACCCGGCCGCGCTGAACGACTCACCCGACTCGACCGTGGTCACCACGTCACCGAGGTCGGCGAGCTGCTTGGCGACCGCGGAGTTCGTGTAGATCCGCGCCGCCGGCCGGGTGCCGATGGCGTCGGCGACCGCGTCCACGTCGAGGTGGTCCTGGTGCTCGTGGGTGATCAGGATCGCGTCCACCCCGTCCAGCGCGGCGCGCTCGGAGAAGCTGCCCGGATCGATGACGAGCACGCCGCCGTCCCGCTCCAGGCGGACACAGGCGTGGCTGAACTTGGTCAGTTTCATAACTCTCCCAACCGTGCCGGAACCCGCGACTACCTACCCGCGTCCCACCGACACTACTCATCCCGGGAGGGGTACTCATGGACAGGACTCCGCGCCGCCGCGCCGCCAGATTCGTCATCGTCGGCACCGCCCTGATCGCCGCCCTGGCCGGCTGCTCCAGCAGCGGCAGCGGCTCGAAGACCGCGAGCGGGGCCGCGCCCGCGGCGGCCAACGGCGCCGCGCGCAACGCCGCCGGGGGCGCCGCCGCCCAGGACAGAGCCGCGCAGGGGACCGGCGGGAAAGCCGAGGCGCCCGCGCCGGTCGGCCTCCCGATGCAGGTCGCGGGCGAGCGGGCCATCGTCTACAACGGCACGATGACGGTACGGGTGTCCAACGTGGACTCGGCCGCCGCGCAGCTGGCCGGGTTCGCCACCGGCAGCGGCGGGTTCGTGAGCGGAGACCAGCGCTCCTCCGACGCGAGCGGCGGCAGCGCGACCCTCACCGTGCGGATACCGGTCGACCGCTTCTACGGCACGGTGAACGCGATCGGCAAGCTGGGGCAGGAGCAGACCCGGCAGATCTCCGCGGAGGACGTCACCGCCAAGCTGGTCGACCTGACCGCGCGGCTGAAGACCCAGCAGGCGAGCGTGGACCGCATCCGGGCGCTGATGACGCAAGCCAGGTCGATCACGGATGTGACCACGCTGGAGAGCGAGCTGTCGCACCGGGAGGCCGACCTGGAGTCGCTGGAGGCCCAGCAGCGGGACCTGACCAACCTCTCCACCCTGTCCACCATCACGGTGACGCTGGTGCGCGCGGACGCCCCCGCGGTCACCAAGCCGAAGAAGCCGGACAGTGGCTTCCTGGCCGGCCTGAAGTCCGGCTGGCACGCCTTCACCGGCTCGCTCCGGGCCGTGCTGACGGTGCTGGGCGCGGTGCTGCCGTTCGCGATCGCGATCGGCGTTCCGGTGTGGTTGGTGTGGTACGTGTTGCGCCGCCGGCGCGTCGCGCGGCCGGCCGCCGAGGCGGCGCCGGCCTCAGAAGGTAGCTGAGGACAGCGCCGCGAGCGCGGTGTGCACGAGGACCCGCACGCCGTACCCGATGGCCCGCTCGTCCACGTCGAAGTCGGACTGGTGGATGTCGAGCTGGACGTCGGAGCCCTGGATGCCGGTGCCCAGGCGGATCATCGCCCCGGGCACCTGCTCCAGGTAGAACGCGTAGTCCTCGCCGCCCATGCTGATCTCGGCCTCGATCACCCGGTCGGGGCCGAGCGCGGC
Organism: Micromonosporaceae bacterium; assembly: GCA_039649115.1. GTDB lineage: Bacteria > Actinomycetota > Actinomycetes > Mycobacteriales > Micromonosporaceae > DATEJJ01. The sequence goes on along the minus strand of JBBWZQ010000106.1, from coordinate 4,224 downwards.
GCCGGCCGCCCCGGCCACCACGGCGGTCGCCAGCCGGTCGTTGATGACCGGTGGCACGCCGCGCCGGTACTCGATGTCGACCTCGGCACCGGTGCTCGCCACCACGTCCTTGATCAGCTGCGTGATCAGCCTGGGCAGGTCGCGCCAGGCGTCCCGGTTGAGTACCCGGACGGTGCCACGCAGCGTGCCCTCGTTGGGTATGGCGTTGGCCGCCTCGCCGCCGCGCACCGCGCCGAAGACCATGGAGACACCGGCCCGCGGGTCGACGCGCCGGTCCAGCAGCGCCGGCACGTCCACGATCACCCGACCCAGCGCGTGGATCAGATCCGCGGTCAGGTGCGGCCGGGCGGTGTGCCCACCCCGGCCGCGCAGCCGCACCTCGACCAGGTCGGTGGCCGCGGTGATCGGGCCGGACCGCACGCCGACCAGGCCGGCGGGGATTTGCGGCGCGCAGTGCAGCGCGAAGATCGAGGACACGTCGCGCAGGCCGCCGGCCGCGATGACCTCGGGCGCCCCGGACGGGGTGACCTCCTCAGCAGGCTGGAACAACAGCCGGACCCGGCCGGACAGCTCGCCCCGCGCGGCGAGCTGCGCGAGGGCCAGGCCGGTGCCCAGCAGGATCGTGGTGTGCACGTCGTGCCCGCAGGCGTGGCACACGCCGTCCACGGTGGACCGGTACGGCACGGCCTTGGTGTCCGCCAGCGGCAGGGCGTCGAGGTCCGCGCGCAGCGCGACCGTGTGGCTGTTGTCCTCACCCGGGATGTCGCAGATGACGCCGTTGCCCTTGGGCAGGAACCGGGGCGCCAGGCCGGCGGCCGTCAGCTCCCGGGCGACCAGTGCGGCGGTCTCGAACTCGTGGCCGGACAGCTCCGGGTGGGCGTGCAGGTGACGACGTACCGCGACGAGCTCGGCGCCGCGCGCGGCGAGCCAGCGGTCGAGTTGGCCGGGCAGCGGATCGGCACCGGGCAGCGCCTCGGGCCAGACGGTCGGATAGTTGCCCGAGGGCAGCGTCAGCGCACTGGTCACGGTCTCTACTTGGTCTCGAGGGGAAAGATCTGACGACTTGGTCAGCCTAGACCCGGAATGGTAACGCTGCGCAATCTCATTCTCGTGCACGGGAGACTGCGGTGCGTCATGGAAGTGCTGGTGGGGGCGGTCTGATGGGCGTGATGCGGCTGATGAAGCGGTGTTCATCGCCGACATCGATCCTCACTCCTCCTACAACGTGTGACCGTCCCAAGAGTCACGCGTCCCGGCACTGGTACCTGAGGCCGTACCTAGAACCGCTCGACACCTAGAACCGCTCGACACCTAGAACCGCTCGACGGGCCGGTACGCACCCCAGACTTCGCGCAGGGCGTGGCACACCTCACCGACCGTGGCTCGGGCGCGCAGCGCTTCCTTCATCGAGTACAGCACGTTGTCTCTACCCTCGGCGTCCTGTCGCAAACGGGACAGTGCCCGCGCCACCGCTGCGTTGTCCCGCCCGGCACGCAGCGTGGCCAGCCGGGCCACCTGCTCCGCCTCGATCGTCGGGTCCACCCGCAGCGGCTGGTACGGCTCCTCCTCGGCGAGGGCGAACCGGTTGACGCCGACCACCACCCGCTCGCCGGAGTCGATCTCCTGGGAGATCCGGTACGCGGCGGACTCGATCTCCTGCTTCTGGAAGCCGGCCTCGATCGCGTCGACCGCGGAGCCGAACTCGAAGACCCGGTCGATGAGGGCCACCGCTTCGGCCTCCACCCGCGCGGTCAGCGCCTCGACCAGGTACGAGCCGGCGAACGGGTCCACGGTCGCGGTCAGGTCGGTCTCGTACGCGAGGACCTGCTGGGTGCGCAGGGCCAGCCGGGCCGCCTTCTCGGTGGGCAGCGCGATCGCCTCGTCGTAGGAGTTGGTGTGCAGCGACTGGGTGCCGCCGAGTACCGCGCCGAGGCCCTGTATCGCCACCCGGACCAGGTTGACCTCGGGCTGCTGTGCCGTCAGTTGTACCCCGGCGGTCTGCGTGTGGAAGCGCAGCATCCAGGACCTGGGGTTCTGCGCGCCGAAGTCCTCGCGCATCAACCGCGCCCAGATCCGCCGCGCCGCCCGGAACTTGGCGACCTCCTCGAGCAGGGTGGTGCGCGCGACGAAGAAGAACGACAGCCGCGGCGCGAAGTCGTCCACGGCCAGTCCCGCGTCGATCGCGGCGCGCACGTACTCGATGCCGTTGGCCAGTGTGAAGGCGATCTCCTGTACCGGCGTCGCGCCGGCCTCCGCCATGTGGTACCCCGAGATCGAGATCGTGTTCCACCGGGGCAGCTCCTTGCTGCTGTAGGCGAACGTGTCGGCCACCAGGCGCAGCGAGGGCTTGGGCGGGAAGATGTACGTGCCCCGGGCGATGTACTCCTTGAGGATGTCGTTCTGGATGGTGCCGTCGAGCTTGTCGCCGGCGATCCCGTGCTCCTCGGCGACGAGCTGGTAGAGCAGCAGCAGCACGCTGCCCGGGGCGTTGATCGTCATCGAGGTGGAGACGGTGTCCAGCGGGATGTCGTGGAACAGCCGGCGCATGTCCTCGACCGAGTCGATCGCCACGCCCACCTTGCCCACCTCGCCGTGGGCGACCGGGTCGTCGGAGTCGTATCCCATCTGGGTGGGCAGGTCGAAGGCCACCGACAGGCCTGTGGTGCCGGCGGCGAGCAGCTGGTGGTACCGGGCGTTGGACTCGGCGGCGGTGCCGAAGCCGGCGTACTGCCGCATGGTCCACGGGCGCTGGGTGTACATCGAGGAGTACACGCCGCGCGTGAACGGGTACGAACCGGGCTCGCCCAACCGCTGGTCAAGATCTGCCGGCAGGTCGTCCGGCCCGTAGACCGGCTTGACGGGAAAGCCGGACTCAGTGGACCGATCTGTCATAACGGGATCGTAGGATGTAATGGGGGTGGGCCCGGTACCGCCCAACTGAGGTCTTGGGCACATCACCGACGATCCGTAGAGTGGCTAATCACTAAATGTGTTTGTACCGCGCCAAGTGTCCGATCTGTGGACTCCCAACTTTGCCCCCGACAGATGACCCAGCAAAATGTGTAGGACCAGACGACGGTTCCCTAGTGACGGTTAGAAGCCAGTGACGACCCAGTCCTCGACGTGGCACAGCGAACCCTCCATACCCCCATCCGCCAACGAGCGCGCCGTACCCGGCACGACCGTCGGCGGGCGGTACCAGCTCCGGGTCGCCATCGGCCACGGTGGCATGGGTACCGTCTGGCAGGCGGCGGACACCGTCCTGCACCGGGATGTGGCGGTCAAGGAGGTGCTGCTGCCGCCGGGCCTCGCGGTCGCCGACCGGACCGCCCTGTACGAGCGCACCATGCGCGAGGCGCGGGCGGCCGCGGCACTGTCCCACCCGAGCGTGGTGCAGGTCTATGACGTCGTCACCGAGGGTGGCCGCCCGTGGATCATCATGGAGCTGCTGCACGCGCGCAGCCTGGCCGACCTGATCATCGGGGACGGGCCGCTGGCCCCGCGCGCGGTGGCCAAGATCGGCGTGGCGCTGCTCGGCGCCCTCGAGGTGGCGCACGGCGCGGGCGTGCTGCATCGGGACGTGAAGCCGGCCAACGTGCTGATCTGCACCGACGGCCGGTGCGTGCTGACCGACTTCGGGGTGGCCCGGCTGCCGTCCGAGAGCACCCTGACCACGCCGGGCATGGTGCTGGGCTCGCCGCACTTCATCTCGCCGGAGCGCGCCGTCGGTGGCGCCTTCGGGCCGCCGAGTGACCTTTTCTCGCTCGGCGTGTCGCTGTACACCGCGATCGAGGGGCGGCCGCCGTTCGACCGCGGCGACCCGTTCGAGACGATGCGCGCGGTCGTGGAGGACCCGCCGGCCAAGCCGGTGCGGGCCGGCGCGCTGGGCCCGGTGCTCTACGGGCTGCTGGAGAAGGACCCGGGCCGGCGCTGGGACGTGGCCACCGCGCGGCAGGCGCTGCGCGACCTGCTCAACGGACCGCTGGCCAACCAGGCGGTGCAGCACGTCACCGACCCGTACACGGTCGTGCCCGTGCCGCACCAGCCACCGCTGGCCGCGCCGCTGCCGACCGGGCAGGTGGGCGGCCGGGCGATGCTCCCGCCCTTCCCGCAGGCGCCGGAGGCGGCAGCCGCGCCCGCACGGGCCGAGCCGATGCTGGAGCCGACCAGCCACGGCCTGGCACCGGTACCCCAGCATGCGGGTTCCCACGGCCTGCTCGCCGA
>JBBWZQ010000067.1:0-27163 GCA_039649115.1 Micromonosporaceae bacterium | reverse complement strand
CGTCCATACCGAGAAGCCGATGTGCTCGGACAGGATCGACAGGATCAGGTTGCGCCGCGCGACCCGCGCGCCGCCGGCCTCCCAGAAGGCCGCCTCTTCCGGCCGCCAGTCGTCGATCCAGCGTTGGTTGGCGAAACGACTGCGTGGCCGTCCAGGAAGGGCGGCCACGGATTCGACTGCGGTACTCATCATTCCCTCCGGTGTGGATCGGCGCGTCGGACGCGACGCTAGGCACCGCGGGTTTCCCGGCCGTTCGTGAACGGCGTCGGCCGCGCAACCGTCCCCGCACACGGCCCCGCCCGCGGATGTGAGATCTCACGGGCGGCCGGCGGCCCGAGTGAGTGAGCCGATGCGAGGCGGTAACGGGCGGGAACTGTCCGGGCAATCAGCACCGGCCAGGCTCGACGGCATGACACAGGTCGCGACCCACTGCCCCTACTGCGCGCTGCAGTGCGGGATGACGTTGCGCGGCACCGCCGCGGGCGGCGTCGAGGTGGACAGCCGCGACTTCCCCACCAATAGAGGGGGGCTGTGCCAGAAGGGGTGGACCGCCGCGGCCCTGCTCGACCACCCGCAGCGGTTGACCCGTCCGATGGTACGGGCGGCAAAGGGCGCTGCCCTGCTCCCGGCGACCTGGGACGAGGCCCTGGACCGGGTGGCGCGCGGGCTGCGGGACCTGCGCACCGCACACGGTCCGGACGCGGTGGCCGTCTTCGGGGGTGGCGGCCTGACCAACGAGAAGGCGTACACGCTCGGCAAGTTCGCCCGGGTGGCGCTCGGCACCAGGTACATCGACTACAATGGACGGTTCTGCATGTCGTCGGCGGCCGCGGCCGGCAACCGCGCGTTCGGTGTCGACAGGGGACTCCCGTTCCCGCTCGTCGACCTCGGCACCGCCGACGTTCTCGTGCTGGTGGGCGCGAACCCGGTGGAGACCATGCCGCCGCTGACCCGCTACCTGGTCGAGCAGCGGGAGCGGGGCGGGCACCTGATCGTCATCGACCCGCGGCTGACGCCCACCGCGCGGCGGGCCAGCCTGCACCTGCAGCCGGCGCCCGGCACCGACCTGGCGCTGGCCAACACGCTGCTGCACCGCTGCCTCGCCGAGGGGTACGTGGACCGGGACTACGTCGCCACCCGCACCACGGGCTTCGCCGATGTGGTGCGGGTGGCCAGCGGGTACTGGCCGGAGCGGGTCGAGCGGCTGACCGGGGTACCCGTCGCCGACCTCGCCACCGCGGCCGACCTGCTCGGCCGGGCCGGTACCGCGATCATCCTGACCGCGCGCGGGGCCGAGCAGCACGCGAACGGTACCGACACGGTCTCCGCCTGGATCAACCTCGCGCTCGCGCTGGGCCTGCCCGGCCGCCCCGGCAGCGGGTACGGCTGCCTGACCGGGCAGGGCAACGGTCAGGGCGGGCGGGAGCACGGCCAGAAGGCCGACCAGCTACCGGGGTACCGGCGGATCGACGACCCGGCCGCGCGGGCACACGTGGCCTCGGTGTGGGGCGTGCACCCGGACAGCCTGCCCGGCCCCGGGGTGTCCGCCACGGAACTGCTGGACCGGCTGGGCACCGGACCGCGGGCGCTGCTGGTCTTCGGCGCCAACCCGGTCGTGTCCGCGCCCCGCGCCGGCCGGGTGCAGCGCCGGCTGGCCGCGCTGGACCTGTTGGTGGTGGCCGACTTCGTGCTGTCCGAGACGGCGGCGCTGGCGGACGTGGTGCTGCCCACCACCCAGTGGGCGGAGGAGGACGGCACCATGACCAACCTGGAGGGCCGGGTGCTGCGCCGCCGCGCGGTGCGCCCGCCGCCGCCCGGGGTGCGCACGGACCTGGAGATCCTGGCCGACCTCGCCGCCCGGCTGGGCAGCGTGCCGTTCCTGACCGGACCCGAGGAGGTCTTCGCCGAACTGCGCCGGGCCAGCGCCGGCGGTCCGGCCGACTACCAGGGGGTCACCTGGGACCGCATCGACGCGCAGGACGGCGTCTTCTGGCCGTGCCCGGCCCCGGAGCACCCGGGCACCCCGCGACTGTTCGCCCGGCGCTTCCCGACGGCGGACGGGCGGGCCCGCTTCGTCGCCGTCGAGCACCGGCCGGCCGCCGAGGAGCCCGACGCCGCCTACCCGCTGTACCTGACGACGGGGCGGGTGCTGGCGCAGTACCAGTCCGGCGCGCAGACCCGGCGGGTGGCCGCGCTCACCACGGTGGCACCGCACGCCTTCATCGAGGTGCACCCCGACACGGCGGCGGCACTGTCCATCGCGGACGGTGAGACGGTACGGGTGGTGAGCCGGCGCGGCGTGATCGAGGCGCCGGCCCGGGTGGTACCGACGATCCGGCCGGACACCGTGTTCGCGCCGTTCCACTGGCCCGATCTGGCCCGCGCCAACAACGCGACGCTGGACGCGCTGGATCCGGTGTCCCGGATGCCCGGGTTCAAGGCGTGCGCCGTGCGCCTGGAGCGGCTGCCATGAGGACCGTGATCGTCGGGTACGGCATGGCGGGGGCCCGGCTGGCCATCGAGCTGCGCACCCGGGTACCCGCCGGAGAGCTGACGATCGTGGGTGCCGAGCCGCACCGCGCGTACAACCGGATCCTGCTGTCCAACCTGGTGGCCGGCAAGGTACGCGAGGCCGACCTGGCCATGGTCGAGCCCGGCGGCGGGCCCGACGTGCGGCTGGGCGCGGAGGCGGTGGCCATCGACCGGCGGCGGCACACCGTGTCCACGGTGGACGGTGCCGGGCTGGGCTACGACCGGCTGGTGCTCGCCACCGGCAGCCGGGCCGTGCTGCCACCCATCAAGGGACTCGTCCGCGACGACGGCACCCTGCCCGAGCGCGTCGCGGCCTTCCGCACCCTCGACGACTGCCGGCGCATCGTCGGCCTCGCCGAGCGGGCCCGCACGGCGATCGTGCTCGGCGGCGGCCTGCTCGGCCTGGAGGCCGGCCGGGGCCTGGCCGCCCGCGGCCTCGCGGTCACCGTGCTGCACGGGGTCGGCCACCTGATGGAGCGCCAGCTGGACCCGGCGGCCAGTGCCGTCCTGGTGTCCACTCTGGACGATCTCGGCGTGCGGGTCGAGCTCGGCGCCGCCACCGTCGCCGTGGACAGTCACGCGGACCGGGTCGAGGCGGTGCTGGGCGACGGTCGCCGGCTGCCCGCCGACCTGCTCGTGGTGGCCTGCGGGGTGCGGCCGGAGACGGCGCTCGCCGAGCGGGCCGGCCTCACCGTCGAGCGCGGCATCAGGGTCGACGACCGGCTGCGCACCAGCGACCCCGACATCTACGCCATCGGCGACTGCGCGCAGCACGGCGGCGCGACGACCGGACTGGTCGCGCCGGGATGGGCGCAGGCGCGGGTGGTGGCCGACGTGCTGTCCGGCTGCGCGCCGCTGGCCCGCTACCGGCCCGTCGCGCCGGTCACCCGCCTCAAAGCGGCCGGCGTCGACCTGGCCGCGATGGGCGATTCCACTGGCGACGACGGCGAGCGGGTGACCTTCGCCGACCCGGCGCGGGGCAGCTACGTGAAGCTGCTGGTCCGCGACGGCCGGCTGGCCGGTGCCATCATGCTGGGCGACAACCCCACGGTGGGCAGTGTCATCCAGCTCTTCGACCGGGGCGCGCCGGTGCCCGGCGACCGGCGCGCGCTGCTGCTCGGCCGGGCCCTGGGTGAGGCGGCGCTGCCGCACGCCGAGTCACCGGCCCTGATGCCGGACGCGGCGGTCGTGTGCCAGTGCAACACCGTCAGCAAGGGCGCGCTGGTCGCCGCGTGGCGCTCCGGCGCCCGGGCCCTGCCCCAGGTCGTCACCGCCACCCGCGCCACCACCGGCTGCGGCTCCTGCCGGGACGCCGTGTGCGGTCTCGTCGACTGGCTATCCACTGTGGAGGCGTCATGAGGGTTGTCGTCGTGGGCAACGGTATGGTGGGGCACCGGTTCACCGAGCTGGTGCGCGCCAGGGACCGGCGGTGCGAGATCCTCGTGCTGGCACAGGAGAGCCGGGCCGCGTACGACCGGGTGCGGCTGTCCGCCTGGTTCGCGGGGGAGTCGCTGGAGCTGCCCACAGTGGACGGTGTCGACCTGCGGCTGGGCGAACCCGCCCGGTCCATCGATCCCGCCGTCCGCACGGTGTCCACACCGGAGGCCACGTACTCCTACGACGAGCTGGTGCTGGCCACCGGCTCGTACCCCTTCGTGCCGCCGGTACCCGGGCGGGAACTGCCCGGCTGCTTCGTCTACCGGACGATCGACGACCTCGAAGAGCTCACCCGGTACGCCACCGGCCGGCAGACCGGTGTCGTCATCGGCGGCGGGCTGCTCGGCCTGGAGGCGGCCAACGCGCTGCGCGGGCTCGGCCTGGCCACCCAGGTCGTGGAGTTCGCTCCCCGGCTGATGCCCCAGCAGGTCGACGACGCCGGCGGGGCGATGCTGCGCCGGCACATCGAGGACCTGGACGTGACCGTCCACACCGGACGCGCCGCCGCGCGCGTCCTCGGCGACGGCGCGGTGGGCCAGGTCGTCTTCGAGGACGGCGGCGTGGTCCGCACCGAGGTCGTCGTCTTCGCGGCCGGGGTGCGGCCCCGCGACGAACTCGCCCGCGCCGCCGGGCTCGCCACGGGCACCCGCGGCGGGGTACGCGTGGACGGGGCCTGCCGCACCTCGGCCGGGCACGTGTGGGCGATCGGCGAGTGCGCCGAGGTCGACGGGCGCGTGTACGGGCTGGTCGCGCCCGGGTACGCCATGGCCGAGGTGGCCGCCGACCGGATCCTGGGCGGCGCCGCCACCTTCCCCGGCGCCGACACGTCCACCAGGCTCAAGCTGCTCGGCGTGGACGTCGCGTCGTTCGGCGCGACCACCGGCCCGCTGGACGTCACCTTCACCGACCCGGCCACCCGCGTGTACGCCAAGCTCGTGCTCTCCGACGACGCGCAGACCCTGCTGGGCGGCGTCCTGGTCGGCGACGCGAGCGCCTACCCGACGCTGCGCGCGTGCCTCGGCGGGCCGCTGCCCGGGCCGCCGCTGTCCCTGCTCGCGCCGGCCGCGGCGGATGGTGCCACGCTGCCCGGCGGCGCCCAGATCTGCTCGTGCAACGGCGTCACCAAGGACACCGTCCTCGGCGCGATCAGGGAACAGGGCTGCCCCGACGTGGGTGCCGTCAAGGCATGCACCCGAGCGGGTACCACCTGCGGCTCCTGCGTGCCGCTGCTCAGGCAGTTGCTCACCGAGGCCGGGGTGGCCCAGCCGAAGGCGCTGTGCGAACACTTCGACATGAGCCGGCGGGAGCTGTACGACATCGTGCGGGTGCGCGGCATCCGTACCTTCTCGCACCTCGTCGCCGGGTACGGCCGGGGTCGCGGCTGCGACATCTGCAAGCCCGCCATCGCCTCGATCCTGGCCAGCACCGGCGGCGGTTACATCCTCGACGGCGAGCAGGCCGCGCTGCAGGACACCAACGACCACTTCCTCGCCAACATCCAGCGCGACGGCACCTACTCCGTCGTGCCGCGCATCCCGGGCGGCGAGGTGACCCCGGACAAGCTGATCGTGATCGGCGAGGTGGCCCGGGATTTCGGGCTGTACACGAAGATCACCGGCGGGCAGCGGATCGACCTGTTCGGCGCGCGGGTCGAGCAGCTGCCGGAGATCTGGCGGCGCCTGGTGGCGGCCGGCTTCGAGTCCGGGCACGCGTACGGGAAGGCCCTGCGTACCGTCAAGTCCTGCGTCGGCAGCACCTGGTGCCGGTACGGCGTGCAGGACTCGGTCGGGCTGGCCGTCGCGCTCGAACTGCGGTACCGGGGCCTGCGCTCGCCACACAAGGTCAAGGCCGGCGTGTCCGGCTGTGCCCGCGAGTGCGCCGAGGCGCGGAGCAAGGACTTCGGCATCATCGCGACGGAGCAGGGCTGGAACCTGTATCTGGGCGGCAACGGCGGCTTCCGGCCCCGGCACGCCGAGCTGTTCGCCGCCGATCTGTCCACTGAGGACCTCGTGCGCCACGTCGACCGGTTCCTCATGTTCTACGTCCGCACCGCGGACCGGCTGCAGCGCACCGCCGGCTGGATCGAGGCGATGGACGGCGGCCTCGCGTACCTGCGGTCGGTCATCGTGGACGACGCGCTCGGCATCTGCGCCGACCTGGACGCCGCCATGGCCGGGCACGTCGAGTCCTATGTGGACGAGTGGCGGGCCACGCTGGAGGATCCCGACCGGCTGCGGCGCTTCGTGTCCTTCGTCAACGCTCCGGACACCCCCGATCCGTCGATCAGCGTCAGCTACGAACGCGGCCAGCCGGTGCCGGGCCGGGTGCTGCTCGGGATGCCGTCATGAGCGGTTGGGTGAGCGTGTGCCCGTACCGGCGGCTGGAACCGGAGCGCGGTGTGGCGGCGTTGGTGGGCGGGGTACAGGTCGCGGTCTTCCGGACCTTCGACGGCGAGCTGTACGCGATCGACAACCTCGATCCGGTCGCCGGTGCCCACGTGCTCTCGCGCGGCATCGTCGGCAGCCGCGGCCCGGCACCCACCGTCGCCTCCCCGTTGCACAAGCAGGTGTACGACCTGCGCACCGGCGAGCGCCTGGACGGGCCGGGCGCGCCGGTGCGCACGTACCCGGTGCGCTGCCGCGCCGGTGTCGTCGAGGTGGCTCTGGCCTGACTCGGGAGTTCGCCGCGGGTCTCGACCCGCCGCGCAGCTTTCAGAAGGTCGAGGTCACCATCGCGCCGGCCGCCGCCACCGCGATCCCCACGGACAGGCCGAGCGTGCCGATCGCCAACACCAGGTACCGGCGCCCGCCGAACACCGTCACGGCCAGCGCACCGAGCGCCACGAAGATCGAGACCAGCAGGCTGATCGGCGCCAGCGCCCGGATCGGGCCGTCCTGCGCGTGGCCGGTCGACAACATCCAGGCCACCAGCGCGGTGATCAGGGCGTACCCGCCCAGCAGCCACCCCAGCGCCAGCCCGATGTTCATCCCGCGCCGCGGCAGCGCCGTCCCCGGCGCCGGCCCCACCCGGATCGCGGGTCGCTCAGCCAGCGGCCGGACCGCCGGCCTTGCCCGGAGAAAACGCTTCGCCCACGGCTGCACCTGCCACACAGTCATGATTCCGGGTACCCTGCGCCGCGCATGATAACCGGTACGCCGCGCCGGTTTGTCACCCGCAAGAGTGGGGTAGTTCACACAGGGCGATGAACCTTGACCGGACGTTCCGCCGTCTCGACCGGGCACAGCAGCGCCTGCCCGGGGCCGGCTTCGCGTTCGCGGTCCTCCGCAAGTACGGCGACGACCAGGCCGGCAACCTGGCCGCGCTGATCGCGTACTACGCATTCGTGTCGGTCTTTCCGCTCCTGCTGATCTTCGTCACCGTGCTCGGCCTGGTGCTGCCGTCCCACCCCGGACTGCAGCACCGGCTGCTGACCTCGGCCCTGGGTGAGTTCCCGGTCATCGGCGACCAGCTGCGCCTGGCCGGCATCCACGGCGACTGGTGGGTGCTGGCGGTGAGCATCGCGATCAGCATCTGGGGCGCCCGCGGCGTGGCCAACGCGGCACAGCACGCCTTCAACGAGGTGTGGGACGTGCCGTACGCGCAGCGCCCCGGCTTCCTGCCCGGCCTGGCCCGCAGCCTCGCCATGCTGCTGTTGCTGGGGCTGGCCGTCGTGCTCACCGGGATCCTCTCCGGCGTGGGCGCTGCCGGCACGCTCGCGGTACCCGTGCGGGTCGCGGTGTTCGCGATCTCCACGGCCGTCAACATCGGCGTGTTCGTCCTGGCCTTCCGGCTGGCCACGGCCCCGGTGGTGCGGACGAGGTGCCTGATCCTCGGCGCGGTGGTCTCCGCGTTGCTGTGGCAGGTCCTGCTGGCCGCCGGCGGCCTGCTGGTGACCCACCAGGTGCGCCACGCGCAGTCCCTGTACGGCGCGTTCGGGGTGGTCCTGGGTCTGGTCGGCTGGCTGCAGATCCAGGCGCAGCTGACCGTGCTCGCGATCGAGGTCGACGTGGTGCGGGAGCGCCGGCTGTGGCCGCGCAGCGCGTCGCCGCCGCCGCTGACGCAGGCGGACCGGGAGGCGTTGACGGCGTACGCGCGCAGTGCCCGCCGGCTGCCCGCCGACCAGCAGGACATCGACGTGACGTTCCCGGACGCTAAGCCCGCCGGGCCCCGTTGACGACCGGCAGCAGGTACCAGAGCGAGAGGTACAGCAGCGCGACCGCGACGGTGCCGGTGACCGCGACGATGCCGCCGGCCACCTCGTCGAGGGCGAGGAAGACGGTGCCGACGATCGCGGCACCGAGGAACAGCAGGCCCACCTTTGCCAGGGTGGTGGCCACGTGCACCAGTTCCGGCTTGCGGCCCTGGCGGAACACGAGCCGGTGGTAGCTGACCGGCGCGATCAGCAGGGCGGTGGCGGTCGCGGCGCACAGCAGGGTGACCACGAACACCCACTTCTCCAGCCCCGACACGCCCGCGAAGCGGTTGCTGAAGGCCACGGTCAGCAGGAAGGCGAACAGGATCTGCACGCCGGTCTGCGCGACCCGCAACTCCTGCAGCAGTTCGTTGAAGTTGCGGTCCCAGCGCTCCAGCTCGGTCTCGTCGCGCCCGTCCACCCCTACAAAGTACCGGCGTCGTACACGACCGCACCCTCGACGTAGGTACGCAGCACCCGGGTCTCGCTGATCGCCTCGGCCGGCTCGGCGAACGGGTCGTGGTCCAGCACCGCCAGGTCGGCCAGCGCGCCGACCCGGATGGTCCCGGTGTCGTCGAGGTGGTTCGCCCAGGCGGATCCGGCGGTGTAGGCGGCCAGTGCCGCGGCCAGGTCCAGCCGCTGCCCGGGCAGGAACGGCGGCTCGGTCGAGCCGGGCAGCACCCGGTTGACCGCGACGTGCATGCCCTCGATCGGGTTGACGCTGGTCACCGGCCAGTCGCTGCCGCCGACCAGGGTGGCGCCGGCGCGGCGCAGCGCGGCGAACGGGTACTGCCACGCCGAGCGCTCCGGGCCGAGGAACGGGATGGTCAGCTCGTCCATCTGCGGTTCGTGCGCGGCCCACAGCGGCTGCATGTTCGCGCCCGCGCCCAGGGCCCGGAACCGGGGCACGTCCTGCGGGTGGACCACCTGCAGGTGGGCGAGGTGGTGCCGGTTGTCGGTCCACCCGTTGGCGGCGCGGGCGGCGGCCACCGCGTCCAGCGCCTCCCGTACCGCCCGGTCGCCGAGGGCGTGGAAGTGCACCTGGAAGCCGAGCGCGTCCAGTTCGGTCACGTACCCGCGCAGCAACTGCGGGTCCACGAACGACAGTCCCGCGTTGGCCGTGGGGTGCCCACAGGCGTCCAGGTAGGGTGCCAGCATGCCGGCGGTGAAGTTCTCCGCCACGCCGTCCTGCATGATCTTGACAGTACCGGCGCGGAACCGCCCCACGGTCGCCTCGTCCCGCCGGGCCACCAGTTGCGCGATCTGTTCGCCGCCCCGGTCCCGGTGCCACCACAGCGCGCCCCGCACCCGGGCGGTCAGCTCACCGGCGGCCGCCGCCGCGAGGTACACCCCGAACACGTCCGGGTTGGGCAGGTCCGGACCGACCCAGGCGTCCTGCCAGGCGGTGATGCCGTACGAGTGCAGCAGCCGCTGGGCGCGCCGCAGGCCGGCGCGCAGCTCGTCGGGCCGGGGCGGCGGCACCAGCGCGGAGACCAGCAGCACCGCGCCCTCGTGCAGAGTGCCGCTCGGCTGCCCGGCCGCGTCGCGCTCGATGCGACCGTCCGGCGGGTCGGCGGTCTGCGCGGTGATCCCGGCACGGCGCAGCGCGGCGGAGTTGACCCACCCGCCGTGGTGGTCGCGGTTGCGCAGCAGTACCGGCCGGTCCGGCACCACGGCGTCCAGCGCCTGCCGGGTCGGCGTACCGCCCGGGAACGCCTCCATCGCCCAGCCGGCACCGACGATCCAGTCGACGTCGGGGTGCGCGTGCGCGTACGCCTTCACCGTGCCGAGGTAGTCCGCCGCGTCGCGGGATCCGGTCAGGTCGCACTGGCCCAGTTCCAGCCCGCCGAAGACGGGGTGCGCGTGCGCGTCCTGGAACCCGGGTACGAGCAGCCGGCCGCGCAGGTCGACGACCTCGGTACCCGGGCCGGCCAGGTCCTGGGCCGCCCGGCCGAGGGCCACCACCCGCCCGGCCCGTACCGCCACGCCGTGGGTGCGGGTGCCGGCGGCGTCCACCAGGTGCGCCGGCCCGCCGGTGAACACCAGGTCAGCGGTCACGGAACCCTCCCGAGAAAGATGCGAGACTTCCCGCATGCCAGAGCAGCGCCCGGCCGAGGCCAGCCTACGTACCGCGGTCGTCGCGATCGCGATCAACCTCGCGATCACCCTCGCCAAGGGCTTCGCCGCGCTGCTGACCGGCTCGCCGGCGCTCTGGGCGGAGACCGCGCACTCGCTGGCCGACTCGGGCAACGAGGTGCTGCTGTTCGTCGGGCTGCGCCGCTCGGTCCGGGTGGCCGACGCGCGGCACCCGCTCGGGTACGGCCAGGAGCGGTGGTTCTGGACATTCCTGGCGGCACTGGGCATCTTCGTCGTCGGTGGGGTGCTGTCCGTCAACGAGGGCGTGCAGGCGCTGCGCCATCCGCATCCGGTCGGTTCGTTCTGGATCGGCGTCGGCGTCCTGCTCGTCTCGATGGTGCTGGAGGGCGTGTCCTGGCGCACCGCCCGGGCGCAACTGCGCGAGGAGGCGCGGGCCCGGGGCCGGTCGCTGGCCGAGCACCTGCAACGGGCCTCGGACCCGACCGCGCCGACCGTGTTCCTGGAGGACTCGGCCGCACTGGTCGGGCTCGGCATGGCGCTGCTGGCACTGGTCCTGCACCAGCTGACCGGCTGGGCGGCCTGGGACGCGGGCGCGAGCATCGCCATCGGGCTGCTCCTGGTGGTCATCGCGTACCTCATCGCCCGGCGCTCCAAGGGCCTGCTCATCGACGAGTCCGCGCCACCGGACGTGCTGGACCGGCTGCGCGAGCGGATCGCCGGGGAGCCCTGGGTGGCGGCGGTGGTCGCGCTCACCGCGGTCTTCATCGGGCCGCGCCGGCTGCTGGTCACCGCGCGGATCGCGCCGACCGCCACGGCCGTCGCGGGCAGCGCGCACGATCTGGTCGCGCGGGCCGCCGCGCTGCGCCGGGAGCTGCTGTCCCTGGAGGTGATCGGCGAGGCGGAGGTGGCCCTGAGTCTGGCCACCCTGGACACCGGCGATGGCTGACCGTGGGCGGGGCCGCCCGGCGGCGCCGACCGGGCAGTGCGCGGGCGGGTCGTGCTCCGGCGTCCGGGTCGTTCCGCCGAGCTGACCGCGTGTAAAGTACCCGCGACGGAATCTGGACCGAGGAGACCATCCAGTGAGCAACCGGGCACCTGTTCGCGGGAACAACACGAACGCCCGCCGCGCCGCCAAGCGCGCCGCGCTGGCCCAGGCCGCGGCGGCGCGGACCAGGGCCCGGCAGCGCCGCAACGTGATCCTCGGCGCGCTCGCGGCCGTGCTGGTCATCGGCCTCAGCGTCGTGCTGGTGATCGCGCTGGGCGGCGGCGCCAAGAAGAAGAAGCCGACGGTGGCCGGCCCCGCGGTGGTCCCCTCCGCCGCGGTCGCCTCGGTCGCACCCGCGGTCAGCCTGGAACCGGCGCTGGCGAAGAAGCCCGCCGTCAACGGCGCCGGCACCAAGCCGACGAAGCTGGTGGTCAAGACCCTCGTCGAGGGCAAGGGGCCGGCCGTCAAGTCGGGCCAGACCATCAACGTCAACTACGTCGGCGTATCGATGACCACGGGCAAGGAGTTCGACTCGTCCTGGTCGCGCAACCAGCCGTTCAGCTTCCAGATCCCCGGCAGTGTCATCCAGGGCTGGAACCAGGGCCTGCTCGGCGTCAAGGTGGGCAGCCGGGTGCAACTCGACATCCCCACCGCCCTCGCCTACGCCAGCAACCCGCCGTCCGCCGACGTCGCCGGCCCGCTGCGTTTCGTCGTCGACGTCCTCTCGGCGCAGTGAGGCCGTGCGCCGCCCGCCGGCCCGCCGGCTGATCTCCCCGGCCAGGGCGCCGGCGACGGTGCCGCCGCCGCTGGCGGGACAGTGGGCGGCCCGGGACACCCGGCTGGACGACGCGCAGCTGTGGCCGCTGCCGGCCGGCGCGGGACCCGAGGACGTGGTGGTCGACCCGGCCGGCCGCCTGGTGAGCGGGGGAGACGACGGCCGGCTCTGGCGGTGGCCGGCGGACGCGGGGCCGGACACCGTACCGGAGGAGTTGGTGGAGACCGGTGGCCGCCCGCTGGGCATCGAGGTGGACCCGCGCGACGGCAGCCTGATCGTCTGCGACGCGTACCGGGGCCTGCTGCGGGTGACCGGCGACGGCACCGTCACACAGCTCGCCACCGAGGCCGCCGGTACCCCCATCGGGGTGTGCAACAACGCGGCCGTGGCGCGCGACGGCACCGTGTTCTTCACCGACAGTTCGTCCCGCTACCCGCTCTGGGCGTGGCGGCGCGACCTGCTGGAGTACCGGCCCAACGGGCGGCTGCTCGCCTACCGCCCCGCCGGCACCGTCGACGTGGTCGCGACCGGCCTGTACTTCCCCAACGGGGTGGCGCTGACCCCGGACGAGTCGGCCGTGCTGGTGGTGGAGACCAGCGCCCACCGGCTGCTGCGGGTACCCCTGTCGGGTGGTGGTCCGACGCTGCTCGCCGACCTGCCCGCGTACCCCGACAACATGTCGTCGGTCGGCGACGGCACCTACTGGATCGCGCTGCCCAGCCCCCGGGTGGCCAGCGCCGAGCGGCTGCTGCCGCATCCCGGCATGCGCCGGCTGGCCGTGCTGCTGCCCGAGTGGATGCAGCCCGGACCGATGGCCTACTCGCTGGTGGCCCTCGTCGACGGCGACGGCACGGTGCTGCGCACCCTGCACGGCCCGGCGGGGCGGTACCCGATGCTGACCGGCGTGCGCCAGCACGGCACCACCTTGTGGCTGGGCAGTCTCAGCGGATCCGGCGTGGCCCGGGTGCCGCTCACCTGAGGGTTGCCGTCCACCCGGGTTCGGACATTGCCGGCGGCAGGTGCCGTCCCAGCCGTGGAGCTGCCGTGCTCTGACCGTGTCCGGGCTTCACCCGATCGGTCCGGGGCAATAGGCTCATATTCGCGCCCGTGACTGCCTGGGCGGGCGCGGCCGGCCAATTGGACCTGGGGAGCGGGCGGCGTGCACCTCGGCGATCTGTCCAACGATCCGCTGCTGGTCGCGGGCGTGCTGGTGCTCGGCGGCGCGCTCGCGCTGGTGGCCGCGCTCGCGGTGATGAGCTGGGTCTGGGGGCGGGGCGCCGACCCCGGGCCCGCACGGCCACCGGCCACCGCCGCGCGGGCGGGCCGGCCGGCCAGGCCCTCGGCCACGCTGCGCCAGGAGTGGCAGCGGTTGACCGCGCACGCCTCGGCCGCGGCCGACCGGGCGGCGCGGGCGCGGGCCGAAGCCGGCGCCGCACGGGAGCGCAGCGTGGCGGCCGAGGAGCTGCGGGACGTCGCCTGGTACGAGTACGAGACGGCCGAGTCGCCCGTGCTGGCCGTGCCCCACCCCGCGCCACCCCCCGCGCCCGGCGCCGACGGGACCCCCGCCGAGGAGGGCCTCGCGCATGCCGCGTTCGTGGCCTTCCGGCGCGGCGCGATCAGCGTGCGCGAGTTGCAGCGGGTGTGGAGCCGCCCGGCGCAGGCCGATCCCCAGGAGGAGGAGCGGCGGCGGGTGGTGGCGGAGCGGGCGGCCCGCGAGCGCGACGCCCGGCGCGCGTACCACCGGGCCGCGACGGCCGCCCAGTTGGCGCTGGAGCAGGCGAGGGTCGCCGAGGTGGCGGCGGACGCGCTGGCGACCGAGGCGGCCGAGGCGGAGCGGGAGGCGCGCGAGGCGCAGGAGGTGGTCCGGCGGTACCTGCGCCGGTCCTGACCGCTCCTACTGCGGCTGTACCGTGATCCGGTCCAGGTCCGGCCCGAACGCCTGGGTGGCGTTGCTGAACCGGATGTTGTTGGTACCGGCGGTGAGCGTCACCGTGGCGCGGAACGTCTTGATCCGGTCCACGCCGCCGGAGGGCGGGAAGCTGAGGACCGTCGGGCCGCGACCGTTGACCCACAGTGCCAGCCGGTGCGCCACGGTGTCGCCGAGCAGGTAGTAGATCGTCAGCGTGTACTTGCCGGCGGTGGTCGCGGTGACCGCGTTGAACTTCACGTCACCGGCCGGCGTGCCGTGGCCGATGCTGCTGATCACCTCGCCGCCGGAGGCGGCCGTGACGGCGCGCTTCTTGGTGGTGGGACCGAGCGTGTTCTGCCCGGCGCTCTCGGCCTCGTAGACGCTCACCGGTGTCGCCGCGGCCGGCGGGTCGGCCTGCGCCGGGCTGGCCGGTCCGGTGCCGGCGGCGGTGGTCCCGGCCCCGTTGGGCTGGGACTGCGCCCGGCTGTTGGGCGTGTAGGGGGGCAGCGCGGAGAAGCCGACGATGAGCAGGACGAGGACCAGCGGTACCGCGACGATCAGGCCGTAGCTCGCCCACGGGTTCTCCTGGCGCCGCTTGCCCCGGTAGTGGCCGCGCGGCCGGGCCGGGGGCAGCGGCTCGATCTCGGGGAACGCGTCGGGCCGGGGCATCCGCTCGCGGTGCGGCGGCGGGTCCAGCGGGGCCGTGCGGGCGGGTCTCGGGGGCCGCGGGCCGCCCGGGCGCGGCACGCCGGCGCGTCCCGTCGCCCCCGGCCGGGGCGGCCCCGGGGGGCCGTAGGAGTCGCGGCGGGAGGGACTCATGCAGTCGCCATCCGTATCACCGCCGCACTCGCCATCGTGTCACCGAACTGGTCGAAGGTAGCACTCATAGGTCAACGTCACACCGAGCCTGCGATTGTCGAGGGTATTAACTGACCATTCACCACCCATCGTACATATGCCGCTTCCGCGCATCCCTTTCAGCAGAGAGTAGGAGTGGCCGGAGGTCATTTCCAGTGCGGGAGTCTTACGAGTCGTGGCGGTTACCGCGCATCGGGCTCGGCGACCCGGCCCGGGCGCACCAGGAAGTCGAAGTCGCAGCCGTCGTTGGCCTGCAGCACGTGCGCCGCGTGCAGGCTGCCGTACCCGCGCGCGTACACCGGGGGCGGTGGGGTCCACGCCGAGCGGCGCCGGGACAGCTCGCCGCCCGGCACCTCCAGCGACAGCACCCGCGCCGGCACGTCGAGGCGGATCATGTCCCCGTCGCGGACCAGCGCCAGCGGACCGCCCACATAGGACTCGGGAGCCACGTGCAGCACGCACGCGCCGTAGCTCGTGCCGCTCATCCGCGCGTCCGAGACCCGCACCATGTCCCGTACCCCCCGGCGCAGCAGCCGGGCCGGTATCGGCAGCATGCCGTGCTCGGGCATGCCGGGTCCGCCCTGCGGACCGCTGTCGCGCAGCACCAGCACCGAGTCCTCGTCGACCGGCAGGCTCTCGTCGTCGATGCGGGCCAGCAGGTCCGCGTACCCGTCGAAGACCACCGCCGGCCCGGTGTGGCGCAGCAGTGCGGGATCGGCGGCGATGTGCTTGATGACCGCGCCGTCCGGCGCCAGGTTGCCGCGCAGCATGGCCAGCCCGCCCTCGGCGGCCACCGGCTTGTCCCGCGGCCGGATCACGTCGTCGTGGAACACCTCGCGGCCCGCGACCGCGTCGCGCAGCGTCCCGCCGACCGCCGGCCGGTCCAGGTGCAGCAGGTCGGCCAGCCGGGCCAGCATCCCCGGCAGGCCACCGGCGTAGTAGAAGTCCTCCATCAGGTACGCGCCGCCCGGCTTGATGTTCGCCAGCACCGGCACCCGGCGCGCCGCGTGGTCGAAGTCGTCCAGCGTGAGCGGGATGCCGCCGCGCCTCGCCATCGCGATGAGGTGGATGACCGCGTTGGTGGAGCCGCCCAGCGCGATCACGGTGGTGACCGCGTCCTGGTAGGCCGCGGCGGTGAGGATGTGCGACGGGCGCAGGTCCTCGCCGACCAGCGCTACGATGCGCCGACCGCTGGCCGCCGCCATCCGGGGATGTGCCGAGTCCGCGGCCGGGATGGAGGCCGCGCCGGGCAGCGACATGCCCAGCACCTCGGCCGCCGAGGTCATGGTCGACGCGGTACCCATCGTCATGCAGTGGCCCGGCGACCGCGCGATGCCCTCCTCCAGTTCGGCCCACTGCTCGTCGCTGACCAGCCCGGCCCGCCGGTCGTCCCAGTAGCGCCACATGTCGCTGCCGCTGGCCAGCACCTCGCCCCGCCAGTTGCCGCGCAGCATCGGCCCGGCCGGCACGAAGATCGCCGGCAGGTCGGCGCTGACCGCGCCCATCAGCAGCGCGGGGGTGGTCTTGTCGCAGCCGCCCATGAGCACCACACCGTCGAGGGGGTACGAGCGGATCAGCTCCTCGGTCTCCATCGACAGCAGGTTGCGGTACAGCATCGCGGTCGGCTTGGTGAACGTCTCCCCGGCGATCGCACCGGCCGGCAGCTCGACCGGGTACCCGCCGGCCTGCCACACGCCCCGCTTGACCGCCTCCGCGCGCTCGCGCAGGTGCAGGTGGCACGGGTTGATCTCGCTCCACGTGTTGACGATGCCGATCACCGGCTTGCCCGCGTGCTCGGCCGCGCCGATGCCCATCTGCCGGGTACGGGCCCGGTGGCTGAACCCCCGCACGCCCTCCCCGCCGTACCACCGCTCGCTGCGTAGCATTACCTGTCGCGTTCCTCCGCCACTCGGGTCACCAGCTGGGTCGGGTTGACGAAGCGCAGCGCCAGCACGACCAGCACCAGCATGGTCAGCATGTACAGCACCGCCATGGCGTCGCTCTCCTGCGGCGCCCGGATGCCGGCGCCGCTGACCGAGTTGAACAGCGCGACCACCAGCGTCTGGCTGTCCGCTCCCGCGGTCAGGAAGGTCAGCTCGAACATGCCGACGGTGCGCACGAGCACCAGTACCGCCGCCGCGAGGATGCCCGGCAGCAGCAGCGGCATCAGCACGCGGGTGAACATCCGCAGCGTGTTCGCCCCGCACATGCGCGCCGCCGACTCGATCTTCTGGTCGATCTGCTCGATGAACGGCGTCATCGTGAGCACGACGAACGGCACCGACGGCACCAGGTTCGCCAGGATCACGCCGACCAGCGTGTTCGCGAGCTGCACCCGGTACAGCGCGGTGGCCAGCGGGATGCCGTAGGCGATCGGCGGCAGCAGCACGGGCAGCACGAACGCCAGCATCGCCAGCCGCTTGCCGGGAAAGCTGCGCCGGGCCAGCACGTACGCGGCGGGCACCCCGATGAGCACCGCCACGCCCACCACGATCAGCGACACCTCCAGCGTCACGATAAGCACGTGGAACAGCCCGAAGTCGCCCCAGGCCTTGGCGTAGTGCCGGGTGGTGAAGCCGCCCGGCCACCAGGTGTCGAACCAGTGGTCGCCGAACGAACTGACCACCACGGAGCCGACCACGCCGACCAGGTTGACGAAGAAGAAGATCACCAGCCCCCAGGTGAGCCACACACCGGGCCGGGCGACCAGCCGCCGCCGCGTCGCTCCCGGCTGCCGGTCAACCGGCGCCCGCTCCAACACACCGGCACTCATCCCTTGCCTCCCGTCGCGCCGCGGTAGAGGCGGCCGCGGCCGAAGAGCACCAGCGACACCACGATCAGCATGATGGTCGCCATGATCATGGCGATCGCCGACGCCTTCGAGTAGTCGTACGCGTCGAACGCCGCGTCGTAGGCGGCGATCGAGATCACCCGGGTGCGGCCCTCGCCGTCGCCGACCATGATGGCCGACGGGAACACCGAGAACGCCAGCACGAACGTCAGGCAGAACGTCATCGCGAGGCCCGGCGCGAGCAGCGGCAGGGTGATGAACCGGAACCGCCGCAACGAGCCGGCGCCCAGCGTGGCGGCGGCCGACTCCAGGCTCGGGTCGATGCCGCTGAGGTAGGACAGCGTCAGCAGGAACGCGAACGGGAACCCGCTGACGATCAGCGAGATCAGCACGCCCCAGTAGTTGCCGGTCAGCGTCACCGACTGGTCCACCAGGCGCAGCGACCGCAGCACCCGGTTGAACCAGCCGTTGAGCCCGAAGAAGTTGAGCATGCCGTCGGCGGTGAGCACCGTGCCCAGCGTGATCGGCAGGACCAGCAGCGTGGTGATCAGCCGCTTGCCGCGCACCCGGCCGCGCAGCCGGAACGCCAGCGGGATCGAGGCCAGCACGTTGAGCAGCGCGGCCGGCAGGGCGATCTTGAAGGTGGTCAGGATGGTGTTGCGGTCGAACGGGGTGCGGAAGAAGTCGCGGTAGTTGGCGAACGGCCCGCCGCCGTGCCGGGGCTGGAAGGACAGCGTCAGCCCGTACATCAAGGGGTAGAAGAACAGCACCCCCACGAAGATCAGGCCGGGCACGAGCAGCAACAGGGTGCGGTCGATGCCGCGCTCGGCCAGCCGGTGGCGCAGCGCCGGCCGGGCCGGCGCGCGCACCGTCGTCATGTCGCGACCTCCTCAGGGGTGGGGGTCGCCACCCCGGCCGGAAGGTCCGCCGCCGCTGTGGCCGCGGGGCCGTCACCGTGATCGGCGGCGAAGACGAGAACACGATCCGGGGGTACGGACACCGTGACGGTGTCACCGGGTGCCAGCCGGACGGTGGTACGCAGCCGGAGCAGCGCTCCGCCGGACAGCCGGCCCTGCACCGCCTCCTCCCGGCCGTGGTACTCGACGACCTCGACCGTGAGCTCCAGCCGGTTCTCCCCGCTGTCGGACACGGTGATGTCCTCCGGCCGGATCGCCGCGATCGACCCGCTGGTCGCGACGGCGTCCCGGTTGGTACCGGTCAGCTCGAAGCCCTGCCCGGCCACCCGCACGGTCCCGCCCTGCCCGCTGGTCACCCGCACCGGCAGCAGGTTGCGGTACCCCATGAACGCGGCCACGTGCGCGTTGGCCGGTGCCCGGTACAGCTCCTCGGGGGTGCCGATCTGCTGCACCACGCCGTCGCGCAGGACCACCAGCCGGTCGGCCAGGGACAACGCCTCCTCCTGGTCGTGCGTCACGTAGATCGTGGTGAGGCCCAGCTCCTGGTGCAGCCGGCGGATCTCGGTGCGCATCTCCAGCCGCAGCGCGGCGTCCAGATTGGACAGTGGCTCGTCCATCAGCACCAGCGGCGGTTCGACGACGACGGCGCGGGCGATGGCGACCCGCTGCTGCTGGCCGCCGGAGAGCTGGCCGGGCAGCCGGTCGGCGTACCCGGACAGCTGCACCAGGCGCAGCGCCTCGTCCACCCGGCGCCGGGTCTCCTCCCGGCCCACCCCGCGCATGCGCAGCCCGAAGCCGACGTTGCGGCGTACGGACATGTGCGGGAAGAGCGCGTAGTTCTGGAAGACCATGCCGAACCCGCGCCGCTCCGGCGGCAGCGTGTCGATCCGGCGCTCGTCGATCCAGATGGCTCCGTCGGTCAGCGGCAGCAGCCCGGCGATGCAGTTGAGCGCGGTCGACTTGCCGCAGCCGGAGTGCCCCAGCAGCGCGACGAACTCGCCGCCGGTGATCGTCAGGTCCAGCCCGTCGAGGACCAGCCGGTCGCCGAAGCGCCGGCTGACCCCCGCCGCGCGGAGCCGCTCGAAGTGCTTGCCTTTCACGGTTTACTTCGCCTTTGCGCCGATGAGCTGGTCCCACTTGGCGAACGCGGCCACCTGCTGGTCGGCCGGCAGCGAGGTCTCGTTCGGCACGCTCGTGATCAGCTGCTCGTACTCCGGGCGGCCGTACTTCTGGATCGCCGTCCGGCTGGCCGCCGGCGCCATGTCGAGGGTGACCCCCTTGATGGCCGGTCCGGGGTAGAAGTACCCCTGGTCGAACGCGATCGCCTGCTCCTTGGGCGTGAGCATGAACTGCAGCAGGTTCACGATCGCCGACATGGTGTCCGCCGAGACACCCTTCGGCACCACCGCGTACTGCGCGTCGTTGACCCAGTGGAAGCCCTTGAGCGTGGTGATCTTCATGGTGTTCGGCACGGTACCCAGCGCGCGCGGGTTGATGTCCCACCCGGTGGTACTGGCGATCATGTCAACCGCGCCGCTGGCCAGGTCCTTCATCGTGTTGCTGGTACCCGCCTGGTAGGTCTTGACGTACTTGCCCAGCTCCGCCAGGTAGGTCCAGGTCTTGTCCCAGCCCTTGTCCGGGTCCTTGGGGTTGCTGTCCCCGAGGATGTACGGCAGGCCCATGAGCAGCGTCCGCCCCGGGCCGGAGTTCTTCGGCACCGCGTACTCGAATTTGCCGGGGTGCGCCTTTGCCCAGGCGAGCAGCTCCTGCGCGCTGGTCGGCGGGCTGGTCACCTTGGCCGGGTTGTACTCGATCAGCGGGCCGGACGGGTACTGCACCAGCTCCACGCCGTACCCCTGGGCCAGTTCCTGCATGGCCTTGGCCGGGTCGGTGTAGTTGTCCATGTTGGACAGTTTGCTGGCGTAGTCCGGGGTGATCTTCGTCCAGAGGTTCTGCGCGATGCCCGCGGACAGGCCGTCGGTGCCGGTGAGCACCAGCGAGATGTCGACGTGGTTCGCGTCCTCCTGCGCCTTGACCTTGCCGGCCAGGTCGGGCGCCTTGCCGGTGCTGGTGACGATGGTGGCGACGATGTCCGGGTGTTCCTTCTTGAAGTCGTCGAGCATGCCCTTGGTCAGCTGCAGGTTCCCGGCGACGTCGAGGATGTTCAAGGACACGGCCTTCGACGGCTTGGCCGGCACCTTGTCCGGGGTGAGCGGGCCGGAGTCGCTGGTGCCGGTGGACGGCGAGCCGCAGGCGGCCGCGGCGAGGGACGCCGCCGCGAGCACGATGGCCAATCGGGTACCGGCGCGCCGCGCGCCGGCGGGGAGGTGACGCATCAGGCTGTCTCCCTTTTCCGGGGACGTTCGGCGGCACGGGGGTCCGCGCCGCCGGCGGGGATGGAGGTGACAATGCTGGGGGTGCCCGTGGTGGCCCGCACGATCAGGTGCGTGGAGAGTTCCCGGTACGTGCCGCCGTCGTGTCCCGATGACACGCTCTTGAGCGTCACCGGACCGCTCCGGCCCAGGTGCCGGTGCGCGACGCCGGCGAGCAGCAGGTCGACCGCGGCCCGGCCGCCCGCCTCCATGGGCATCGCGACGGTGGTCAGCGGCGGTGCGCACATCGCCGCGTAGAGCAGGTTGTCGAATCCGGCGACGCTCATCCGCCCGGGTACCGCGATGCCCCGATCTGCCAGCCGGGACAGCGCGCCGAGCGCCATGAGGTCGTTGTACGCGATGATCGCCGTGACATCGCTCGCCACGGCGAGGTCGGCACCCGCGACGCCACCGTCGAAGTTCGGCTCGAACGGGCCGAACTCCACGATGGACAGATCCCGGGCGGCGGCGCTCGCGCGCATGCCCCGCCGGCGTTCCCGGTTGGACCAGGAGGCCTGCGGGCCGTTGAGGTACGCGCACCTGCGGTGCCCGAGCGCGGCCAGGTGTTCGAGCACCTGGCGGATGGCGCCGGCGCTGTCCATCAGCGCGGCCGGGATGCCCCGCAGCCGCCGGTTGAGCAGCGTCAGGGTGGTCAGTTCGGCCAGCGTGCGCAGTTGCGCGTCGGTGGAGAACGGCGCGCAGATGACCACGCCGTCGACCTGCCGTGCCATGGTGCGCACCAGCGCCGCCTCGGCGGCCGGGTCCTCCTCGCTGTCGGCGAAGAAGACCGCGTACCCCGCCGAGCGCGCGCGGGCCTGTACCCCGCGCAGGACGCCGGTGTAGAACGGGTTGGACAGATCCGGAACGATGATGCCGATGTTGCCGGTACGCCCGGTGATCAGGCTCTGCGCGGCCGGGTTCGGCTGGTAGCCGAGCTCCTGCGCGGCGGCCAGGACGCGTTCGCGGGTGGTGACCCGCACCAGGTGCGACGCGCTGAGTGCCCGGGACACCGTCGAGGGCGACACCTGGGCCCGACGAGCCACGTCGTGGATGGTTACCGGCACTACCGCTCCCGCATTGATGAACCCGTGCAACCGTTTGTAGTGGGAGTCAATAGGCCGGCGCCGATCCGGTCAAGGCTTTCATCCGAGCAATGTTGCCCGTCCGTGTGCATCTTAGAGAAGAAGTTACATACTTCGCGATCTGCCCATCGCCTGCCCAGAGCCGGAGTGGTGACGATCCGGCTCCCGGGCCCGGGCTCAACCCGCTTCCATACATCGGATCAATGCCTCGACCACGTGGTGTCCCGGCGGTACCCGCCGGAAAGGTTTGCGCTCCCCCGTTCCCCGGAGGTACCCGTGTACCACCAGAACCTCAACCCCACCAACCACCTGGCGCTGTCCGCGCTGCTTGCCGCGTTACCCCTGTTCACGTTGCTGGTCCTGCTGGGCGGCCTGACGTGGGAGGCGCACCGGGCCGGGCAGGCCGCGCTCGTCGTGGCGCTGGCCGTGGCCGTGTTCGGCTACTCGATGCCGGCCGGGCAGGCACTGGACGCCGGCGTGGAGGGTGCCGCATCAGCGCGCTACTGATCCTATGGATCACGTTCAATGCCATCTGGATCTACACCATGACCGTGGAGACCGGGCACTTCGCGGTGCTCCGGCACGCGTCCAGCCGGGTCGGCGACGACCAGCGGATCCAGGCCATCGTCATCGCGTTCGCGGCGCGCTGATCGTCGCCCTGATCATGTTGGCCCGGCGTCGCGCTCGACCCCGAACCACCACGGAACCGGGCAATCCACCCGGTGCCGGTCCGGTCCCCGAGGCCCGATGGGCAATCTTGGCGGGAACGGCACCGGATCCGGTGCCGTTCCCGCCAAGATCCCGTCCCCCGCATGATCACGGCGGCCCCATGGCCGAGAGTCCACTGTGGATCGATACCTCCATGATCACGGGGATCAACGTGGACCTCGGTGTCGCCGCCGGGGGTTCGTGCCGGTCACCCTCGACAGCCCACAGAACCCCGACGCCGAGATCTGAGGTTGCCGGAGGAACGTGAAGTAGGGCTGCCCTATCCTCCGGCAACCTCCGATCACCAACCTGCCCTCCCCACCCGCCGCCGAGCAACCATAGGGCTGGACGGCACGTCGAGCCGCACCACAGGCGCGGTTAGTGCACTGTCTTGTTCGATGGGTACCACTCGTCGCCAGCGGGCTCGCCCGCGAGGTTCCAGGTCCAGGACACGGTCGGCGTGATGCGCAGGTAGGTGCCAGGGCCGACCAGGCCGACCCGCTCGAAGGGCTGCTCGGCGCTGCCGTACACGCGGATGCCCCGGGCGATGAACGGTTCGAGCGACACGAGGTCGTCAACCACCAGCGCCACCTTGTGGTTTCCGGAGGCGACGTTGCGGAACTTCCGGGTGCCGCGCACGGTGCCGGCACCGCCGACCCATAGGAAGGCCCCGTCGAGCTCGACGGCCACGGGTACGACGTCGGGCTGCCCGCCCGCGCCGAGGGTCGCCAGCCGTCCGAGCGGCTGCGACCGCAGGTACGCGATCTCTTCATCGGTGAAGGCCATCGTGCCAAACTACACCGTTCAGTTTAGTCTGGCGCGGTGGGTGAGAACCGCTCCAACCGCAAGCACCGCGCCATCCTCGACGCCGCGACGGTGGTGTTTCTGCGCAACGGCTACCTGGGCACCACCGTGGAGGAGGTGGCCGCAGCCGCTGGGGTGTCGAAGCCGACCATCTACAAGCACTTCACCGACAAGCGGGGACTGTTCCTCGAGATCGTCGCCGCCACCGTCGACGAGGCCGGCGAGGCCGTCCAGGATGCGGTGTCCGGCCTGGCCAACACGCGGGATGTCGAGGCGGACCTGCGCGAGCTGGCCCGGCGGCAGCTGGCGCTCGTGCTGCGCCCGCGCGTCGTCCAGCTCCGCCGGCTGGTGATCGGCGAAACGTCCCGCTTCCCCGAGCTCGGCCGCACCTTCTACGAACGCGGTCCCGGACGGACGATCGCAGCGCTGTCCGAGGCATTCGCGGACCTCGACGCCCGGGGCATGCTGCTGGCCGCCGACCCGGTCACCGCCGCGACCCAGTTCAACTGGCTCGTCATGTCTGCACCGGTCAACCAGGCGATGCTGCTCGGCGATGACCGCACCCCCACCGCCGCGGAGCTGGACCACCACGTCGAGGGCGCGGTGCGGGTCTTCCTCGCCGCGTACGGCCCGGCAACATGCCCACGGGAATCGCGCGACTCATCTGAGACGCTCACCGCATCGGATGCGGGAGCGTCCGGGTAGACCACCGTCGGTGGTTGCCGCGGCCGCCGAGCCGGACGGGAGATGGCCGCCCATCCGGGGGGCGTCTGTCCACCGCTCCGGAACCTGCCGTGTCCGCTGTCACCGGGGTTGGGGCGCCGGGGTTGGGGCGCCGGGTGGGGAAGCCGGGTGGGGGCGCCGGCGTTGGGGCGCCGGGTGGGCGATGCCGGGTTGGGGGCGCCGGGGTTGGGGGGCGGGTGGGGGCGGGTCAGGCGCCGAGGCGGCGGAGGGAGGCGCGGATGTGGGCGCGCATGGCGCGGCTGGCCAGTTCCGCTTCCCCGGCGTCGAAGGCGGCCAGGATCTCGGCGTGCTGCGCGTACTCCGCCTCCCAGGACGGGGACTGCTCCCAGATCAGGGTGACCGCGCCCAGCGTGGCCAGGTCGGCCACCGCGTCGAGCTCGTCGACGACGAGCGGGTTGCCGCAGCCGGCGTACATCGCGCGGTGGAACGCGCGGTTGGCCAGGCTCAGCGGCACGTGGTCGCGCGCGTGCAGGTGACGCTTTGCCTTGCCCAGTGCGGTGTGTGCCGCCCCGGTGGCCGCCGCGTGGGCGAGCCGGGCGGTGCGCCCGACCGCCCAGGGCTCCAGCAGCAGCCGCACCTCGTACGCGTCCCGGATGTCCTGAGTGGACACTTCGCGGACCGCGGCGCCGCGGTTGGGGCTCACCGTCACCAGGCCGGCCCCGGCGAGCGCGATCAGCGCCTCCCGGACCGGCGTCTTGGACACGCCGAGCTGCTCGGCCAGGCGCCGCTCCACGAGCGGGTCACCCGGCGCGAGGTGCCCGGCCAGGATCGCTGAGCGGATGGACGCCACGACCTGGTCGGAGGTTGTCGTGGAGTGGGCCAGCGGCGGGAGCGGCCCGTTCCGTGACGCGGAAACATCCGACACGTGCTTTGGTATACCAGTACGCCAGATGGCCAAGGACATCACCCCTTGAGGCTTCGACATGGCGCGCGCGCAGGTCGCCCGGCTCGCGCCGATGGTCGTCAAGACGGCCAGGGAGGTCTCCGCGGCTCTCGGCGCCCGCGCCGGCTGACCCGACCCGGCCGTACTCTGGTACACCGAGATGTCAACGAGCCCTCGGGAGGCATGGTGTCCCTGGAAGAGGTCCGGTCCGCACTGGAGTCCGTGGTCGCCATCACGGTGACGCCGTTCGATGCCGGCGGCGGCGTGGACACCCGTGCGTACGCGACGATCGTGGACCGCTGCGTGCGTGCCGGGGTCCGTGCGGTCACGCCCAACGGCAACACCAGCGAGTTCTACTCGCTGGATCCGGAGGAGCTGGCCACCGCCGTCGACGCCACGGTGGCCGCCGTCGCGGGCCGGGCCACGGTGATCGCGGGAGTCGGGCACGACGCGGTGCGCGCCGCGCGGTCCGCCCGGCTCGCCGAGGTCGCGGGTGCGCAGGCGGTGATGGTGCACCAGCCGGTGCACCCGTACCAGTCGCTGGAGGGCTGGGTCGACTATCACCGCGCGGTCGCGCAGGCCGTGCCCGACCTCGGCGTGGTCTGTTATGTGCGCAGCCCGCACGTGACCGCGGACGCGTTCGTGGCGCTCGCCGACAGCTGCCCCAACGTGGTCGGCGTGAAGTACGCGGTGCCCGACGTGATCACCCTGCCCGACCTGGTACGCGCGGTGGGTGCCGAGCGCTGGGTCTGGGTGTGCGGGCTGGCCGAGACCTGGGCGCCGTACTTCTGGGTGGCGGGCGCCCGGGGTTTCACCTCGGGTCTCGCCAACGTCGCGCCGGCCGAGTCGCTCGCGCTGCTGGCCGCGCTGCGCCGCTCCGACTACCGCGCCGCGATGACGATCTGGGAGCGGCTGCGCCCGTTCGAGGACATGCGCGCCCGGGCGGCGAGCGCGGCCAACGTCTCGGTCGTCAAGGAGGCGCTGCACCACCTGGGCCTGTGCCGGCCGGAGGTGCGCCCGCCGATCAGCCGCCTGGCCCCCGAGGACCGGGACCAGGTGGCCAAGATCGTGAGCGAGCTCAGCACGAGCTAGCTCCTCGCGGTGGCAGCCGCCCTGATCACGCCGAGCGGGGCCTCGATCGCGATTCGGTGGAGGTTCGCGCATTCCGCTGCGTGAACCTCCGCCAGACTCCGATCTCCCTGCGGCGGGATCGCCGCAGGGAACCGTGCGGAAGGAAGCTAGCGCGAGCGGGAGGGCTCGTGGTTGACGAAGCGGCCGCCCAGGTATTTCGCGTCCGGGTCGTCGTCGTCCAGCGGGCCGTGCTCGGCGAGGATCTCCGCCGCGTACCGCTCGGCGTCGTCCTGCGGCTGGTACCCGAGTGCGCGCGCCGGCGCCAGGTCCCACCAGCCCCGGGTGTTCGCGGAGATGCCGTACAGCACCGCGTAG
Source organism: Micromonosporaceae bacterium (assembly GCA_039649115.1). Taxonomy (GTDB): domain Bacteria; phylum Actinomycetota; class Actinomycetes; order Mycobacteriales; family Micromonosporaceae; genus DATEJJ01. The sequence continues at coordinate 631 of JBBWZQ010000067.1, read as the reverse complement.
GTCAGGTCGGGAGCCGTGAGGCAGGCGTGCACCAGCCGCGCCGCGTCGCCGGGACTGAGCCAGGTCGACAGTTGCCGCACGGTGCTCGGCCGGGCGAAGCAGGAGCCGATCCGCACGCAGGCCACCCGCATGCCGTGCCGGTCCACGTACAGGCTGGCCAGGCCCTCGCCGAACACCTTGGTGAGGCCGTAGAACGTGTCGGGCCGGGGGCGGACGTCGGCACCGACGAGTTCGGCGCGCGGGGTGAAGCCCACCGCGTGGTTGCTGCTCGCGTACACGATGCGCTCGACGCCGGCCCGGCGGGTGGCCTCGAACAGCCGGTACGAGCCCTCGATGTTGGCCGACAGCAGGTCCGGGAAGGCGACCTCGTTGGGGATGCCGGCGAGATGTACGACCGCCGCCACGTCGGCCAGCGCGGCGTCCAGCGCGTCCGGGTCGCGCACGTCACCGGTCACCCACTCCACCTCGGCGTCGGTACCGGGCCGCAGGTCGAATCCCCGGATCTGCCAGCCCAGGGCGGGCAGTCCGGCGACCAGGAACGAGCCGACGCCGCCCGCGGCGCCGGTGATGAGGATGCGGCCCATGTACGTCAGGTCCTTTCGTCGTGCGGATCCGCCCCAGAGTAGCCGCG
>JBBWZQ010000039.1:0-18469 GCA_039649115.1 Micromonosporaceae bacterium | reverse complement strand
CATGCTCACCGACTCGGCCGCCACCGTCCTGGTCACCACCGGCACCACCGGCGAACACCTCGCACAGACCACCGGCATACCACGCATCTCCCCCGACACCCACGACACCACCCCCACCCACGGCCCCGGCCCCGGCCCGGCACCGGAGAACCTCGCGTACGTCATCTACACCTCCGGCTCCACCGGCCGCCCCAAGGGCGTACAGATCACCCACGCCTCGCTCGCCGCGCTCATGGCCGCGCAGCGGGCCCTGCTGCCGCACAGCGCCGCCGACACCGTGCTGCAGTTCTGCTCCCCCAGCTTCGACGCCTCGATGTTCGAGATCGGGCTCGCGGCCGGCGTCGGCGCCGCTCTCGCGTTGGGCTCCCGCGACGAGCTGGTGCCCGGGGAGCCGCTGGCGGCACTGATGCGCCGGCACGGGGTCACCTCCTGGACGGCACCGCCGTCCGCGATCGCCGCGACGGGCGCCGCGGACGTCCCGAGCCTGCGGGTCGTGATCGGCGCCGGCGAGGTGCTCACGGCCGGGACCGTCCGGCACTGGATGGGCCAGGCGCGGTGCTTCAACCTCTACGGGCCCACCGAGGCGACGATCTGGGCCACCGGCCACGAGGTCCGACAGTCCGACGGGGACGGTGCCCTGCCCATCGGCACCGCCATCCCCGGGTACAGCGCGCTGGTGCTCGACGAGCACATGCGCCCGGTCCCGGCCAACGTGGTGGGCGAGCTGTACGTGGGAGGGGTCGGAACGGCCCGCTGCTATCTCGCCCGGCCCGGGCTGACGGCCGAGCGTTTCGTGCCCGACCCCTACTCCCGGGACCCGGGCGGCCGCCTCTACCGGACCGGTGACCTGGTGCGGCGCCGCTCGGACGGGGAACTGGTGTACGCCGGCCGGGTCGACGACCAGATCAAGATCCGCGGCTTTCGTGTGGAGCCGGGCGAGATCGAGTCCGCGCTCACCGCGCACCCGGGGGTACGCGAATGCGCGGTCGTAGCCCGCACCGATGCCCTGGGCGTGGTCGGGCTGACGGCCTGCGTCGTACGGGAGGCGGACGAGCCGGAGGTGCAGGCCGAGGACCTGCGGGGCCACCTGGAGGGAAGACTTCCCGCCCACTTCTCGCCGGCGGGCTACCTGTTTCTGGAGAGCCTGCCGACCACCAGCAACGGCAAGGCCGACCGCGCAGCGCTGGCCGTGCTGATCGACGAGGCCGGCGAACGGGTCCGCGGCGAGGGCGCCGGCTATGAGGCGCCGCGCACCCCGTTGGAGGAGATGATCGTGGACATCTGGCAGGAGGTGCTGGACGCCCCGCAGATCGGCGTCCACGACGACTTCTTCGAGAAGGGCGGCCATTCCCTGCTCGCGGCACAGGTCGTCGCCCGCGTCAGGGCGGCGACCGGGGTGGGCGTGTCGGTGCGGTTGCTCTTCGAGCACCGGGTGCTCGCCGACCTCACCGAGGCGATCATCAAGCTCGCCATCGCCGAGGAGCACCAGGACGGTGACCGTCCCCGGGAGGCCGTGCGATGACAGTGCCAGACCTGGCGGACCCCGCGGCCGTGGACGTCGCAAACCCCCGGTTGCACCGCGACGAGGCCTTGTACCCGGTGTGGCGGTGGATGCGCCGCAACGATCCGGTGCGGTGGACCGTGCGCTCCGGCAAGGACGCGTTCTGGTCGGTCACCACCCATGCCGAGGCCGTCCGCGTGCTGCGCGACAGCAGGACGTTCTCCTCGGAGCGCGGCATGCGCCTGGGCGGGGATCGGCTGGCCGCTGCCGCCGCCTCCGGCAAGATGCTGATCGTCACCGACCCGCCCCGGCACAGTGCCATCCGGCGCATCATCGGATCCGCGTTCACCGCGCGTACCGTGCAGCGCCTGGAGCAGAACATGCGGGAGACCGTCACCGCCTGCCTGGACCAGGCTCTGGAGCAGGGAACCGGCGACTTCGTGCGGACCGCCTCCCGGCTGCCCGTCTCCGTCATCTGCGATCTGCTCGGGGTCCCCCGCGAGGACTGGGACTTCATGCTGGACCGCACCACCACGGCTTTCGGCGCCGTCGACGAGCACGGCAGCCCCACCGACGACGCCGTCCGGGCACACGCGGACATCCTGCTGTACTACCTGGAGATGGCCGCGCAGCGGCGGCGCAGTCCGCGTGAGGACGTCGTCACCGCGTTGGTGCGGGGCGAGGTCGACGGCCGGCCGCTCACCGACGAGGAGATCCTGCTCAACTGTGACGGCCTGATCTCCGGAGGCAACGAGACGACCCGCCACGCCGCGGTGGGCGGCCTGCTCGCTCTCGCCGCACATCCCGCCCAGTGGCAGCCGCTGCGCGACGACCCCGGGCTCCTGCCCACCGCCGTCGACGAGATTCTGCGGTGGACCTCGCCGGGGGCGCACACCCTTCGTACCGCGGTTCGTGACACCGAGCTCGCGGGCCGGACCATCGAGGCGGGGCAGTCGGTGGTGGTGTGGGGTGCGTCGGTGAACAGGGACGAGTCGGTGTTCGACGAGCCCGACGCATTCCTGCTCGATCGCAAGCCCAACCGCCACCTGGCCTTCGGCCACGGCGTCCACTACTGCCTCGGCGGCGCGTTGGCGACCAGCGAGTTGCGCGTGCTGTTCGGCGAGCTGACCCGCCGCGTGGCCGCGGTCGAGGTGTCCGGGCCGGTCCGCCGGGTCCGCTCCAATCACATCGCGGGGTTCGAGGAGGCCGTCGTCACGTTGCGGCGTGCCGCGACGACCGGAGGAACGGGGAGGTGACGGGCGTGGATGACACCGCGGTTTCCACAGCGCGCATCGCCCTGGAGCGCAGGCTGCTGGTCCGCGCCGCGGCGAGCCGGAAGGCCGTCGCGGAGCGGCCCGGCGTCATCCCGGCGAGCTTCGGCCAGGAGCGCATGTGGCTGTCCGACTGGCTCGATCCCGAGACGTCCACGGAAAGCACCGTGTTCGTCATCGGCCTGCGGGGATCCCTCGACGTCACGGCACTGCGGGGTGCCGTCACCGACCTGACCAGCCGCCACGAGGTGCTGCGCACGGTCGTCGCACCGGGAGCGGGCGGCCTCGTGCAACGTATCCTGCCTGCGGCGGACGTCCCGCTGCCCTCGGTGGACCTGCCGGCGGGCGCCGGCGTCGAAGCGGTCGAGGCATTCGCGCGCGGGCAACTGGTACGCAAGCTGGACCTAGCCGAGGAGCCGCCGGTGTCGTGGTCGCTGCTGCGTCACGCCGACGACGAGCACCACCTCGTGCTGCGGATGCACCACATCGCCTGCGACGGCTGGTCGGAGGGCGTGCTCAACCGGGATCTGTCCCAGCTGTACCGGGTCCGGGCGACCGGCGAACCCGCCGCGCTGCCCGAACTGCCCATCCAGTACGCCGACTTCTCGATTGGCCAGCGGGAACGGCAGTCCGGCGCCGGCCTGGAACAGGGGCTGTCCTACTGGAAACGCCGGCTCGCGGGTGCACCCACGACGGTGCCGCTGCCCTTCGACCGGCCGCCCGAGCAGGACAGCTCGCTGAGATCGGGAACCGCCTTCGCCAGGATCCCGGGAACCGTCGTCGACGCCCTGGAGAAGGTGAGCGCCTCGGAGGGCGCCTCCGGCTACATGGCGCTGCTCGCGGCTTTCGCGGTCTCGCTGTGGCGCGGCTCCGGCCGGCCGGACCTGGTCATCGGGTCGCCGGTGGCCGGTCGCGAGTCGCCCGAGACCGAGCAGCTCATCGGCGTGTTTACCAATACCCTGCCGATGCGGGTGCTGGTGCGGCCCGCAGAGTCCTTCCGACAGATGCTGCGCCGTGTTCGGGAGAACGCGCTGGACGACTTCGCGCACGGCGAGGTGCCCTTCCAGCGTCTGGTCGACGCGGTCCGGCCGGCCCGGGTACCCGGCCGGCTTCCGCTGGTGCAGGTCATCCTCCAGCTGGACAACACCGGCTTCGCGGAGCCCACGTTCGACGGCGTGGAGGTCTCCTATCGGCAGCTGTTCGCGGAGAAGTCGGCGCTGGACCTCACCGTGAGCCTCGGGCGGCGCGGTACGGACTACATCGCGGTCTGGAAGTACCGCTCCGGAACGCTGGAGCAGACCACCGTACGGCGGCTGCACGACCGCTTCCTCGACGTCATGCGGCAGGTCGCGGCACGGTCCGACGCACCGTTGGACACCCTCGGCCACGCCGGCGGGTGAGAGCAGAGAACTCAGTACGGCGTCGCCGCGACCGGCGACGCCGTCTCGTCTTTCCCGACGGCGTCCGGCAACTCCTGCTCCAGCCGCCGCACCACCCGCGGTACGCACGCGACCACGACCAGCAGCAGTACGCCGGAGAGCAGGAACACCACGGCGATGCCGCCGCCGACACCGGAGCCGGTGATCGGCCCGGCGCTGTCCGCGAGGGGCCCGTTGGCCAGCGGAGTGCCGACAAACTCGGTGAGTGGGCCGGCGATCCCGAAGGCGATCGGGTCGGCCGACCAGGCGAGCAGGCGCCTGATCGAGAAGACCCGTCCCTGCACCTCCGGCGGGGTCTTCCGCTGCCAGACGGTCGGGGTGACGGCGTTGGTCACGGCGTAGCCGGCCAGGACGCCGAACATGACGATAGCCAGCAACACCGGGGCGCCGTGGGTGACGCCGGCGCCCAACAGCAGGAAGGCGTGCAGGACGGCGACCGCGAGGATGGCGCGGACGAGGTGCCGCGGCTGCCGGGTGACGCTCATGACGCCACTGGCGGCGATCATGCCGACCGCGCCGACGGCGTTGATGACGCCGAGCGTCGACGGCTGGTGCGAACTGAGCACCAGCGGGGCGACGAGGACGAGCGCCATCTCCATCATCAAGTTGTAGAAGGCGAAGAAGACAAGCAGGCCGAGCAGCCCGCGGCGCTGCCTGATGAACCGCCAGCCCTCGGCCATCTCGGACCGGATCGGGCGCCGTTGCGCGCCCTGCGGGCGGACCGGCGGGATGGCCGGCCGCAGCCGGTACGACATCAGCGTGGTGCAGAGCGCGACGGCGAAGGTGGACAAGTCGGCAAGCAGCAGGCCGTTCAGGCCGTTCAGGCCGTACAGCAGGCCACCGAGGAGGTCGCCGAAGACCATGCCACCGGCCTCGGCCAGGCCCACCCGGCCGTTGGCCCGGCTGAGCTGGTCCTTGGGAACCAGTTGCGGTACGAGACTGGAGAACGCGGGCCACTGGAACGCCTTGAAGACCGCGCTGATGGCGACCATCAGGTAGAGGTGCCACACCTGCAGCATGCCGGCGCTGTTCAGCGTGAGCAGCACCAGTGGCCCGGCGGCGGTGCCCACGTCGCTGAGCAGCATCACCCGGCGCCGGTCCCAGCGGTCGGTGATCACACCGGCGAACGGCAGCGTCAGCAGGCCGGGCAGCGAACCCGCCATGATCAGGGTCGTGAACGCGGTCGGTGACCCGGTCGTGGCGAAGACCCACACGCCGATGCCGAACGTCGTCATCGACGTGCCGATGAGCGAGACGGCCTGCCCGGCCCAGATCAGGTTGAAGACGCGCACTCAGCAGACCCCGCGGGCGTCAGGAGCGGCGACAGCCTGACCCAGCAGCGCCAGGAAGCACCGCAGCCGCTCACGCATCGGCTGCCGCTCGAACAGTGCGGTGCTGTATTCCAGCCAGCCGGACAGTCCGTCGGTGGTCTCGTGGCAGCGCATGTGCAACTCATATCGACAGGTACCACGATCGACCATCAGCGGGGTGGCGGGTAACCCCGCCAGGTCGTGCCCCGGCGCCGGCAGGTTCTGTACGGCGAACATCGCCTGGCACAGCCGCGGCCGGTCGCTGCCGGGCGCCGCGTGCGCGGCTACCAGCTCCTCGTACGGCAGGCCACGGTGCTCCCACACCTGCAGGAACGTCTCTCGTACGCGCGTGACGAGTCCGCGGAACGTCGGATCCCCGGCCAGGTCGGCGGGGACCGGCACGATGTTCGCGAACGGCCCGGCGACCTGTTCGGACTCCGTGTCGGGCCGGTTGGCCACCGGGACCGCGACGAGGAAGCGGTCCGCGCCGCAGAGCCGGTGGAGCCAGCGCTCGAACGCGGCCAGCAGCACCACGAACGGGGTGGCCCCTGTCTCGTCCGCGAGCCGGCGCACCCCGGCGACCACGCCGGGATCGATGTCGAACAACTCCACCGCTCCAGCCAGCGACCAGCGCTCCGGCCGCGGCCGATCGGTGGGCAGCGGCAGCAGCGGTGGTACGCCGTCCAACCGATCCCGCCAGAACGCCGCGTCGGCCCCGGCCTCCGGACTCTTCAGCCGGGCCAGTTGCGCCGCGGCGTAAGCGTCGAAGCCGGACACGGGCGCCAGCTCGGGCAGCCGGCCAGCGGCCAGTTCCCGGTAGAGCCCGGCCAGGTCGCGCTGGAGCACCGAAAGCGTCCAGCCGTCGGCGACGATGTGATGCACTGTCAGGCCGAGAAGGTGCTCCTGCGGGCCGCAGCGGACGAGGACGGCGCGGGCGAGCGGTCCGCGCTCCAGGTCGAAGGGTGCCCGCAGCGCGGCGGTGGCGAGCCGGAGCGCCTCCTGCCGCGGATCGGCCGCTGCCGCGACGTCGTGCCGGCCCAGCGGCAGCAACACCCGCAGTTGCACGACGACGCCCGGGCCGTCCCCGATGCGCGGAAACCGGGTACGCAACGCCGGGTGCCGGTCGGCGAGCATGTCCAGGGCACGCGCGAGGGCGACGTCGTCGACGTGCCCGGCGAGCCGCGCGTTGAAGCCGATATTGTAGGCGGCGGTCGCCGGCTCCCGGCGCCAGTGCCACCAGATCGCCGCCTGGCCAGGGGTGAGGCCGGCCGGTGCGGCGGCGCCGGGCGCGGCCTGAACCGCAGGGTCGCCGGCGTTGGCCGCCGGATAGTGACCATGCGCCACCGGTGCCGCGGTGTCGATCCAGGCGGCGAGCGCGGCGACCGTACGCAGGTCGAGCACCTGCCGCAGCGGCACCTCGCGCCCCGCGGCCACGCGCAGCCGTGCGGCCAGCCGGGCGGCGAGCAGCGAATGGCCGCCGCGGGAGAAGAAGTCGTCGTCGCGGCCCATCGGCCGGCCGTCGACGCGCTCGTCGCCGAGCACTTCGGTGAACACGTCGGCCACCAAGGTCTCGGTGGGCGTACGCGGCGGCGCCGAGCACTCCGCCAGCTCGTCGAGCGCGGCCAGCACCTGCCGGTCCACCTTGTTGCTGGGGGTGCGCGGCAACGCGGCCAGCACCCGGATGACGGCGGGCACTTGGTGGTCGGGCAGCAGCCCGCGCAGCATCGCCCGCACCGTCTCAGCGTCCAGAGTGGCGGGCGCGACACAGCCGACGAGCCGAACCGGGGCGGCCGGGCTGACGGCCCGCACCGGTACGACGGCGGCCTCCTCGACGCCCGGCAGGGTACGCAGCACGCTTTCGATCCCCGCCGGCTCCACGCGATGGCCGCGGATCTTGACCTGGTCGTCGCCGCGGCCCAGGAATGTCAGCGTGCCGTCCACCTCCCGGCGGGCGAGGTCGCCGGTACGGTACACCCGAGCCCCCGGGACGCCGGAGAAGGGATCGGGCACGAACCGTTCCGCGGTGAGCGCCGGCCGGCCGTGGTAGCCCTCGGCGAGCCGTCCACCGCCGATCCACACCTCGCCGGGCACCCCTGCCGGGGCGAGGTCGCCGTACCGGTCGACGATCCACAGCCGGGCGCCGGCGACCGGCGCGCCGAGCGGGGCGGGGCCGCTGTCACCCGACGCCGCGGTGACCCGGGCGCTGGTGGTGGTCATCGTTGCCTCGGTGGGCCCGTACTGGTTGACCACAACCGGCCGCCCGGCGAACACCTCACCGGCTCGGGCGCAGTCGGCCAGGTCCAGCGCCTCGCCCGCGGTCAGCAGCAGGCGCAGCCGGCCGCCTGGCGACGGCCGGGTCTCCTGGGCGGCGCACAGCAGCGCGCGCAGCAGTGTCGGCACGACGCTCAGCATGCAGGTGACCTCGAAACGGTCGACAGCGGTGAGAATGGCCTGCGGGTCGGCGGCGCGCTCGTCGTCGAGCAGGACCACCCGGGCTCCGGCTGTCAGCGGCCCGAGCAGGTCACGGACGAAGGCGTCGAAGGCCAGCCCGGCCAGCTGCAGCACGGTGTCCTGCGGCCCGAGGCCGAAGCCGCCCAGGTAGTCGCGCAGATAGGCGGCCGCGGCTGCGTGCGGCGTGCGCACCCCCTTGGGCCGGCCGGTGGAGCCCGACGTGTAGACGACGTAGGCCAGGGATGCCGGGTCGGTCCCCGCGGCCGTGCCGGGGATGCCGCAGTCGTGGGCGGCGACGGCCGCCCGCTCGTCGGCCAGCACCACGGTGGGCAGGCCGGAGCCCTCGCACGCCGCGGCCCAGGCCCGGTCGGTGACGATGAAGGCCGCACCGCTGTCGGTCAGGACGCCGCGCAGTACGGCCGGCGGGTGGCCGGGGGCGAGCGGCACATAGGCGGCTCCCGCCATCAGCACCGCCAGCACGGCGACCGGCTGCGACGGCCCCCGGCCGAGGCAGAGGCCGACCAGCGTGCCGGGCCGGACGCCGCGCGCCCGCAGGTGCCGGGCGAGGCGCGCGGCCCGCTCACCGAGCTGCCGGTAGGTCCACTCCCCCTCGCCGGTGACCAGGGCCACCGCCTCTGGGGTACGGGCGATCTGGTCGAGCACCAGGGTGTGCAGGCAGGCCGGGGCGAGAGTGGCGCCGGCCTGCGGTCCGTCCGAGACGAGCTCCGCGCGCTCGGCGGCGGTCAGCATGCCGAGCTCGGCCAGCGGGGTGTCCGGGGCCCGCGTCGCCGCGTCCAGCAGCGTCAGCAGGTGACCCGTCAGCCGGCGGACGCGGTCGGCGCCGAAAAGTGGCGTACGGTGGACGACCCCGCCGCCCAGCCCGCGCTCACCGTCGTCGAACAGCACGTTCAGGTCGGCCTTGGAGTGCCGCAGGGCGAACGGCTCCGGGTCCAGGGTGATCCCGTCGGCGAACGGGATGGTGCCCACTCGAAGCGGGTCCATCGACACGGCGTACCGGGCCAGCGCGCCGCCGTCGAGGCCGAGCGCGTCGACCACCTGGTCGAACGGCAGCACCCGGTGCTCGTGAGCGTCCAGGACCGCGGTACGCACCTCGCCCAGCAGCACCCGGAAGCCGTCCCGGGCCCGGACCGGGATCCGCAGGACGGCGGTGTCCAGCAGCAGGCCGACGATGCCGTCGAGGTCGGGGCGGCCGCGGTCGGCGACGGGCATCGTCAGCATGACCTCGTCGGCGGCGCAATGGCGGGCGAGCACGGCCGCGTACGCCGCGAGCATCACCATGAACGGCGTGCATCCCCCGGCCCGCGCGACCTCCCGCACCCGCTCGGCGGTCACCGGCGGCACGACGAACGGCAGGGCCGCTCCCGCCGAGCCGTCGCGGGCGTCACGCGGGGCGTCGCCGGGCAGCTCAGGGGCACCCGATATCCCGGCCAGGCGCTCACGCCAGTGCGCCAGTTCCGCCGCCCGCACCTCGGCGTCGGCGGCACGGCGATTCCGCCAGCTCGCGTAGTCGCCGGCGCCGAGCCGGGCGGGCAGCGCCGCGGGCCGCCGGTCGAGGGCCGCGCGATAGGCGGCGCTCAGCTCTTCGAGCAGCAGTGTGATCGACCAGCCGTCGGCGACGATGTGGTGCAGGGTGAACGCCAGCACCAGCTCGTCCGCGCCCAGCGGGACCACGGCGGCGCGTGCCAGCGGGCCCGTGGCCAGGTCGAACCGGCCGCCGGTCTCCTCCGCGAGCACCGCCTCCAGCGCCCGGGCGCGCTCCTGTTCGCCGAGGTGGCCGAGGTCGACGAGGCGCACCGGTAGCTCGGCCGCGTCGGCGACCACGCGCACGGGCCGCCCGTCGGCCGAGGGGAACCAGGTGCGCAGCGCCTCGTGCGCCGTCGGCAACGCATGCAGCGCCGTCCGCAGCGCGGGCACGTCGAGGTCGCCGCGCAGCCGGCAGACCACGGGCGTGTTGTAGGCGGGATCGCCGGGTTCCAGCTGGTCGGCGAACCAGATCCGCGCCTCCGCCGCGGAGACGTCCGCAGCGCCCGGGCGTCGGGGGCGTACCGGCTCGGCGGGCACGGTGTCCGGCCCCGCGGCGGGCAGCGCCGCGACGCGGGCAGCGAAGGCGGCAAGGGTGGGCGCCTCGAAGACGAGCCTCAGCGGCACCGGTTTGCCGAGCCGTTCCCGCACGGCGAGGACCGCCTCCATGGCGAGCAGTGAATGGCCGCCACGGGCGAAGAAGCTGGTGTCCCTGCCGATCCGATCGGTGCCGAGGGTACCGGCCCAGATCTCGGAAACGGTTCGCTCGACGTTGCCCTCCGGCGGCTGGTCCACCTCGGCGGGTGCGGCCTCGGGCTGCGGGTCCGGCAGGCTCCTGCGGTCCACTTTGCCGCTGGGCAGCAGCGGGAAGGCGGTCAGCACGGCGAACGCGGCCGGGACCATGTACCCGGGCAGCCGGGCGGACAACCACCCGCGCAGGTCGGCGGCCACCGGGGTGCCGGCGAGACTCGGCAGCACATAGGCGACGAGGCGTACGCCGCCCGGCCTGCCGTCGCGGGCCACGACCACCGCCTGACCGACCGCGGGGTGCTCGGCGAGCGTGGATTCGATCTCGCCGAGCTCGATGCGCATGCCGCGGACCTTGACCTGCCGGTCGGCGCGGCCGAGGTACTCGATCCGGCCGTCGGGCAGCCGGCGCACGAGGTCGCCGGTGCGGTACAGCCGTCCGCCGGGGGGCCCGAAAGGGTCGGGGACGAACTGCTCAGCGGTCAGGCCGGGGCGGCCGAGGTAACCGCGGGCGAGTTGTACGCCGCCCACGTACAGCATGCCCGGCACCCCGGCCGGCTGCGGGGCGAGCTCAGCGTCGAGCACGTGGCAGTGGACGTTGTCGACCGGGGTGCCGATGGTCACCAGAGAATCGTCCGGCAGGCAGCGCGCAACGGTGACGTTCACGGCCGTCTCGGTCGGCCCGTACGCGTTGTACAGCTCGGCGCCGAACTCGTTGAGGCAGCGCGCCGCGAGGTCGGGCGGCAGCGGCTCCCCCGCGCTCTTCAGCACCCGCAGGGACGGCACGGGCACGCCGCCGCCGTGTTCCAGCAGCGCGGCCAGCATGGTCGGCACGAACCGCACATATGTGACCCGCTCACCGGCCATCAGGGCACGCAGGTACTCCGGGTCACGATGGGCTCCGGGCTCGGCGATCACCAGCCGGGCCCCGCCGGCGAGCGCGGCGAACAACTCGACCACCGAGTCGTCGAAGGTGACGTTCGTCTTCAGCAGGACGGTCTCGCCGGGGCCGATGCCGAATCGGCCGATCTGCCAGCGGATCTGGTTGTGTGCCGCCCGGTGCGTGACCATGACGCCTTTGGGGCGCCCAGTCGACCCGGAGGTGTAGAAGACGTACGCCAACTGCTCGGGCAGGGCCACCGGCAGCGTCCAGGTGTCGAGCCGGGCGGCGATCTGCGCGGCGTCGTGTTCGGCGTCGAGGCGCACCGGCACGCAGCCGGCCGCCTCCGCCGTGCCGGCCAGGGCGGTGTGCGTCACGACGAGCCGCACCCGGGCGTCGCGCAGCACGCCGGCGGTGCGCCCGGCCGGGTGCTCGGGGTCGAGAGGCAGGTATGCGGCACCGGAGCGGACGATCCCGAGGATCGCCACCACGAGGTCGAATGAGCGCTCGAGCAGCACCGCCACCGGCTCGTCGGGGTCGGCGCCGAGCGCTCGCAGGTGGTGGGCGAGGCGGTTCGCCCGCCGATCCAGCTCCCGGTACGTCAGCTCCTCGCCGCCGTGCACCAGGGCCACCGCGTCACCGTCCCGGGCCACCTGCTCGACGACCATGGCGGCCAGGTCGACCGGTCCGGCGTACTCGCGCACCGGTCCGGCGGCGTGCCGCGCGGCCAGCTCGTGCTCCCGGGCGCCGAGCAGCGCCAGCCGCCCGATCACGCGGTCCGGGTTGGCGAGCGCGGCGCGGGCGAGGGTGCGGAAGTGGTCGAGAATCCGGCCCGCGCTCGCCTCGTCCCACAGCTCGCGGTCGTACTCCAGCGCCAGCTCGTACGTGTCACCGACCTCGGTGATCTCCAGGCTCAAGTCGAACTTGGCGGTGCCCGCGGCCTCGCACGGCACGTACACGGCGTCGGCGTCGCCCAGGGCCGAGGCGCTCTGGTCGGCGGCGTTCCAGACCAGCATCACCTGGAACAGCGGCGTGCCCGCGAGGTCGCGCGCCGCCGGCAGCGACTTCACCACGTACTCGAACGGCGCGTCCTGGTGCGCGAACGCCGCCGCGGCGTCAGCGCGCGCCCGGTCGAGCACCTCCCGGAAGGTCAGTTCCGGGCGGCAGTCGGCACGCAGGACGACGGTGTTGACGAACAGGCCGATCAGCGGCTTGGTGCTCGGCTCCGTCCGGCCCGCCACCGGAACACCGACGAGGAAGTCGGACTGGCCGCAGTAGCGGTGCAGCAGGGTCTGGAAGCAGGTCAGCAGCACCATGAACGGCGTCGCCGCCGCCTCCCGGGCGAGCGCCCGGACGGCCCCGGCCAGATCGGCGTCGACGACGTCGTGCACCAGGCCGCCGGGCCGGGTACGGCGCAGCGGCGGATGCCGGTCGGCGGGCAGCTCCAGTGCGGGCGGCAGGTCGGCCAGCCGCCGCCGCCAGTACGCGAGCTGCTGATCGTGCCCGCCCGCGGCCAGGCGTCGGCGTTCCCACGCCGCGTAGTCGGCGTAGCGGACGGCGGGCGCGGCGGGCCGGGGTGCCCGTCCGAGCTCGGCGGCGTACCCCTGGGCCAGTTCCCGCCGCAGGATGTCCATCGACCAGCCGTCGATGGCGATGTGGTGCACGGTGAGCACCAGGTGGTGCAGCATGTCGTGGGTGCGGGCCAGGACGCCCCGCCACACCGGGCCGGTGCGCAGGTCGAAGGTGCGCCCGTACTCCGCCGCCTGCAGCACCTCGAGAGCGCCGTCGGCGCCGGGAAGGTCGGTACGCCGCAGCACGAAGGACGGTTCGCGCGGCACCAGCATCTCCGTGCCGTCCCGGCGCTCGTACACGCTGCGCAGCACCTCGTGCCGTTGCTCGATGCCGTACAGCGCCCGCTCCAGCGCCGCGGCGTCGACGGGGCCGTCGAGCCGGAACGTCAGGATGAGGTGGTAGGCGGAGGTGCCCGGCTCGAACTCCTCGATGAAGAGCATCCGTTCCTGGGCGGGGGCGACCGGACCGGGGCCGCTGCCGCGCTCGATGGTGGCCCTGGAGGGGCGCTCCCGGCGGGCCGCGGTCAGGCGCTGGGTGAGCAGGTCGCGAAGCTTGTCCGCGCGGTCGTCAGCCCCGGTCGCCGGCACGGTGCTCCCCCGTCCCGCTCGTCTCGACGGCTTCCGCGCTGTTCTCGCCCGCCTCGACCTGATCGAGCAACGCCCGCTCGACCACGGCGGCGAAGCCGGCGAGGGTCGGGTGGTTCAGCATCGTCACCGGCGCCACGTCGACCTGCAGATCACACTTCAGCCGCACCATCACCTGTGGAATCAGCATCGAGTGGCCGCCCAGGTCGAAGAAGGCGTCGTCGGCGCCGACCCGGTCCACGCCGAGCACCTCCGCCCACAACGCGGCGACAGCCTCCTCGACCGGGGTACGCGGTGCCACGTACGCCGCCCGCCCACCGCTCGCGTAGTCCGGTACCGGCAGGGCGGCCCGGTCCAGCTTTCCGTTGGCGGTGGCGGGCAGCGCGTCCAGCACCATCACCTGCGCCGGCACCATGTGCGGCGGTAGCCGGTCCGCCAGGCCGGCACGCAGTTCGGCGGGGTCGAGAGCGGTTCCGAGGCGTGGCACGGCGTACGCGATCAGGCTCATGTCGACGGACCTGCCGTGCACGGCGGCGACGGCGGAGGCCACCCCGGGCAGGGCGGCGAGGCTCGCCTCGATCTCGCCGAGCTCGACCCGGAAGCCGCGGATCTTGACCTGGTGATCGTGGCGGCCCAGAAATTCGATGGTGCCGTCCGGCCAGAACCGGGCCCGGTCGCCGGTGCGGTACAGCCGCCCGCCGGGTTCCGGGCCGTACGGATCGGGGACGAACTTGGCGGCGGTCAGCCGCGGGTCGGCGTGGTAGCCGGTGGCCAGGCATCGGCCGCCGATGTAGAGGTCGCCCGGAGCGCCCACCGGTGCCGGGCGCAGTCCGACGTCGAGCACGTAGTAGGCAACGTTGGCGATCGGCCGGCCGTACGGGATGCTCCGCCACTCCGGATCGACCTTCGCCACGGGGAAGTGGTTGGACCAGATCGCCGCCTCGGTGGCGCCGCCTAGCGCCACCACCTCCGGGCCGGCGAAGGCGGTGCGGACAGCGTCCGGCAGGTTCAGCGGCACCCAGTCGCCGCTCAGGAACACCAGCCGCAGCGAGTGCTCGGCGGGCATCTGGCGAAATGCGAAGAAGGGCTCCAGCTGCTGCAGCGCGGCCGGTGCCGAATCCCAGAACGTCACCGGCTCGCGGTCGAGGATCGCGAGCAGCCGCTGCGGGTCGCGCACCTCCTCGGTGGCGGCCACACGGATGCTACCGCCCGCGGCGAGCAGGCCGAAGATGTCGTAGACCGAGAGGTCGAAGCTGAGCGAGGCGGTGAACAGGACCCGGTCGGCCGGGCCGATCCCATACGTCTCGTTCACCCAGCGGATCAGGTTGACAGCGGGAGCGTGCGCCATCATGACGCCCTTGGGCTGGCCGGTGGATCCGGAGGTGAAGATCGTGTAGGCGGGGTCGCCGGGGCAGGCGCGGCCGGGCGCGGGCGAGCCGGGCGGCGGCTCGGCGAGCGCGTTGCCGACCGTGAGCGCCTCCGGTGCCGGTCCGGCCGCGGGTCCCCGGTCGCCGCCCAGCCCGAGCACCCCCCGCAGCGCCGGCAGTCCGGCGCAGCGCCGCAGCACCTCGGGTACGGCCTCGGAGTCGGCGAGGACGACCGGCGCATCGAGCGCCGCCACCAGGGCGCGCACCCGTTCGGCGGGCAGCTCCGGATCCACCGGGGCGTACGCGGCACCCGCCTTCAGGACACCCAGGACGGCGACCACGGCGTGCACGGTGCGGCGCACGCAGAGCACCACCGTGTCGCCGCGGCCAATTCCCGCATCGGCCAACCGGGCGGCCAGCCGCCCGGCGGCGACGTCGAGCTCCGCGTAGCTGAGCCGGTCCGTGCCCTGGACGACGGCAAGGGCGTCCGGTGTACGGGCGGCCTGTAGCTCGAACAGCTCGTGCAGGCACCGAGGTTCGCCGAGGTCACGCTCGGTCGCGTTCCATTCGTCGACGACTTGGACGAGTTCGGCGTCCGACAGCGGGCCGAGGTCGCCCACTGGGTCGCCGGCGGAGGCCACAGTGAGCGCGAGAAGCACCCGGTCGAGGTGGTCGAGCAGGCGCCTGGCATCGGTGTCGAGCAGGACCTCGCCGGCGTGGTCGAGGCACAGCCCGGGCTTCGTGCCCAGCGCGACGGTGACCTCGATGCCGTACGCTGAGGTGCCGAAGTCGGGCGCCGAGCGGGTGCATCGCACCACGGTGCCGAAGAGGGCGGTTCCGTCCGTCAGGCCGGCAGAGGCGGCCAGTTCGGCGGGTGTCAGCACGGCGTGCGCGCTGCCGCCTTCGCAGCTCTCCCGAACGGCATCGAGGTACGAGCCGAGGCGTTGCAGCGGGTCCACCCGTACGCGCAGCGGCCACGGCTCACCGCCGGGCTCGTCCCCGATCGCTCCGTAGACCACGTCCTGCTCGCCGGCGTGCGCCGCGGACACCAGCCCCCAAGCCGCGAGTACGAGCTGCTCGGGCGGCAGGTCGACGGCCGTGGCGGCGTGCTCGAGATCGGACACCCACTGCGCCGTCCGTGGCAGCCGGACCCGTCCCCGTTCGGTTCCGCCCGGGACGGCGGCACGTTCGACGCCCAGCCGCGTCGGCTGGGTGACCCCGGCGAGTTGCTCCCGCCAGTATCGCAGCGCTTCCTCCGCATTCACCCGGCACTCCTTCGTTCCGTCGTCTCCGTCATTCGGCGAGCAGCGACTTCAGTTGTGTGGCGATGGTGAGCAGGGGGTCGACGATCCGCTGTCCGCCGCCGCGTAGCCGGCGTGTCAGCAGATGGACCTCGGTGCACCCGGCGATCAGCCCCTGGCAGTCGTGCTCGGCGACTATCCGCAGGAAGTGGGCGGTGAGCTCGTCGGTGAGGGGCTCCCACTTGAGGCGGTAGAGCAGCCGGTGCAGTGTGTCCTGGGCCTTCGGCCCGGGCAGTACGACCCGGTGCGCCACGGCGGGCCAGCGGTCGGAGCGTTCGAGGATCCTGGCTTCGCGCGTGCCGTGCGTGGCGACCAGGAGCAGTCGCTCGCCCTCGCCGACCGCCTCCAGGTCGTCGAGGATCACGTCGACGAGCGAGATCATCTGCGCGCGCCGGGCGGGATCGAGCCGGTACAGGAAGTGGTGGGCGGTGACGCAGGCGAGCACGATCCGGGTGGCCCCGAGTTTCTCGAGATCGGCCAGCCGGCGCACGAGCCGCGCGGTGAACTGCGCCTCGCCGCCGGTGCGGATCGCCTCCGTACGGTCGGGAAAGGCCGGATCCGAGTCGAGCAGGCATCGGGGCAGGACCTGTTCGGCGAACGATCCCGACTGTTCGGCCGCGGTCTCGTACACGGTCTGGAGAAATCCGGTCGAGGCCGCCGGGCCCATCCCGCCGAGGACGCCCAGGGCGCCGCTGTAGCCGGTAGCCGTCATGCGATCAGTAAAGCCACGACGGGCTAGGGACATTCCTAGATGAGGGGCCGCCGCACGGCCGCCGGGGATCGCGGTGTCCATCGCTGGCCGACGCTCACGAGCGGATGTACTCGGGGAGCACCTTCGGCGGCCAGCAGCCGATGCTGAACAGGCCCACCGAGTAGGCCTTGGCGGCGAGCGCCGTCCGATTCGGCACCTTGAACTGCCGCAGAAGAATGCTCACGTGGTACTCGACACCCTGGCGACTCAGAAAGAGTTTCGCCGCCAGCCTCACGGTGGAGTCCCCGGCGGCCACGCCTTCCAGGATCTTGGCAGCCAGAACGGTCAGCTTCCGCTGTTCCTTGACCGCGGAAAGTGACTCCTCGCTCCGTTCGGGGGCGAACTGCACCACGATCATGCAGACCTTTCCGCTGCTGTCGTCGACCGGAAAGGCGGCCAGCTTTCCGGCGATTCCGGTCTCCGCGAAACGCATGGCGAGGGATGGGCAGAAGACTCGCGTGTTGCGCCCCTGGACGAGCCGCTCAAACTGCCGCAGTAGATTCTGCCGGACGCTGAGGTGCAGCAACCCGACGAAGCTGCGGCCCTTGACGACCTCGCGCGGGTGCCCGCAATGCTCGCCGAACACATCGTTGACCGCGCGTACCCGAAGCGCCGGGTCCAGCACGGTCAGGCCGATACCCGATTTCTCGAAAAGCGACAGTACGATGTCGCCGTACTCCTCGCCGCTCATCTCCGACCGCGTCACCGAGGGCCGGGATGAGCGGGCGACCAGGCCGGCGCCATCCACCGGGTGCGGCTGCTGCCGCTCCTGGGGATCAATGATCAGGGGCATTTCCACAAGTGAATCGGCTGCATACATACGGCGACAGCTCCCCGTGTCGGATATCGCATCGCGTCAGCAGACTAATGAACACGCACAAGGGGGTATCAGTGAGCGAACAAATGGCCGAGCATGTTACACGCTGTTGCATTCCCGGCTTCGGAGCAGGTGATGAGTGCCGGGCCGCCGTATGATACTGCTTGAAGCTACAACCGGTTCGATGAGGCGTCAAGGCGCTGGATTCGCTCGCCGCACATAGCAATTCATGCAGGTCACCGTAGCCAAATGGTGCGCTCCGCATGGCTCGGTTGTGCCGTGCCGCAGCCCGTGCAACAGTTTGATCCGCAGGGTGTCCTCAACCCAGGGTCTTTGCGTTGTCGGGTTGCTGCTGATCACGGCGGTGACGAGGGCGTTGGGTCGGCGACCGGCACGGCGGGTGGCGCGGGCGATGTTGGGTTCGCCGTTGACGCGGTGCCAACCGATGGGCAGTGTGCCAGCACCCACCGACATCCGTCAGATCCACGAGAACACGCGCCCGGCGATCTGGATGACCACACCCGGGAATGGCGCCGGAGCGCCGGACCCCGGCGAGGGCCCGGGGGGTCTCGCCGTCATAGACGTACGTCGCCTCGGTGGCCGCGAGGTCGAGAGCGGAGGAGAGGTACAGGCGGCCCGGTTGCGGCAAGGTGCCGGGCGAAGTCCCAGCCGTCCCGCCATGAGCCGCGCGGCGGCCGACCGCGGGCCCAGGCCGTGAACTGCGTAGTCCACCGTCGCCCGAACTGAGCCCGCAGGGTCGGCCAGCAGGCCCCGACCTCGCCCGCCCGGTTGCGTAGCAGCGCGTTCTCGGTGGCCCGCACCCGCGCCTCGGCAAAGCCCGCAGGGACGGCGCCGTCCGCGACATGCCGAGGAACTCACCGTGCGCAGCGTCCCTGAGCAGGCACGACACCCGCCGCGACCTCGCGAACTCGGCAT
>JBBWZQ010000023.1:0-29349 GCA_039649115.1 Micromonosporaceae bacterium | reverse complement strand
GCCTCCCAGTCCTCGGTCAACCGGCCGTCCACGATGAGTCTCGCCAGCAGGTGGCCGCGCCACTCGTCCGCGGCGAGCGGGAAGTCCTCGCGCCAGTGGCAGCCGCGGGTCTCCTCGCGCAGCGTGGCCGCGGCGACCAGGGCGCTGGCGACCGTCAGCAGGTTGGCCGCCTCCCAGCTCGCCGTGTTGGGACGGCCGGCCGAGCCGGCCATCGGCCCGAGCGCGTCCGCGGTGCCGGCGAGCGACGCGGCGCTGCGCAGCACCCCGGCGCCACTCGTCATCGCCTGCTGCAGCGGGAGCCGGATGTCCGCGCGGACCACGGTGCCCTCCACTGTGGACGGCACCGGGTCGGCCTGCGCGGGCAGGTCGACCGCGATGTCCTCGGCGATCCGCCGGGCGAACACCAGCCCTTCGAGCAGCGAGTTGGACGCCAGCCGGTTGGCGCCGTGCACGCCGGTGCAGGCGACCTCGCCGCACGCGTACAGGCCGGGGATGGAGGTCCGGCCGTGCAGGTCGGTACGGACGCCGCCGGACGCGTAGTGCGCGGCCGGCGCGACGGGAATCAGGTCCACGGTCGGGTCGACACCGGCCGCCAGGCAGGACGCGGTGATCGTCGGGAACCGGTGGGCCAGGTCGGGCACGTGCCGCGCGTCCAACCACACGTGGTCGGCACCGGCGGCCAGCATCGACCGGTAGATGCCCTTGGCCACCACGTCGCGCGGGGCCAACTCGGCGAGCTCGTGCTGGCCGAGCATGAAGCGCTTGCCGTCCCCGTCGACCAGGTACGCGCCCTCGCCGCGCAGCGCCTCCGACACCAGCGGCCGCTGCCCGGTACCGGACACCACGAGGGCGGTCGGGTGGAACTGCACGAACTCCAGGTCGGTGACGACGGCTCCGGCGCGCAGCGCGAGGGCGACACCGTCCCCGGTGGACACCGCCGGGTTGGTGGTCGTCGCGTAGACCTGGCCCATCCCGCCGGTGGCGAGCACGACCGCGCGGGCGAGCACCGCGCCCACTCCGTCCTCGGTACCCTCGCCGAGTACGTGCAGGGTGACCCCGCAGGCCCGCCCGTCCGGCGCGCGCAGCAGGTCCAGCACGAGCGCGTGCTCGACCAGCCGGATCCACGGGTCCCGGCGCACCGCGTCGTGCAGTGCCCGCTGCACCTCCGCCCCGGTCGCGTCGCCACCCGCGTGCACGATCCGGTTCGCGTGGTGCCCGCCCTCCCGGGTGAGCATGAGCGATCCGTCCGGGTACCGGTCGAACGTGGCGCCCCAGCGCATCAGCTCGCGTACCCGTGCCGGCCCCTCCCGTACCAGAAGATCAACGGCCGCGGGGTCACCCAGGCCGACGCCCGCGACGAGCGTGTCCCCCGCGTGCGCCTCGGGTGTGTCGAGCGGGTCGAGTACGGCGGCGATGCCGCCCTGCGCCCAGCGGGTGGAACCGTCGTCGATGTTCACTTTGGTCACGACCGTCACGTGCAGGCCCGCCTCGCGCAGGTGCAGCGCGGCCGTCAGGCCGGCGACCCCGGATCCGACCACGACGACGTCGGTCGGCTCCGCCCAGCCGGGCTCGGGAGCCCGCAACCGGCGCGGGAGCTTCCATTGGTGCATCCCGCCAGTGAACGCCACCGCAACGGCGTTGGACAGGCCTGGGCCCCGGAGTGTCAGCAGGGACACGCGGCGCGGGGCTCAGCCTCTCGGTGCTCTGGTGCCCAGGCCCTTGACGCTCCCGGTCATCTTCTTGCTCTTGGTGAAGGCATAGGCGAAGCAGGAGAAGGTCCGGTCGCCGGCTTCCCACTGCGTCTGTCGCGGCCAGAAGAACAGCCATCCGACCAGAGGATTCTGGTCGCGCCCGCTGGCGAACCCGAGGTACCTGGCGACGACCGCCTCACAGGCCGTGTCCGCCTGCTTCTGCGCCGCGGTCTCGCCCGGCCAGGGGACGTCGGCCGCGGTGGTGATGCCGGCGAGTTCGCCGCTGTGCGGCTGCGCGCAGCCGGCCGGGGACTCGCTCTGCACCTGGCCCTTGCTCTCCACCGTGTTGATGCAGGTGATCGCGAGCGGCCTGGTGCCCCGCAGGCCGTCCTTGACGCTGCCCGTGCTGGCGACGGTGCCGTGCTCGACGTCATCGGTCTTGAACAGGTCGCAGCGGTACCAGCGGGCGTCGCCGGTCCAGGCCGCGCTGCTGGGCAGCACCAGGCCGAGCCAGACGTACGCGGCGTGCCAGTCGCCGCCGAGGTAGTCGTTGGCCTTCGCGGTGCAGTCGAGGTACGCGGTCTTGCGGGTCGGGCTGTCGGTGTTGGGCGGGGAGGTGCGCTTCGCGTCGTCACCGGTGAACGTGCCGGCGAAGGCGGTCTCGGACCGGTGGTTCTGGTCGCACGGTACCGACTCGAAGGGCCCGTACCAGGTGGCGGAGTACTCCTTGTCGTAGCACGCGGCCGCGACCGGTACCGGCGTCCTGGCCTTGTCGAAGGCGGGCCACCCGTTGGTCAGGTTGCCGTCCACGCCGGCCGGCTTGCCGCAGGCGGCGAGCGCCAGGGCTGCCACGGCGACGACCGTCCCGCCGAGCCAGCCCCCGCGGTGTCCGATCCGCAACGTAACCCTCCCCGTACCCGGGTATCCCAGGTCCGGCAGCATACGCCACGCTCGCCAGTGGTGTCAGGCCAACTCGACCGGAGCGTTGTCGATCAGCCGGGTGCCGCCGACCCAGGCCGCGACGAGCATGCGGGCCGGGCCGCGTGCCGGCGCCGGACCGAGGTGGGGGTCGGCCAGGGTCAGGTAGTCCAGCCGCACATCGCCGGTACCCGTGTGGTCGAAGGCCGCCCGGGCGGCGCGCAGCGCGCCGTCGACACCGTGCCCGGCCGCCGCGGCGGTCGCGCCGGCCCGCAGCGCGGCGGACAGCGCCAGCGCCGCCTGCCGCTCCTGAGCCGAGAGGTACCGGTTGCGGCTGGAGCGGGCCAGCCCGTCCGGCTCGCGCACCACGGGCACACCGACGATCTCGACGTCCAGGTTGGTGTCGCGCACCAGCAGCCGCACCAGGGCGAGTTGCTGGTAGTCCTTCTCGCCGAAGAACGCCAGGTGCGGCCGGGTCAGGTGGAGCAGCTTGTTGACCACGGTGAGGACGCCGTGGAAGAAGCCGGGGCGGCTGGCCCCCTCCAGGATCCCGCCCAGCCGGCCGGGCGAGACCCGCACCATCGGCTCGCCGCCCGGGTACATCTCCTCCCGGCCCGGTGCGAACACCACGTCGACGCCGTTGCGCGCGCAGATCGCGAGGTCGGTGTCGAGGGTGCGCGGGTAGCGGTCGAGGTCCTCGTCCGGGCCGAACTGCAGCGGGTTCACGAAGATCGTGACGATGACGCTGTCCGCCCGGTCGCGCGCCGCGCGCATCAGCTCCTCGTGCCCGTCGTGCAGGGCACCCATGGTCATCACGACCGCCACCGTGCCGGTCAGCTTGTCCCGCGCGTCGTCCAGCTCGGCCCGGATCTCCGCGATGATCATGAGACGCTCTCCCGTTGCCGCGCCGCCAGCGCGTCGAGCAGCGGCCCGGCGGCGCCCGGGTCGAGCCGGCCCGCGGCGATCGCGCGGTCCGCGGTGCGCCGGGCAAGGGCGAGATATGAGGGTACGGATTCGGGCGCGCCGGCGGCCAGCGTGTCGAGGTGCTTGGCGACGGTACCGGCGTCGCCGCGCGACACGGGGCCGGTCAGGGCCGCGTCACCCAGGCGCAGGGTGTTGTCGAGGGCGGCGCGCAGCAGCGGTTCGAGTACCCGCTCGGGGTGCGCCACCCCGGCGTCGCGCAGCCGGTCCAGCGCGTCGTTCACGAGCGTCACCAGGTGGTTGGCGCCGTGTGCGAGAGCCGTGTGGTACATGGCGCGCCGCTGCTCGTCGATCCACTCCGGGGTGCCGCCGAGATCGGCCACCAGGCGCCGGGCCAGCGGCCGTACGTCTTCGGGCGCGGTCACGCCGAACGAGACGCCGGCCGCCAGCCGGTCCAGGTCGGCGGCGGTACCGGTGAAGGTCATCGCGGGGTGCAGCGCGAGCGGCCGGGCACCCCTGGCCACGGCCGGATGCAGGATGCCGGCGCCATGAGCCCCGCTCGTGTGCGCCACGGTCTGTCCCTTGTGGAACGCGCCGGACTCGGCGAGGTGCGCGACGAGCGGGCCCAGCGCGTCGTCGGGTACCGTGAAGATCACCAGGTCGGCGCCGGCCACCGCCGGTGCCGCGGCCGAACGGCCGGCTATGGCTACTACCGCATGACCGGCGGCCGCCAGGGCGGCGCCCAGTACGGTGCCCACGCGTCCGGCTCCGACGATGCCGACGGTGAGCCTCTGCTCGTTCATGAGTGCGATCCAGTCCTCGTGTCGGTACCGGTCGAAGTCGAGTATCGCTCCTGCCCAAGTACCCTTGACAGACGTTGTGGGGATCTTCACTACGTGGCGGGTCGCGATGGACCGGGCGCTGTACGGGCCCGGCGGGTTCTACCTGACCAGAGCACCCGGCGAGCACTTCCGCACCAGCGTGCACGCCGCGCCGCTGTTCGCCGGCGCGCTCGCGCGGCTGCTGGAGCGGGTGGACCGCGCCCTCGACCATCCCGACCGGCTGGACGTGGTCGACGTCGGCGCCGGCCGGGGCGAGCTGCTCCTGGCGCTGCTCGGCGCCGTACCCGCCGCGCTGGCCGGCCGGCTGCGGCTGACCGCGGTCGAGCGGGCACCCCGCCCCCGCGACCTGCCCGCCTCGATCGGGTGGCGACCGTCGCCCCCCGCCCCGATCACCGGACTGCTGGTCGCCACCGAGTGGCTGGACAACGTACCGCTGGACGTGGCGGCACTCGACGACGCGGCCACGCCGCGGTACGTGCTGACCGACGACTCGCTCGGCGACCCGCTGGACGGGCCGGACCTGGCCTGGCTTGCGCGGT
Source organism: Micromonosporaceae bacterium (assembly GCA_039649115.1). GTDB lineage: Bacteria > Actinomycetota > Actinomycetes > Mycobacteriales > Micromonosporaceae > DATEJJ01. The sequence continues at coordinate 24,438 of JBBWZQ010000023.1, read as the reverse complement.
GGTGGCCGCTGTCCCCCGGTGGTCGCGCCGAGGTGGGTACCCCGCGCGACGCCGCCTGGGCCGCTGCCGTGTCCACTGTGGAGCGCGGGCTGGCGCTCGCGGTGGACTACGGGCACGTGCGGGAGGAGCGGCCACCGCTGGGCACGCTCACCGGCTACCGGGGTGGCCGGCAGGTGCCGCCGGTACCCGACGGGTCTTGTGACCTGACCGCGCACGTCGCGTTCGACGCGGTCGCCGCCGCCACCGCGGGCTCGACGCTGGTGCGGCAGCGCGACGCGCTGCGCGCCCTCGGGGTCAGCGGCGCCCGGCCGCCGCTCGCGCTGGCCGGCACCGATCCCGCGGGCTACCTGCGGGCCCTGGCCACGGCGGGCGCGGGCGCCGAATTGACCGACCCGGCCGGCCTCGGCGGCCATTTCTGGCTCCTGCAGCCGGTCGGGATGCCCTTTCCCGGCCTACTATGCGAGGCATGACCGAGTCGGAGGCTGGTGACCGCACGGAGATCATCGCGGGCACCGGGGCCGGGCTCGACGTCGACGCGACCGGCGAGCTGGGCACCGACATGGTGCTCAACATCGGCCCGCAACACCCCTCGACCCACGGGGTGCTGCGGCTGCGGCTGGTGCTCGACGGCGAGCGGGTGGTCTCCTGCGAGCCGATCATCGGGTACATGCACCGGGGCGCCGAGAAGCTGTTCGAGGTGCGCGACTACCGGCAGATCATCGTGCTGGCCAACCGGCACGACTGGCTGTCCGCGTTCGCCAACGAGCTGGGCGTGGCGCTGGCCGTCGAGCGCATGATGGGCATCGAGGTGCCGGAGCGCGCGGTGTGGCTGCGCACCGCGCTCGCCGAGCTGAACCGGGTGCTCAACCACCTGATGTTCCTGGGCTCCTACCCGCTGGAGATCGGCGCGATAACCCCCGTCTTCTACGCGTTCCGCGAGCGCGAGACGCTGCAGGCGGTGATGGAGGAGGCGTCGGGCGGCCGGATGCACTTCATGTTCAACCGGGTGGGCGGGCTCAAGGAGGAGGTGCCGGCGGGCTGGACCGGCCGGGCCCGGGCGGCGATCGGCGATGTCCGCCGCCGGCTGCCCGGGCTGGACAAGCTGATCCGGCGCAACGACATCTTCCTCGCCCGCACGGTCGGCGTGGGGGTGCTGTCCGCCGCGTCCGCCGCCGCGTTCGGCGCCTCGGGACCGGTCGCGCGCGCCTCGGGCCTCGACTTCGACCTGCGGCGCGACGAGCCGTACCTCGCCTACGGCGAGCTGGACATACCGGTGGTGACGCGCAAGGAGGGCGACTGCCACGCGCGCTTCGAGGTGCTGCTGGACCAGGTGTTCGCGTCGCTCGACCTGGCGCAGACCTGCCTGGACCGGGTGGACCAGATCTCCGGGCCGGTGAACGTGCGGCTGCCGAAGGTGGTGAAGGCGCCGGAGGGGCACACGTACGCGTGGACCGAGAGCCCGCTGGGCGTCAACGGGTACTACCTGGTGTCGCGGGGCGAGAAGACGCCGTGGCGGATGAAGCTGCGCACCCCGTCGTTCGCCAATGTGCAGGCGCTGTCCACGCTGATCCCGGGTTGCCTGGTGCCGGACCTCATCGCGATCCTCGGCTCGATGTTCTTCGTGGTCGGCGACATCGACAAGTAGCACCCTGCCGGTTCAGCGCCAGCGGTCGTCGGTCAGCTCGAAGTCCAGCCGGCGCGCACGCGCACCGCTGACCGGGCGCGGCATCTCCTCGCGCTCCCACCGGTCGACCCGCTCCCGGTGCCCGCCTGCGGTGTCCTCCCGCCAGTCCCGGGTCCACGACGGCCCGTACCCGTCGCTCGCCGGCAGGGCCGGCTGGCTGCCGGTGTGCCGGCCGCGCGCCGCTCCAGCCTCTGACCAGCGGTCGTCCGAGCCGCCCGACCAGTGCTCCTCGCGCTCGCGCCGCTCCCGCCTGGTCTCCCCGCGGCGGGCATCGTCCTCGCGCCGGACAGCTGCCCAGCGGTCCTCGATGCGCAGCTCGGTGCCGGTCTGGTCGCTGTGCACCGCCGCCCGCCGCTCGCCCATCCGCAGCTCCCGGCCGCGCTCGTCGCTGCGTACCGCCGCCCACCGGTCCCCGGCACGCAGGCCCGACCACGGTTCGGCCGGGACGTCGTCCTCGCGCTCGTCCCGGCTGTGCGACCGGACGCGGTGCCCGTACTCTTCGTGCTCGGCGTGTGACCCACCTCGCCCGCGGCCGTAGTCGTCCTGCGCCGGTGCGCGGTGGCCGGCCGTGTCGTAGCCGTTACCGCTGGAGCCGGAGCCGGTGAACCGGCCGGGGTCGCCGAACAGCTGGCTGCCCGTGTCGCGCAGCCGGTCGCGCAGTCGCTGCTCGGTCCAGGACTCCTCGCGCGGCGCCTCCCAATCGGCCCGGCCGGTGCGCTCGGACCGGTCGTCGCGATCCGCGCGCCTGCGGCCGGTCGTCGCGTCCGCCGGCGCGCCGCCCCGCTGGCCGTAGACGGACCCGGTGCCGTACACCCGGCTGCGGTTGTCGGAGGCCTGCGGGTCGACGACGGTCGACCGGGTCACCTGGACCGTCTCGGTGTGCCGCACCACCCCGCCACCGACCATCGCGGTGCCCACCGGCCGCGGCGACGACGACACCGGCGCGGCGCGACCGGCCTGGGAGACCTGGGCCGCACCCTTGGCCGGCGCGGATTCGTACTCGCGGCGCACCGAGTCGAGCTGCCCGCGCGCCGCGTCCAGCTGCCCACGCAGCGCGTCGACGTGTTCGTACAGGTTCTGCAGCTTGTCGGAGAACGACTTGTGGGTGGCGCGCGCCGCGCTGCTGATGTCCTCGCGGATGTCAGCGCGAAGGCCGTCGATCTCCTCGAAGACCGACTCTTCCAGCTCGGCCCGGACGCTCCTGGCGTCGGGTCGCATCATGATGGCCAGCCCGACCAGCACCACCGCCAGGATGGCGAGGATCGCGGCCACCCGCAGCGCCTGCGTGCCGTTGCTGAACAGCACGAGGAGTGCGGCCAGCGACGCCACGCCGACACCGGTCCAGAACGTGGCGGTGTGGGGCCGGACCCGCCCTCCGTCCTGGTTTTCCGCGCCTGGCATGGGATTAGAGGGTACTCAGAGAATCTTTCGAGCGATACACCGAGCCGTTAATCTCCGCACTCCACTCCGATGACGGTGCGTGGCCGTCGACGACGGTGCGTGGCCGCCGGTCCGGTGGCCACGCACATCGTCCGGCGACGTCACCTCCGGGCGCCGAAGACGGCCAACCCGATGATCCAACCGACGAACAGGCCGTAGATCGCGCCGCTCGCGGCCCACAGGAACGCGCCGTACAGGCTGGCGTGCACCTGCAGCCACGCCGCGATGAGGCCGGCGAAGACCGCGGCGAAGAGGTACGCGCCCCAGCCGGCGAAGAACTGCGCGAGGCTGGCACGTGCCCGAGCCAGCTGGGTGCTGACCAGCAGGGACACGAACAGTGCGGCGAACAGGATCAGCAGGAGGGCCTTGAGGTCGTTGGCGAGCAGCGTCTGCACCGAGTCCCTGGTGCTGAACGTCCACCGTGGCCAAGAGAGTTGCTGCAGGAAGAAGCCGCCCGCGCGGTGGCCGTCCTGCCGGTCGGCCCAACGCGCGTACGACGGGTTGCCGAACACGATAACCAGGATCAGGGCGACGAAGGCGGCGATGCCCGGCGCCGACCTGTACCGCCCACCTCTTGTGATAGCCATACGGCTGAGTATCACTGTCCGAAAGTATGACTGCCATCGGCATACGTGAATTGCTCTAAAGATCCGCTATACCCGCAACAGTCCTATTTAGACTGACGATCGGCGAGCAGGTAGTCGATGAACGCGGCCCGCACCAGGGGTTCTTCCTCACCGTACGCGTGACCGGTGAACTCGCGCCAGAGCGCGACCGCCTCGTCGACGCTCGACTGGATGCCCAGCGAGCCGTCCGGCCCGGCCCCCTCGGCGTGCGGCAGGCGCTTGAAGAGGTCCCAGAAGAAGTGCAGGTCGCGACGGTGCCTGGCGAGTGCGAACGCGCGTTCGCGCAGCTCCTCGGTGGTCAGCGCGGCCAGCCGGTCGAACTCGTCGGTCGCGGGACTCTCGTCAGTCAGGGGACTCTCGTCGGTCATGGGACCGAGGTTAGTCGCCGAGGGCTCCGGTCATTTGTTGCCCCAGCGTTCGTCGCCCGCCCACGTGTCGTCGAGTGAGCGGGCGGGCAACTGGCTGGACCAGCCGCTCTGCCGCGGAGCGTTGGACCAGCCGGCCTGCCCGTTCGCGTTGTCGGAGCGGCCGGCCGCCCAGTCGTCCTCCTCGTCCTCGTCCTCGTCCACGGGCAGCGGTCGCGGACGCCCCAGCGTCTCGACCAGGCGGGACACGATGAGGCCGACCATGATCGTGCCGGCCGCCCAGGCCAGCGGCGCCACCCGCCAGTTGGCCGCGTCGCCGAACCGGACGAGCAGGACGAACATCGTCACGGCGAGGAGCGTGCCGAAGATGCCGCCGCGCCGGCCGTAGGCACTCGTGCCACCGACGAGCGCGACGCCGAGCGCGAAGCCGGTGGTCACCAGCCCGTCGGTGGGCGTGACCCGGGTGGAGCTGAGGGCGAGCAGGATGCCGCCGAGGGCGGCCAGGCCGCTGGCGGCGGCGATCGCCAGGAAGGTCATGACGCCGGCGGCGGCGCCGCGCCGGTCCGCCGGATCGCTCACCGGCCGGGACCGGCCGACCGCCCGCCGGATCGGCTTGACCAGGCCGAGTACCCCGCCGAGCAGGGACAGCGCGGCGAACGCGCCGTACCAGTAATAGGCCTGCCCGAGCGGGTGGTAGGTGGCCACGTTCGTCGCGGCCGCGTGCTTCTGGATCCAGACGATGACCCCGAACGCGGCCGCGAGGCTCGCCGCCCAGCTGGGCACCTGGAAGCCGACCACCAGGACCGCGATCACCGCACCCACGGCCAGCGCCAGCAGCACGGTGACGCCGATCGTGGCCGGCAGGTTGCGGTCGGAGTGCCCGGCGAAGAACAGCGCGGAGGCCGCCGCGATCGGGCCGACCGCGAGGTTCACCGCGGCGGCACGCAGGCTCAGCGCCATCCCGATCGTGACGAAGCCGAGGGAACTGGCGGCGAGCAGGAGGTTCTCCAGCGCGGTCCCGGAGACCCCGGCCCGGTGGGTCTGCCGGAACAGGACGAACACGCCGACGCAACCGAGCAGGAGCAGGATCTCCCAGACCACGTGGACGGCCATCCGGTCCATGCCCGGCTCGCCGTGCTCCGGGTCGTCGAACACGTCGTCCAGTTCGGCGGGGCTCACCGGCCGCCGGGGCGCGCCCACCGGCGGCTCGCTCATCTGCGAGGAGTAGTCGTCCACCGGATAGCTGCCGGTCTGATAAGGGCTGGTGAAGCCGGTGTCGGACCGGAAGTCAGGCTCGTCGCGAAAACCCGGCTCACCGCGGAACCGGGGCTCGTCCCGGAACCCCTGGCCCGAGTCTGCGTAGGTCATCTGCCTCTCGATTCCGGCCGCCCGAGCGCGGCACGTGGCTCCTTGGCGCGGTTGGCGACCGATTCCCCCCTCGATGCGCCGCTGCTCAGACGGTACCCACCCGCAGCCCCGACATCCCCAGTACCTGCTGATCCATCGGTGCCCGAAATTACCCGTGGTTGCCCAGGGAGGAAAGCCCTCGCCACGATTATTCGGGCGGCTCGTCGTCTTCCGGGCGCTTCGGGACCCGGCAGGCACGCTCCAGCAGGAGCGCCCCGGCGACCAGGGCAACGGCCGCGACCAAGCCGCCCGCGGCCGCGGGGACGTCGTTCTGGGCGGCGGCCCCGAAGCCCTCCACGAGCAGCCAGATCAGCACGCCCGCGTAGAAGCCGGAGAAGATGGCCCCGGCCAGGGCGGACGCCTTCGCGAGCACCACGTACCTGGCGACGGCCAGCGGGTCGGGGCGGGGGGTTCCCGGCTTGTGGTCGATCCTCGCCTTCGTCGTGCGCGCGAGCACGCCCTCGCCGACCGCGAGCGCGAAGATCGTGATAGGTGGCAGCCAGGGCAGTTTGGGGATGTTTCCGTACACATTGCCGATGATCAGCCAGGACAGGGCCGCCGCGGCCAGTCCCGCGACGACGAGCGTCGCCGGCCGGGTCGGCTGCATCCGCGGGGGTTCGCCGCGGCGCTCATCGCGGCTGCTCGGCGGCCTGCTGGGGGTACTCATGCCGTCTTCACTCCAGGGACAGGTCGGGTCGTGCCCGCAGGTCGGGCAGGTCGGCCGCGACTGCCTCGGTGCGGAGCAGGTCGTTGACCCACCCGTACCCAGGCAGCGCCGCATACGGCGCGATGTCGAGCCACGGCCGCAGCACGAATGCCCGCAGGTGCGCCCGCGGATGCGGCAAGGTCAACGCGGGGTCGGTCGAGATGACCGGCTCCCCGTCGGGCGTCCACACCGCGATCACGTCGATGTCCAGCGTACGCGGGCCGTACCGGCGCCGGGGGTCGCGTACCCGCCCGGCCCGGCGCTCAACCTCCCCGGCCCGGCGCAGCCAGTCGTGCGCACCGGCCCGCCCGTCCTCGACCAGCGCGGCGGCGTTCAGGTACGCGGGCTGGTCGGGGTCGCCCCAGGGTGGCGTCTCATAGACGCCGGACACCGCGACCAGGGCGTCGGCGAACGCGCCGACGGCCAGGCGCAGGTGGGCGAGCCGGTCCCCCAGGTTGCTGCCGAGGGAAAGCAGCGCCCGCGTCATCGTCCGGGCCGTTGACGTCGCAGCGTCACGACGACATCACTGAATTCGTGCGGTATCGGCGCCTGCGGCTTGTGCACCGTCACGGTGGCCGCCTCCACCCTCGCATCGGACAGGCAGGCGTCGAGCAACCGGCTGGCGAGCGTCTCGATCAGGTTCACCGGCTCCCCGCCGACGATCGACACCAGCCGCTCGGCCAGCTCTCCATAGTGGACCGTGTCGGCCACGTCGTCGGAGCGCGCGGCCGTCTCCAGGTCGACCTCCAGCCGCACGTCGATCACGAAGTACTGGCCCGCCTGGCGCTCGAACCCGTAGACGCCGTGGTACCCGCGCACCCGCAGGCCGGTCAGCTCGATCGTGCCCGGCACGTGGCCTCCCACACCCGGATCGCATCCACTGTGGACCGCACGTCGTGCACCCGTACCCCCCAAGCTCCCGCGGCAACGGCCAGCACGGTGGTCGCGATGGTCGCCGCCTCGCGCTGCGCGACCGGGCGCGGCGTGCCCGACTCGTCGGCCAGCAGGGTACCCAGGTACGACTTGCGGCTCGCGCCGAACAGCACCGGGAGGCCGAGCGAGACGATCTCGTCGAGCCGGGCGGAGAGCTGCCAGTTGTGCTCGGCGGTCTTGGCGAAGCCGATGCCCGGGTCCACCACCAGCCGGTCCGGTGCGACACCCGCGGCGACCGCCTCGTCAGCGCGGGCGGCCAGCTCGGCGCGCACCTCGGTGACCACGTCCTGGTAGGCGGCGAGCTCGCGCATGTGCCGCGAATGGCCGCGCCAGTGCATGAGCACCCACGGGCAGCCGTGCTCGGCCACCACCTTGGCCATCGTCGGGTCGGCCAGGCCGCCGGAGACGTCGTTGACCACCTGTACCCCCGCGTCCAGCGCCGCGGCGGCGACCGACGCGCGGGTGGTGTCAATACTCATCGGCACCCCGGCGGAGGCGAGCTCCCGGATCACCGGCAGCACGCGAGCGGCTTCTGTGTCCGAGTCGACCCGATCAGCACCAGGTCGGGTGGATTCACCTCCCACGTCAACCAACTTGGCGCCCTCCCGCAACATGCGGACACCGTGTGCGACAGCGGCCTCCAGATGCGCATAGCGTCCACCGTCCGAGAAGGAATCGGGGGTCACGTTGAGAACACCCATCACCACTGGTTGCCGGTACTCCACCCGGTCCAGCCTAGGCGGTACCCGGCGCCGGGCCCGCCGGCTGTACGTCCTCCACCGGGTACACCGAAATCTGCACGCTGCCGGCCAGGTCCAGCGGGGCGCCGGCGGCGCCGGCCGGTACCAGTGCGAAGTCGGCCAGCCGGACAAGCCGCTGGCCAGGCACGTCGGCGGCGACCGCCAGGTACCAGTCGCCGCCGGCGTCGCGGTACACCCAGCCTGGTCGCCCATCAGATGGGACAGCGGGGTCGGCACCACTCAGGAGGGTAGATGCTGCCCGCCCGGAGATGCCATCCTGTACCTGTCCCGCCGGCGGGCCCGGTCTGTGATCTTGAGCGGGGATCCACTTCGCTGCGGGGGGCGTGCGGATGAGCGCTGACAGTTCGGCACGTTCTGCCATCTTCACGGCGATCATGCCGCCGGCCAGCAGGACCGTGCCGGCCGCGGCGGTCGGAATCAGCCATCCCATCACGTGCACCGGCCGGGCGAGCCACACCGCGAGCAGCCCCGAGGCAACGGCGAGAAGCACCAGCCCGGTGGCGGCACCGGCGCGGGCGGTGGCCCGACCGGCCCGGCCGACCGGCGGCGCGGTGGGCCAGCTGGCCGCCGCACGCACCCGGCCGAGCAGGCGCACCGAGGCGACCGTAAGCGCCCCACCTATGACAGAAGTAGCAAAACCGACTATCCACCACACCATGCCGTGCTCCATCCCACCTCCCCGGATCGCCCCGCCGACCGCTCCCCGAACCGGCCATCTATGCTCTGACCTGCGCAGTCCTGCCCACATTAGGCATGCCGGCCACAGTCTTCGTAGCTTGTTCGATAACTGGTCGCAACGTACGCTCGGCACTATTCCTGACTGTAGGAGAGAAACACAGAGTCATGGGTTAGTACCGCTGGGTGGAGTTTTCAGAGAGGCTATGACGCGGAGGGTCCTGGTACCGACCGCGTGCCGGGGAGGAAAGAAATGATCTTCGTAGAGCTCGGCCAGGCGGTGGTGACGCACGCTACACACGCCGGGGACGTGCTCGCCGTGGTGGCTGGCAAGCTCGCACCGGCCGCGCCCGGACAACCAAGCGACATCAACACCACCGGCGTGGTGTCCTTCTTCGCCAGCAAGATCGCTCCCATCCTGCTCGCCGTACTGGGAGTGATCTTCATCGGGCGGGCCAGCAAGGGGGAGATCTCCCGCGTGCTGACCAGCTCCGCGATCGCGATCATCGGGCTGGCCTTCATCGCCGGCGCGGTGTCGCTGTTCTTCGTGGGGGACTACCTGATCAATCTGGCGTTCAAGTAGGCGACGGATGCGGCTGCGCACAGATGATGACATCTACCGGGCACGCCTTGTCTATCTTGGTCCACCGGGCTACACGCTCCCGTTCCAACTGCCGTACGCCCAGTACGGACTGTTCGTGCTCCTCGTACCGGTGTACATGCTGATCCACTACATGTTCACGCTCAAGTTCGACCTGTTTCCCGCGTGGGAAGTCGCCCTGGCGATCGTCACCACGTCGTACATATTCCGCCATGTCGATCCCGACCGACCCGCTCGCATGGTCATCCGGACCGCGCTGACTGACTGGCGCGGTACGCGCGAGCAGGCCGCATCGCGTCGCCTGCCACGGCTCGTCGCGTCCCGTATCCGCGTTCACGAGTCCCTTGCCCCAAAGGACTTGTCATGACTTCCTCCCCTCCCCACTCCCACGACACCGGCCCGCCGGAAGAGGAAACCGACCTGCCCGACGTCAGCACCGTGCCGCAGGGCGCGGTCGCCGTATTCCAAGCCCCCCGCGCGGTACGGCAGCCTGGTCCGGCATCTCGGTCCGACGTTGCGCGGGCTGACATCGAGTCGCCCTTCCTCGACCTGTTCGACGACGAGCGCCCGACGTCCACCCCGGAGCCGGCCGCTCCCGAGCCGGCGCCGCCGGCCCTGCCGTCCGGCGAGGCCCCGCCCACCCGGGCGAACGGCGCGACGCCCGGACACCCGGTGGTGCGGCCGAGCAGTGAACCGTTGCCCTGGCGGACCAACGGGCCGGTGGGCCCGGCCGCGCCCATCTCGCCGGCACCGATCTCACCGGCGGCCGACGCGATCGGACCGGCGTCGACCCTGCCGCCCGGCGCGCCTCCGCACGGTGCGCTCCCGCCGCCGCCGCAGATCGCCAGCTGGTACGCGCCGCCGCCGGTACCGGCCGTCGACGCCCCGGCCCCGGCCCCGGTACCCCTTCCCGCACCCGTACCCGCGCCCGATCCGGAGCGCGGGAGGCGGAAGAAGGGGCGGCGCAAGGCCGCCTCTCACGTCGCGGCCCCCGCCCACGCGGCCCCGTCCCACGCTGCTGTCCGGGAGTCGGCGAAGCCGGCCAAGCCGCCGAAGCCGCCGGCCGACGGCAGGCAGCCGCGGTTCAAGGACCGCGACGCCGCCGTCGACCTCGCGATCACCGAGATCGCCGGGCACCTCACGTTCGCCCCCAACACGGTGACCGCGTGGTACTGGCTGCCCGAGGTGCGCTGGGCGTTCCGCCCCGACGCCGAGCGGGAGTCGCTGCTGTCGGCCATCGCCGAGCAGTACGCCGGGCTGGCCGGCTTCCGGCTGCACCTGCGGCGCACCACCCGGCCCTTCCCGGCGGACGAGTGGGCCCGCACCGTGGACCACAACACGCCGCTGCCACTGCCCGGAGTGGACGGTGCGCCGTCCTGGTCCGACCACCTGGTCGCGGCCCAGCACCACCTGCTGTCGGTCAACCACGCCGAGGGCCAGTCCTACCTGGGCGTGACGTTCGCCCGGCGCTCGCTGGGCGACACGATGAAGGAACGGGTGCGGCACGTCTTCGGCCGGGGCGTGGCCGACGGGGAGCGGCGCCGGCTCGCCCGCATGGTCGAGCAGTTCGACGAGGTGCTCGGCAGCTTCGGCATGCGCGGCCGGCGGGCCACCTCGCAGGAGCTGGAGTGGCTGCTGTACCGGTCCGTGGCGCTGTGCATGTCCCCGCCGCGCTGGCTGTCCCCGGTGTCCGACGGGCACTGGGAGCGGCCCGACCTGCTCGCGCTCACCGAACAGATCGAGCGGTTCCGCAGCCCGTACGGGTCCACGGTGAAGCTCGTCAACCGGCTGACCGGCGAGGAGCGGCACGTCGCGGTGCTCGCCGTCGGCCGGATGGAGCCGCTGGAGATACCGGAGCGGCACGAGCCGTGGCTGCACTTCCACGAGCGGCTGCCCTGGCCGATGGAGCTGTCGTCCAGAGTGGACGTGCTGGGCCCCGGCGACTCCTTCCGCAACCTGGAGCACCGGCTCCGGATGATCCGCTCGCAGCAGCTCGACTACGCCGAACACGGCATGGACGCGCCGCCGGAACTGGAGCGGCTGGCCCAGCGCGCACTGCACATCGGCGACGACATGACCACCGGGCTGCCCACCGACGCGTCCCGGGTGCACGGCTGGCACCGGCTCGCGGTGGGCGGCCGTAGCCGGGAGGAGTGCCTGGAGCGGGCCCGCCGGGTCATCCAGCTGTACTCCCGGGAGCTGCGCATCTCCCTGCAGCACCCGAAGAACCAGGAGTGGCTGGCGCGGGAGTTCATCCCGGGCGAGCCGATCGCCAACACCGGGTACCTGCGCCGGATGCCGGTCACCCTGCTCGCCGCGGCGCTGCCCCAGGCCGCGTCCAACGTGGGCGACCGGCGCGGCGACCTGATCGGGCGCACCTCCGGTACCTGCCGCCGCCCGGTCTTCCTCGACCTGCACTTCCCGATGGAGGTACGGGAGCGCTCCGGGCTGGCCGTCTTCGTGGCCGAGCCGGGCGGTGGCAAGTCCACCCTGCTGGGTGCCCTCGGGTACCTGGCCGCCCGGCGCGGGGTGCAGGTCACCCTGCTGGACCCGTCCGGGCCGCTGGCGCGGCTGGCCGCGATGCCGGAACTGAAGCCGTACTCGCGGGTGCTGAACCTGACCGGTTCGGAGCAGGGCACGCTCGCCCCGTACTCGCTGATCCCCACGCCGCTGCGCGCGCACTACGTGCCCGGGCCGGCCGGGGACCGCGAGTTCGAGATAGCGCTGTCCAACTCGCGCGCCGAGCGGCGCATGCTCGTGCAGGACATCTGCTCGATGCTGGTGCCGCCGCAGGTCGCCCGGGAGGCGTCCACCGCCACTCTTCTGCGCCACGCGGTTCGCGAGGTTCCCGCCGAAGAATCGTCTACATTGGACGATGTGGTCGCCTGCCTGCGCGGGATGGACTCCGGCGAGGCTCGGGAGCTGTCCAACCTGCTGCTCGATACCGCCGAAATGCCTTTGGCCCTGTTGTTCTTCGGTGTCCAGCCGCCGTCGCTGCTCGGCAGCGACGCCGCGCTGACCATCATCACGATGGCCGGGCTGCGCCTGCCCGACCTGAAGATCGAGCGGGAGTACTGGTCGGCCGAGGAGGCGCTGGCGCTGCCCATGCTGCACACCGCGCACCGCCTCGCGGTCCGCCGCTGCTACGGCGGCTCCATGTCGCAGCGCAAGCTGGTCGGCCTGGACGAGGCGCACTTCATGGAGGGCTGGCGCTCGGGCCGCTCGTTCCTGGTGCGGCTGGCCCGGGACTCCCGCAAGTGGAACCTCGCCGCGCTGGTCGCCTCGCAGAACCCCGGCGACATCCTCGGGCTGGACGTGCAGAACCTGGTGTCCACCGTGTTCGTGGGCCGCATCGCGGAGGACTCCGAGATCGCTTCGGAGGCGCTGCGCCTGCTGCGGGTACCCACCGAGGTCGGGTACGAGCAGACGCTCGCCTCACTGTCCGCTGTGGACACCAACTCCGCCGCGCGTCTCGGGTTCCGCGAATTCGTGATGCGGGACGTGGACGGGCGGGTGCAGAAGATACGGGTGGACGTGTCCTACGTACCAGAGCTCCTCAGGTATCTGGATACCACGCCTGTGGCGGCGACCAATCCGGGACCCGCCTCCGACCTCACCGGTCTCCCCCTCGACGAGCCGGAGGCGTGATGTCCACGCACAGCGCCGGGTCATGGCGGACCCGGCCGGCAGCCGTCCCCCGAAACGCCGGTTGGCGGCGCTTGGCCGCCGGTGTCGCGGCGGTGTTCGTCATGGCCACCGGGGTGCTGTTCTGGCCCGGCGCCGCCACGCCGGCGCTCGCCGCCCCGGCCGGCACGTGCGCCGCGAAGGACTGGCAGGACCCGCAGAACTTCGACCACTGTGTCGCGCAGCTGCCCCCGGTCAGCCAGCAGGAGCAGCAGTGCCTGAACCCGCCGATCCCGGAGCGGCCGGACCGGGGGATGGCCGGCTGGTTCGCGACCGAGCCGGCGTCCTCCAAGCAGCCGGGGCCCAAGGGCCTCTACAGCCGGTACGGCTACGGCGGGTACGGCCTCACCTCCTACGACAACGGCTGCGTGAGCACCAGCGTCGTGGACACCTTCGGCAACAAGGCCTCCGAGTACGAGCTGGGCGGCGCCGCCTGGATCGTGGGCGCCTCCAACGCCCTGCGGGAGAGCGCCTGGCAGCCGCAGAACCTGTGGGGCTGGGCCAACCCGCTGGTGCAGAAGGCCACCCAGTCGGTGTACCGGCAGGTGTTCACCGTCTTCGGCACCATCACGCTCGGCATCGTCGGCCTGTACCTGCTCTGGCGCTCCCGCCAGTCCGACATGAGCAGCGCGATGACCACGGCCGGCTGGGCCCTCCTCGTGATGGTGGCGGTCACCGCCATCGCCGCATGGCCGGTGCGCTCGGCCAACCTGGCGGACCAGTCGCTGGTCACCGGCCTCAACGTGGTGCACAACGCGGTCGGACCGCCGCCCGCGAGCACCCCGCTCAGCCAGTGCGGCAGCGTCACCGGCGCCTGCCAGGACCAGCGCCCGCCCGCGGTGCGCGCCAGCGACACGGCGGTGGAGACGATCCTCTACCGCAACTGGCTGCGCGACGAACTGGGCTCCGCCAACAGCCCGACCGCGCAGAAGTACGGCTTCATCCTCTACGACTCGAAGTCGTTGACGTGGGAGGAGCTGCGGCAGACCAACGGGGACCCGAACGCGTACACCAACCTGGTCGGCATCAAGAAGCAGCGCTGGATGAAGGTCGCGAAGCAGATCAAGACCGAAGACCCCGAGGCGTACCAGTACCTGCAGGGCGCCCGGACCAGCGACCGGGTCGGGACCGGGATCATCGCGATCCTCTCCGCGCTGTTCTTCGCCATGTTCGACATCACCGCGTCGATACTCGTCCTGCTCGGGTTCCTGATATTCCGGTGGGCGGTGATCGCGGCGCCGATCCTCGGCACCATCGGCCTGCTCAGACCCGCCAGCGCGGGCCTGCGCCGGCTGCTCAACGCCGTGGTCGCCGCGATTTTCAACATCATAATCTTTGGTACCGGCGCCGCGATCTACCTGTTCGCCGTTGACCTGATCATGGGTACGGTGACCCTCCCCGGCTGGCTGCAGGTGGTCCTGGTCTGGCTCACCGGTGTCGTCGGCTGGCTCCTGCTCCGCCCGTACCGGCGCGTCACCCAACTGGGTGGCAAGGACCCGATCCGGGAGCTGGCGATGATCGGCAGCTGGAACCGGCGGTTCGCCCGGGACGTGCGGGACACCCCGCGCCACGCGGGCGACCCGCTCCCCGATCCGCTGCTCGACCCGCGGATCAACCGGCGCGGGGTACTGGTCGTCAAGAGCCGCACGACCGTCATCCGGCCCGAGACGCGCACCGAGGACGCGTCCGTGCCCACCGAGGGCGGCGGACGCACGCGTACCGCACCGCAACGGCGGCACGCCGAACCCGCGGTCGCGCGCGGCCGGCCGGAGGACCGCCGGGTGCCGGAACAGGAAGAGGTACCGGCGTCCGGCCCGGCCCGGCGCCCGCAGCGCTGGAGCCAGCCCGACGTGCAGGACGGGCCGTCCCCGGTCACCGTCTACCGGCCGGACAGCAGTCCGGCTCCGGCACCGACCAAGCGTCCCGAGTCGGCCAGAGTACGGGGGTGATCCGCGATGGCAACGGTGCTGCGACTGTTCGGCAGCAGGTACGTGCTGGCGGTCGCCCTGGTGCTCGGCATCGGTGCCGTGATATTGATCGGCAAGGCGCTCGGCGGCCCGGCCAGCCCGTCCGGCGTCACCGCCGGCGCCCCGTCGGCCGTGCCCACCGTCATCGCCTCCGGCCAGGAGGATGACGGCGTCGAGGCCCCCGAGTCGCCGCCGGCGCCCGCCACGAGTGCCGGCGGCACCCGCCCCGAGAAGCTCACCACCCAGTTCCTCACCGCGTGGCTGCGGCACGCCAACGTCACCCCGGACGCGTGGTACGCCGGGCTGAAGCGCTACATGACCGACAACCTGGCCGGCGAGCTCGCCGGCGTCGACCCGGCCGGCGTGCCGGCGTCCCGGATCACCGGGAACGTCACGCTGATCGACCACGACACCAACTTCGTCGAGGCCACGGTTCCCGTCGACTCCGGCATCGTCACGCTGCGGCTGCTCGCCACCGACGGGCGGTGGCTGGTCGACGGCGTGGATTGGACGCGCACGTGACCGCGCCTTCTGGTAAGCGACCCGGCCGCATGCTGGCCGTGCTCCTCGGGCTGGCCGGGCTGCTGATCGTCGTCTGCTGCGGTGGCACCACGATCGCCTTCGTCTACACGGCCATCCGCAACCAGTCCATCAAGGCGCAGAGCCAGAACCAGGCGCAGGGCGCCGACTGCGGCGGCCACACCGTCGTGGTATCCGGGAAACTGCCCTCCGTCAGCGCGCTGAGCAAGGAACAGATCCGCAACGCCGCGATCATCGTCAGCGTGGGCCAGCAGATGAAGGTACCGCCGCGCGGCTGGGTCATCGCGATCGCGACCGCGATGCAGGAGTCCACCCTGCACAACTACGGAAACCTCGGCACCCGCAACGACCACGACTCGCTCGGCCTGTTCCAGCAGCGGCCCAGCATGGGCTGGGGCACGCCGGCCCAGGTGATGGACCCCGCCTACGCCTCGCGCAAGTTCTACGAGCGGCTGCTGGGCGTCGGCGGGTGGCAGTCCATCTCGCTGACCCGGGCGGCGCAACGGGTGCAGCGCAGCGCCTTCCCCGACGCGTACGCCAAGCACGAGCCACTGGCCACCGTCGTCGTCAACTCGCTCACGAACGGGGGCGCGCGGGCCGCCGGTGCCGTGGTCAACCTCGTCTGCACCGCCTCGCGCCAGGTCGCCGCGTCCGGCTGGACCAACCCCGTACCCGGCTCCCGCCTCGTGTCCGGCTTCCGCACCCCCCAGCGCCCCACCCACGACGGCGACGACCTGGCGATCGCGCGAGGTACCCCCATCTACGCCGCCGCGGCCGGCGTGGTGACCCTGGCCCGGTGCAAGGCCACGCTCGGCAGCGTCTGGTGGGGCTGCGACCGGGACGGCTCGCCCAGCGTGCTGGGCTGCGGCTGGTACGTGGAGATCCTGCACGCCGGCAACGTCATCACCCGGTACTGCCACATGCTGCGGCAGCCGATGGTGACCGTGGGCCAGATGGTCAACGCGGGCCAGCAGATCGGCGTGGTGGGTACCACCGGCCACTCCTCCGGGCCGCACTGCCACTTCGAGGTCCACCTCAACGGCGACCGCGGCCGCAGCGGCGCCGTCGATCCGGCGCCATTCATGCGCGACAAGGGCGTCATCCTGGGAAGTACCGCCTGACTTTGCTATTTTGGGTTGTTCTTTGGCGGGCTCTCTGCACCATTTCGGGATGTTCTTTAGGGGCTCTTTGCGGTGACCGAAGCTTGGCTGCCCGACACGCCTGCGCCGATCGTTCCCACGCCGGCCATCGGGCGCACCGACCTGCGCGGCAAGCGGGTCATGATCGGGCTGCCCGGCTCCGGCTGGCGCACCGACCTGCGCGCCGACGCGTCCGTGGTCCAGGGCAGCCGCACCTACGTGCCGATCCTGACCGAGCAGGAGTGGTACCGCGCCGAGTCCGAGCAGACCGAGGTCTTCGCCCCGCTGGTACCGGTCGAGCGCGTCTGGGTCGAGGTGCCTTCCGGTACGGCCGTCACCGAGCCCCGCGACCTGTTCGCGCGCCTCGTCTCCCTGGACGCGCCACCCCGCCGCGACCCCGTGTCGGCCCGCGAGGCGCTCAGCGTCACCGGCCGCCGGCTGGTGCGCGCCGACCCGGCCGGCGAGCGCCGCGACCTGCGCGCCACGACCGAGGTGTACCAGAACGCCGAGGGCGACATCTGCATCCGGGTCAGCACCGAACTCGACTGGTACCGCTGGGGCTGGACCGGCCAGACGCCGAAGACACTCGAAGTGCCGGTCTATCTCCTGTGGCTGGAATAGTTATCCACAGGCCTTGACGCGGGTCTGTTGCGGAGAGCGAGTAGTCGCTACCCTCGGAACCCGGACTGGGGAGGGTCTGTGGCTAATCACCGCACCGATGACCGCGACAGCAGGACCGTGACCGCCGCCTATCCGGGACTGCAAGTCGATCTCAATGGCATGGACGATTTCGTATCCGCGCTGCGCAAGGAGGTCGAAGGCAACCTCCAACCGCAGATCGATCGCCTGCTCAAGGCGTATGAGATGGGCGTGTGCTTCGGGCTCGTGTCCTACAGCGAAAACATGGCAGCGACCCAACAGGTTTATCACGCGTGCCTGACGAGGATCAGCGGGCTGCTCGGCGGATATGTCACCGCCGGGCAGGTACTGGCCGCGGCGGCGGAGCAGGTTGCCAAGGACTACCGGCACACCGACGCGATGGCGGCCGCGAATACGCAGTCGGCATCCGAAGCGATCAGCATGCAGGTCCAGGCGGCACTCGCAGCGCAGGCGCCCCCGGCACCCGCGCTCGACCGACGGTACGGGGAGCCGGCATGAGCGAGCATCAGCGAGCGAATCGGCCAGCAGAGCACGTCTGGTGCCTCACACCCGCGCCGGAGCGAAGCGGAGGCCGGACATGAGCGACGGATATCCGGATATCGGGCCGGGGGGCTGCGGTACCTGGTCCAGCTTCGACGTACCCGCGATCTGGTCGATGCTCGCGTACGAGGACGGCGTGCTCTCGGTCGAGCAGGCAACGGCGTGGAACCGCACGTACGATCTGCTCGCGTCGCACGCCAAGAACCTGCAGACCCTGCGGGACAGCCTCGTGGAGCGCTGGCCACCGGAGCACAACGAGGCGTCGGCGGTCTTCCTGGAGTACCTGGACAAGCTGATCGGCTCGGTCAACCCCGCGAGCTACGCGTCGTCGAGCAACGCGGTGGTGCTCTCGGACCTGGTCGACACGCTTGCCGAGGCCAAGGGGAAGGTGGCGCCGCTTCACGAGCAGTGGGAGGCGGCGGCTGCCTCGGGTACGGCGGACCCGAAGTTGCAGGGGGAGCTGAATGCGCGGGCGGCGGAGATCATGTCGAGCACGGATGTGGCGGTGTACCAGCACGGCCAGCGCTTCGTAGTCCCCCCAGAATACGAACCACCAACGCCACAATTTGAAAGCTGGACGCCATTTCAGGTCGATCCCACCCCCTCTTCCTCTTCCGGATCGGCTCACTACAGCGCCGTGCGACCCTTAAGTAGCGGCTCGGGGCAAGTACTGCGACCGCGCGTCAAAACGCCGGTGGGCGAGGCTCCCATCCTTAGCAATGAAAGCCGCCTACCGCTACCAGCAGCTTTTCAAGTCCATCCGCCAGTACCTCCCACCTTTTCCGATACGCCTGCTGGACGAGTCCTCGCGCCCGGCGGAATAGTCGGCAGTCTTCCGAGGGGGGACCTCGCACCACGGTCCAAGGCGACCACGCCGGCCACTCGGCCAGGTTCTCGGCGCGCCGTTGGCTATTCGACTAGCGAGGCGGCAAACAGAACGGCCAAGAATGGCAGCAGTGTGGCGGGCATGTCGACCGAATCGGGAACTGGGGCAAACCCGCGTGAGGGTAGTTTGGGAGGGCTGTTTGGTGGTGCAGGTTCCCCCCGCACGCAACGTCGAGAGCGCCAAGGCGAGCCCTATATGGATTGGCCAGTTCCGGATGGCGTACCTCCGGTACTTGAGTCTCCGCCCGAGCCACAGAGGCACGAGCCGGGACCGGGCGTTATCGGAATAGATCGGTGAGAGGCTTTGCTCGCAGTCAGACTGCTGTCGTGGCTGCTGCGATACTTGCGGGCACGACGCACCATGCAGTCACCGATAAGATTAGGGGTGCAGAGTGGTACTTAACGTTTCTTCACGTCGCCGACGGCCAGCGAGTTAGCCGAGGCGAAGGAACTGTCGTAGCGCTTATAGATTCAGGAGTAAACGCGCAACAGCCTGAGCTATCAGGAAATGTTTTAAAGGGCACTGACGAATTCAAGGACTTTATAGGTGATGGGCGCCAAGATGAGGACGGTCATGGCACAGCGATGGCCAGTCTAATCGCAGCTCACGGCAAGGGAGCCACAGACGGTGCGCTAGGCATCGCTCCAGGGGCGAAAGTACTACCCATTCGCGCAACGAGGGCTGGAAATGTCTTTCCAGACGATGTCCGAAAATCGATTGATTGGGCCGTCCAGCGCGATGCACGTATCATCTGTATTGCCTCGGGCGGGGAGCCGAACGAACAATGGCGGCCGACGTTGCAAAATGCTCTTGCTGCCGATGTACTCATCGTGGCAGCCGTTGGCAATCGAAATGAAGGACTCAGATCTGTCGCCTGGCCGGCCGCGTATCCAGGAGTGATTGCAGCGGCGGGCATCGACAAGACTGGCAAGCATGCCGACCTTTCCGTTACCGGACCCGAAGTCGTTCTGTCGGCACCCGCCGTTGACATCGTCACGCCCGGCCGTAACGGGCAATACATAACCGGGAGTGGGACCAGTGCCGCAACAGCGATCATCGCCGGCGCCGCCGCACTCGTACGCGCCAAGTACCCGAACCTCCCCGCCGCCGAAGTCGTCCACCGCCTCGAAGCCACCGCGACCGACGCCGGCCCGCCCGGCCGCGACGACGAGTACGGGTACGGCATCCTCAATCTCGTCGGTGCCCTGACCGCCGACGTACCTCCACTGCAGGCCAGTTCGCCCGCCCAGACGTCTCCTGCTCCCCCCGCCGCCGACTCACCCAAGAAGACCAGCAATCTCCCACTCATCGGCGTCCTGCTCGCCGTCCTGCTGGCCGCCGCCGCGGTCGGCGCTGTCATTACCATCCGCGGACGACAGCAGTAACCCGCCGATACGTGATGCACCCTCATGCGGCGGCACTGGGATACCTTCATCCACGAGGGAGGTGACCGGCTGTGGCTAGGCGGCGGGCGAGCATCGAACGGGCCGCCGCGCTGCACCGCCGGGTCGCCGCATCGGTCGAGGTCGCCCAGCAGGCTCTGGACGGGTACGCGCCCGAAGGCACGCCCGTTCACCAGTACGCCGAGCAGCACGAACTTGCCGCGCGACTACGCGCGGCCGCCACCGAGCTGGTACCGGACTGGCTCGGCGCACCCCTTGACGCGTTCCCTTCCACGAGCCCTCTTCCGGCACCGGGAGCGGGCACTGAGCTGCCCCGATACGTACGCCTAGGTTTGGCTCAGCCGCTGGACGACGCCCGCTTTCCTGTGGTGGCACCGCTGCTCGGCGCGGGGCACCTGGCGATTGACGCGGACGCCCGGGATGAGCGCGCGGCCGGGCTGCTCGGCAGCCTGGTGCTCCGGCTCGTCGCGGCGACTCCCGCCGGAGCGCTGCGCATCAGGCCCGTGGACGCCACCGGCAGCCTCTTCCGGGCCTTCCACGCGCTGACCACCGCGGGCCTCATGACACCGCCGGCGTCGGACAGCGCCGGGTTGCGCAGCGTGCTGGTCGAGGCCGAGGAGTGGGTACGCGAGCCGGGCCGGCACACGCTCCTGCTGGTGATCGCGTCGCTCCCGGAGTTGACGGACGGTACGGATCTCGCGCGGATCGCCGCGCTGGCAGGTGCCGGTCCCGCCAAGCGCCTCCATCTGGTCATCGCGGGCTGGCCGCCGCCTCCGTTGACCGCGGAGACCACTCAGCCGCCGCTGGCTCACACGACGCAGGTGACGCTGCGCAATCCCTACGTGATCGTCAGCAATCCACCCGGGGGTACGTTCGGCGCGACGATAGCGCTCAACTCGCCGGTCTACCTCGACCCCTGCCCGCCTGTCGAATCCATCCGGCAGGTCTGCGCCCAGGTGGCGGCTCAAGCGGCGGCGAACAGCTCGACGCTGACGGAGTTGCTGCCGCGCCAGCTGTGGCGGGAAGGCTCCGCGGAGGGTCTGGCTGTGACGGTGGGCCGTGCCCGCGAGACGCCACTGACGCTACAGCTGTCCGACCTCACACCACACTGGCTGGTGGGCGGCAGCGACGACGGCAGCCGGAGCGCCTTCCTGACCAACGTCCTCTATGGACTGTCTACTCGCTACAGTCCCGAGGAGCTGACGCTGTACCTTCTGGATTTCAGGGAGGAGAAGGACGACGAGGATGTGATCGGCCTGTTTGCGCCCACTCCCAGCGACCGATCCTGGATCCCACACGTGCGGGTCGCGGCCAGTCGGCCTGACCGCGAGTACGGCGTGGCTGTGCTGCGCGAGCTCCACGCGGAAACGACCGAACGGGCCGCGGCCTACGAGCGGGCCGGCGTCACCCACTTCTCCGAACTGCGCAAGCAAGCCCAAAATGCAGACAGTCAATACAACAAGAGCCCCCGTGTCATATGCGTCATTGACGAGTTCGACACACTCGTCCGGGGCGCCGACCGCACCGCTAAGGAAGCGCTCGCGACGCTGGATTCCTTGGCGCGCAAGGGACGCTCGTGCGGCATCCATCTGATCCTGGCCACCGCCACCCTGCGCGACCTGGAATCGCTGCAGGCCAGGCGCGATGCCACTCTTGGACAGTTCCCGGTGCGGATCGCGCTCGCCGGCGGCGCCGAGGTGCTGGATCCGCTCAACCAGGTGGCGAATGACCTCGCCGCCGGCCTGGCCGTCATCAACACGGC
This sequence comes from Micromonosporaceae bacterium, assembly GCA_039649115.1. Taxonomy (GTDB): domain Bacteria; phylum Actinomycetota; class Actinomycetes; order Mycobacteriales; family Micromonosporaceae; genus DATEJJ01. Next base: position 2,659 of record JBBWZQ010000023.1, on the reverse strand, counting down.
TGGCGGGTTGGGTGGTCCGATTGGTGTTTCCCGGGCACACGAGCGGGTGGTGGAGTTTCCGGACCCGCTCGCGGAACCCGGCGTGCTGGCGGCGGTGCGGCATCGACTGTGGGAGGAGCGACCGGCGGACAGCCCGCCACCGCACGTCTTCGACGGGCGCGGGACGCAGCGGCTGCCGGAGTCGCTTCCGGCTACCGTACCGCCGACGGTGTATCTGGGACGCGTCATTGACGTACCGCTATCCCTTGCTGGGTTCCCTCTCGGCCCGGATCCCGGACGGCACCTCGCCGTGCTGGGGCCGAGCGAACTGGCCGCCGACATCCTCGACGCCGCCGCGCGCTCACTCGCCGGACAACATGCGCCGGGCTCGGTCGATTTCGTGCTCGCCTCGTTCGCGGCGGCCAGGGGCAGCGTCGCCCGGCTGCTCGACCAGTCGCTGCGCGCGTTCGGGCACCGCAGCCGGATGGTCGACGCCGTGGGACTCAAGGAGGTCGTCGCCGACCCGGCGCTGAACCGTACCTATGTCATCGGATTCGGCCTGGACGGCGCCCCGGGCGGTGGCCTCGGCGCACTCTTCGTTGACGGGCCGGCGCGCGGCGTCCACGTGATCGGATGGTGGCGCGGCCTGCGCCGGTTCCGGGAGGAGAGCGGCGGCACGAGGATCGGTCTCGTGATTCTCAACCTGCCGGCCGCCGACGCCGCGCAACTCATCGACGACGCCCCGCCAGACTGGCAGCCACGGCCGAACCGCGCGCTCCTGCACGACCCACATACCGGCCGCACCGCATTGATCCAACCGTTCGTCCATTCTGGACAGACGAGATGACGGCCTGGGAGGACTACCTCGCGGCGGCGCAGCGCCTCGACGCGGTGCGGCGGGAGGCGGCGTTCGTGGTGGCCGAGCAGGTGGCGGCCGTCAAGGCCGCGCGGACGGATTTGGCGGGGGTACGGCAACGAGCGGCACTGCAACGCTCCCGCCTGGTCGCCGCCGCGAAGGATGCCGGTGTACCGCTACCAGACCCCACTCCGACCGCTCCCGACCTCACCACCGCCGGCCTGACGATCGGCGCGCCAACCCGGCCCACCGCGGTGCGGGCGACGCTGCGCGACTCCGGGGCGATGCTGACCGCGACGGACGCGATATTGTCCACAGTAGAGGGTAGCCGTATCCGGCTGGGCCGGATCAGCAACTGGCCGGTGGCTCTGCGCAACGTGCTTGTGTATCTCGGCTTCGCACTGCTGACTGTTCTGGTACCGCTGATCACGCTCCGTGCCACGACGAACAAGCTCCTCCTGCTGCCGACGATCGGCTGCGCGACGGTCCTCCCCGTGTTCGGCTACGTCCTGGCGTGGCTGACGGTGGGCATGCTGTACCGCCCCGAGCACACCGGACGGGTGCACCGGACACCGCTCCTCGGCGCCGCCGCGACCGTCGCCATGGTGGCCTTCCTCTACACCCTGTACGCCGCTCTGGCCGCCGCACACGTGCTCTGAGTCGGCACCGTCCCACGATCCGGGCGACATGTGTCCGCTTCGCCGGAAGTTATCCACAGCCGGCGGTCGACCGTTGCCGCCCGCCTCGCTCACCGCGTCTGATGAACGCATACCCGACGCGGAGGAAGTCATGAAGTTCAGCGTGAACGCCACCGCCCTGCCGGGCCTGGCGGATCTGATGGACCGGCGCTGGCAGGACCTGACGGAAGGTCGCGACTACCTGAACCGGAACACCCGCATCGAGGCGGGGCAGGCCGGCATCCTGAACTGGCTCTGGGGCCAGCACGAGAAGGTCGTGACCGCCGTCGGCGACTTCCTCGGCAGCGCGGCCGACGGGTACGCGGCGGCGTACGGCGGAGCGGTCGTCGAGGCGTCCGCGTACTACCAGCACACCGACGCGCAGGCGGCGGTCCGGCTGGACGCCACGCTGCCGCGCGTGGACGATCCCGGCAAGCACGACACCACTTCGACCAGCGCCGACCTGTCGCTGGATTCGAGCGTCTTCGCCGACCACATGTGCCCCGGGGACCGCTACGCGCCTCCCGTGGACCACCACGCCGAAAACCCTTACACCTTTGCCGCGCTCGACACGCTGAGCCCCACCAGCGAGGTCCGCGAACTCGTGTGGCAGGTCAGCCAGATCGCGGTCGACCTCGGCCTGCTCGACCGTCCCTACGACGTGCTCGAGGAGGCGGTCAAGCCGTTCTCGGGCGACTGGGCCGCGTTCGCCGGCTGCGCCGATACCTATCAGCACATCGCCGATGCGTTGAATGACGCGGCCAATTGTGTAATGGACGGGGTGACCACCATTCCGCAGGTGTGGACCGGAAACGCCGCCGACCAGTGCGCGATGGGCCTGAGCCGGTTCGCGGCGGACCTGACCGCGGCGGTGGATCCGCTGCGCGCCACCGCCGAGGCTTACGCTTCCACGGCCGAGCAGGTGCGGGCGCACGCCGAGGTCCTCGCGGCGCTGCTCACCATCCTGATCGACGAGGTCGTCGAGGCGGCACTGGACACGGCGAGCGGGGGCGTCCTCAGCGTGTTCCAGGCCGTCACCACGTTGGAAGACGCCGTGCAGACCGTTCTGAAGATGCGCCGGATCGTGGCGGCCGCTTGGGACATCGCCAGGTCGTTCGTGGAGACCGGCTCGGTGAGCACGTCCGAC
>JBBWZQ010000016.1:0-20082 GCA_039649115.1 Micromonosporaceae bacterium | reverse complement strand
CCGGCCCGGCGGCACGCTGACGACCATGCGGATGTACCCAACGATTGTCGCCCTGTTCCTGGGCTGCCTGGCCGTCCCGGTGATCGACCCGGCGTCCCCCGCCTCGGCCGCGCCGGCTGGTTGCGGCACCCCGACCGCCGCAGCGCTGGCCGGCTACTTCGACAACGCGGTGCCGGGCCGCCTCAGCCACCCGCATCCACCAGGTGGTCCTCTTCACCGGGCTGGCCGCGCTGAGCTGGTTCGGCTGGCAGTGGAACCTCATCGGCTGGCCGTTCTGAGGGGGCGCGTCAGATGTGGGCCGGCGCGGGCAGGTCCCGGCGGGACCGGATCGGCGAGAAGACCAGGATCAGCACCGGCAGGATGAGCAGGCCGGTGGACACCCACAGCGCGGACCGCACACCCAACGCGGTACCCAGCGTGCCGCCGATGAGGGCGCCGACCGGCATGGCGCCCAGGATGAGGAACGAGGTCGTGGCGCTGACCCGGCCCAGCATTTCCGCCGGGCAGTACGCCTGGCGGAAACTGGAGCCGATGATGTTGCTGATCACCACGCCGGCCGGCATGACCAGCGAGCCGGCGGCGAACAACGCCAGCCGCGGGCCCCGCTCGGTCAGCGGGATCAGCAGGCCGAACGGGGTGGTGCACAGTGCGGATACCAGTTGGCCCCGGGCACTGCCGAGGACGCGGATGACATACGGCGCGCTCATCGCGCCGATGATGCCGCCGATGCCCACGCTGGCCATGAGCAGACCGACCACACTGGACGGTGCCCCGACGACCCGGACCAGGAAGACGACCAGCAGCGCCTGGGTCGCGGTCAGCATCAGGTTGGAACAGGCGGCGAAGAAGATCAACGTCCGCAGGTACGGCTCACCCAGCACGTACCGCAGTCCCTCGCCGATGCGCCGCCGCAGGCTGGTCTCGGGCCGGCCCGGGGTGCGCGCGGGCTCGGCGGCGCGGATGCGCAGGAGGCAGGCGATGGAGACCAGGAAGGTGACCGCGTCGAGGAACAGCGCGGTCACCGCACCGAGTGACTGTGCCAGCAGCCCCGCCAGTCCCGGCCCGCCGACCTCGGCCGCCGAGGCGCTCGCGTGCATCCTGGCATTGCCCTCGGCCAGGTGCTCGCGGGTCACCACGGCCGGCAGGTACGCCTGGTAGGCCACCCGGAAGAAGACCGCGGCGGTACCGGCCGCGAACGCGACGACGAGAAGCTGCCCGACGCTCAGCACGCCCAGCCACGCCGCGACCGGAACGCTCGCGAAAGCCGCCGCCGAGAGCAGGTCGCAGCGCACCAGTACCGGGCGGCGGCGCCAGCGGTCCACGTACGCGCCCGCGGGCAGGCCGATCAGCAGCCACGGCAGCCAGTTGGCTGCCTCCAGCACGCCGATCGTGAACGTGCTCGCGTGCAGGGTCGACACGGCCACCAGCGGCATGGCCACGGTCGTGACGGCACTGCCGGTCTTGCTGGTCGTCTCCCCGATCCACAACAGCCGGAAGTCGTGCTGCCGCAGCACGCCGCCCCGGGTACGGGCCCGGTGGCGCACCACGGTCGGATCGTCACCTGGCCGGCGACCGCGCACCCGGCTCGGGCGTACCAGCGCCTCCTCACCCGGCCCGGCCACGACGTCTACCTATCGGTGGTGGCGCGCGAACCCGATGCATCCCTCCCCGTCATGGACACCTCCTCGCGTGCTACCCACGGGTATTGATTGTCACCCATATGCGCCCGATGCACCACGGCGAGCGGGTGGAACCTCCGGGGACAGTGGCATGATGTGCCCCGGGGAATGCTGGTCCCCGGCAGGGAGGTGTGGCGCCGATGGCGCAGTTCGAGGCGAGAACGTCGGCGGAGTCCGGCCGGGTGGTCGTGTCCCTGGCCGGGGAGTGTGACCTCTCCGTGCGGGACGAGCTGACGACCGCGCTGCTTGCCGCCGTCGGTACGTCGCGGATGGTCGTCGTGGACCTGGGTGCGTTGAGCTTCCTCGACTCCAGCGGACTCCACGGGCTGGTCACCGCCTACCACGCCGCCCAGCGGGACCGGGGCCACCTGTACGTCGTCAACGCCGGCGGGGTGGTCGCGGACCTGCTGGACCTCACCGGCGTGGCCGAACTGCTCAGTCCGCCGGCCGACGGCACCCGACCGGGTGGTGACCACCGCCATGCCTGAGCTGCCCACCGAGTCAGTGCAGCCCGCGAACGACACCACCCGGTTCATCGAAGCCCGGGATCTGGCGACCGTACGCGCGTTCGTGCGTGCCGGCGCGGTGACCCTGGGCCTTCCGGCGCACCGGGCGGATCTGCTCGCGCTGGCGGTCAGCGAGCTGACCACGAACACGTTGCAGTACACCTCCGGGGGCGGCCTCGTCCGGGTGTGGGCACAGGCCGGACAGGTCGTCTGCGACGTGGTCGACACCGGCCCCACGCGGTCCTCCGGCGACATGCCGCCGGCCGGGTCGATACGCGGTCGCGGACTGGCCATCGTGGACCGGATCGTCGACGAGGTCGCCACCACGACCGTTCCCGACGGCACGCTGGTGCGGATCCGGATGAACCTGTGACCGGCGGTCAGGGCAGCACCCGCACGGCGAGGGTGCAGGTGTCGTCGTCGGGACTGGCGTGGTTGAGGAGTGCGTGCAGCCGGGTGAGGGTCTGCCCGCCCGGGTGGGCCGACACGGTCGACAGGGTCTGCCTGACCTTGTCGAGCAGTTCGGCGGTGCCGGTCGCCCGCCGTTCGATCAGCCCGTCGGTGTAGAGCAGCACCACGTCACCGGCGTGCAGCCGGGGCGAAACGACCGGGTAGCTGGTCTGCATCGCGGCGCCCAGCAGCAATCCCGCCGGCCGGTCGAGCGCGTCGACCGCGCCGGCACGGGCCAGCAGCGGCGCCATGTGGCCGGCGCGTGCCCAGCGCATTTCCCTCGACGCCGGGTCGTAGACGGCGACCACCGCGGTACCGGTGATCTTCACCTGCCCGCAGAGCCGGTTCAGGTGCCCGACCAGCGTGCCAGGATCACGGATGCCGGTGGACAGCCACGCGACCAGCCCGTACCGCAGGTGCGCCATGCCGCTCGCGGCTTCCAGGCCGTGGCCGGCCACGTCGCCGATCGCGAGCACGACCTGCCCGTCCGGCAGCGTCTGCGCGTGGTACCAGTCGCCGCCGACCTGAACGGCGCTCTCCGCGGGCAGGTAGCCGACCATCGCCTCCAGGCCCGCCAGCGGGAAAGGCTCGCGGGGTACGGGCTGGATCATGTTCTGCAGCTGCATGGCGAGACGGTGCTCGGCGAGCGCCGTCATTTCCCGCCGGCGCAGTTGACCGCTGAGTCGCTCGATCTCGGTGCGCGAGTCCTCGCGCGCGGTGACGTCCTGCACCAGCGCGTAGATCTTCAGTGGCGTCCCGTCCGCGTCCAGCGAGACATGCGACAGGATCCGCAGGTGCTTCACCGACCCGCCGATCTGGCAGCGGACCGTGACGTCCAACTCCCCGCCGCTGTCCAGCATCTGCCAGGCGGCCTCACTCAGTCCACGATCCTCGGCGAGGAGGGCCGCGGACTGCTCCGCGCGGGACATCGGTCCCCGGGCCGGGTCGCGTTCGAAGATCCGGTACATGCCGGGCGACCAGTCGCTGACTCCCGTGGCCAGGTCGTACTCGGCCCAGCCCAGGCGCCCGAGCAGTTCCGTCTGCTCCAGCCGGCGGCGGTTCTCGTCCAACCGCTGCCACCACACCAGCAGGCCACCGAGCACCGGGTGCACGCTCACGTCGAACACCGAGTCGGCGACGACCCCGGCCGCCTGCTTCTCCGCGTACCGGAAGTCCGGTAGGTGGCCGGGCACGCCGCTTGCCAGCACCTCGTGGTACATCCTCCACAAGGGACCGTCGACCATGGACGGATACAGCTCGCTCAGGCGCGCGCGCACCCGGCCGGCACCTCTGCCGTAGATGTCACGGCCCCCGTCGCCGGTCGACGCGACCCGGAAGTCGACAACGTGCCCCTCGTCGCCCACCACCGGCAGCAGCCAGGTACACCCACCCGGTACGACCGACAGGATCTCCTGCACCACCGACGCGACGGCACCGTCATCTGCCACGTCAGCAGCGTAACGCCAACCGGTACGCGCCAGGCCGCTGAAGTCCCCGGCGCCACCCGGTCACGGGGTGTCGCGAGCGGCCAGCCGCGCCGCGTACGCGTCGTGCAGCTCCTGCCATCCGTAGTTGCGGGCGTCCTCGCCGCGGATCGGGGCGATGGGTCGCCCGGCGAGCAGGCGCTGCGCCACGAGGAGGCACAGGTGCCATCCGGCGGCCATCGTCGCGGCCGAGTCCGGGTCCGGGTCCGCGAGGGTGTGCCGGAGGGTGAGCAGTGTCCCCTCTTCGGTCGGGGCGAGCTCCCAGCGCAGCCGGTCCCCACCCCACGTGTGTTGGAGCAGGGTCGGCGGTTCGGCCCGGGTGACCGCGATGGGCATCTCGATGTGCGCCTCGACGCCGAGCATCGTGAGCGTCGCCTCGCCGACCCGGCCGAGGTCCCGGTCGGCGGTGTACGGCGCCCACTGGTCCAGCTTCGTCGGGTCGGTCAGCGCCGTCCACACCTTCGCGGGTCGGTGCCGCAGCTCGCGCACGAAGACGAGCGTCCACAACCCGTCGTCGGGCTGGCAGTCCACCCGCGCCAGCGGGCCTGGTTCGAACGTGGTGCGGTTCAAGGTCACCCCTCCTCGTTGTCGAGATGGCGCTGCAGGGCGTCGAGGTGGATACTCCACAGCCGGCGGTACGGCTCCAGCCACGCGTCGAGTTCCCGGAAGGGAAGTGGCTCGATCCGGTAGACGCGGCGTTGCGCGACGGTGCGGCAGGAGACGAAACCGGCCTCGCGGAGCACCTTCAGGTGCTTGGACATCGCCGGTTGGTTGATCGCGATCACGGTGACCAGCTCGTTGACGCTGCCGTCGGACCTGCGGAGCTCCTCGAGGATGCGGCGCCGGGTCGGTTCGGCGAGTACGGCAAATGCATCCGTACGCATACCCCGAAGTATGCCTCTCGCAGCATATGCGCGTCAAGGACTATAGGGCGGCGGCCGAGGTTCCCCCGATCCCCCGGGGGGCGTTGGGGGTGCTCGCTCCCCCGGGGGAACCTCGGCGACCGGTTACGGGTAGCTGACCAGGTAGCTCGGGACTCCGATGGCTGCCGTGGTCACCGGTGCCCCGGTGTCGTTGATGACATGGTCGATCGTTCCGGCACTCAGGTTGACGGTCAGCAGGTCGTGCATGGTCACGCCCGGCGTGACCGGTACCTCGAACCCGCGGGCCGCGTGGATCGTCGGGTCGACGTTGGTGAAGACGTAGCTGCCGCCGCCCCAGAGCTCGTGCGTCCTGACCCGGTCCGCCACCTTGTAGGCAGCCCAGCCGAGGACGCCGCCGTGCTGCCAGGCGGCCTGGTTCGGCGGGTCGTACGGCAACTCGTTCTGGAAGAAGATCGTCCTGCCGTGCTCGCCGGTCCAGATCACGTTGTACCTCTGGTAGTGCTCGACGAACAGGCCGGTGGCGGTCACGTTGTCACCGTTGACGACGAGCCCGGTGTCGGCGGTGTTGACGTCCCAGCCGACCGAACCGGCGACGCCGTGGTCGGCACGCCATGCCCAGATGTCGTCGAGGAGGACGTTGTCGCTGTTGACCTCCAGGCTGACGGTGGCCTTGCCCACGTGCGGCCCGCCGATGCGGAAGAACACGTCATGCAGGACCGCCGGGTCGGCCGGGTCGCTCCAGCCGTGCTCACGCCCGTGGCCATGATCCTCGTGCCGGGTGCCGACCTGGAGCAGGACCGGCGAGTTGACCGGGCCAGCGTCGATCATGATGCCGGCGACGTCGACGCCCCTGACGTCCGCGATCCGCAGCGGCACCGCGCCATTCACGGCTGTGAGGGTCGCGATGCCGAGGCCCAGCACGACCGTGTCGGGCCGCCTGACCACAATGGACCGGTCGATGTCGTAGACACCGGGCGTGAAGATCAGGTTCTTGCCGCGGGCCAGCTGGCTGTTGATGGTCGCGACGGAGTCGGACGGCTTCGCCAGGAAGAAGCCCGACAGCGGGATCGACCGGCCGGGTGTCGGACCGTTCTGCCAGGTGGGTCCGGCGGACCGGGTGCGGGTCGCCGGGACGAACACCCGGTACCGGCCCGACGCGTCGACATACAGGTAGGGCCGCTCCCGGCTCACGGGTGTGGTGGGCAGCGTGGTGTAGGGCGGGTTCGGGAAGGACTGCGCGGGCGCACCCCGCACCCCGGCGAAGACCTGGTTCCACACCGCGTTGGACCACGTACCGATGCTGCTGTCCCGTACCAGGAACTGCTGCTGTGACCCGTTGACGATGTTGCCGGTCACCGAGTCGGCCAGGAAGCCGCCGCTCGCGTACTGCGGACCCGCGGTGCAGTAGTCCATGAACGTCAGCGGCCCGCTGACCTTGACCCGCCGCAGCGGTGCGGCCTGCGAGACGGCCCAGAAGTCGCCCGAGGCCCGGCACCCGGCCAGTCCGGCGACGTTGATGGTGAGGTTCGACAGCGACCGCCAGAAGTTGACCAGCGCGATGCAGTTGGTCGGGGTCAGGCACCGGTTGTAGACGTCGATGTGGCCGTTGACGGTGACGTCGGTCGGTCCCAGCCCCAGGCCGGCCACCTCGGTGTAGTAGCCCACCTGGAAGATCAGTGGATGATCGGGCGTGCCGTACGTGCCGGGCTTGAACAGCAGCGCGTACCGCTGGGTACCCATCTCGTTGTCGACCTGCTGCGCGGCGATCGCGTCGACGGTCGCCTGGATCTCGCTGGTCGGCATCGTCGGGTCGAAGATCTTCACGTTCGGCCCGAAGTCGGGTTGACCCGCGCCCGGGGACGAGTGTGCTGGAGCGGCCGAGGCGATGCCCCCGCTGGTGACAGACGCGGCGGTCATCAGGACGGCAACGCCGGCGAGCAGCCATCGGCCGAAGCGGCGCCCACCCGGCGCTGTCCCGCCCGACCTGGATGCCCCTCCGGAGCTGGAGACCAACGCCATGAAATGCGACCTACCTTCCCGGGATGTGGCCGGCCGTCCTTCCCCCCGGGGCGGCGGCGTGCCTGGAACAAGCGCCGTCCTCGCGAGCGCAGAAGGCCGACCACGACTGTGAGAGAGCGCTTTCCGGGATGGACCATACTCCGGCCGGCACGGTGGGTCCACAGTTGCGCGCAACCCGTGGATCGAACGGTCCCCGGCCCGGATCAACCAGCGCAGAACAGGGCCGGAGCGGGTAAATCCGCCCGAGTTCCGCACCCTGCCACCCGGTGCGGACCACCCGGTGCGGACCGCCCGCTATGAACGGTCGGCGTGGCTGCCTCGCGGCGCCGGGGGCGGGGTTGCCACGAAGCCCGGCGGCTCGATCTCTTCCGCGTTCAGGTGCGGTTCATCGACCCACAGGGCACGCAACTGATTCTGCATGAATGTCGTGAGCCGGGCCCGGTAGTCCCGGTCGAACTGCTCCAACGCCTCGATGTGCCGCTGCAGCGCTTCACGCTTGGCGGCCAGGCCCCCGACGACGTCCTCATAGCGCTGCTGGGCCTGGTGCCTGAGTTCGTCGGCGCTCGCCTGAGCGCTCTTGGCCGCCTCGCTCGCCCGCGCCCGCGCGTCGGAGAGGATCTCCTCGGCGTTGCGCTGCGCCTCATCGGCGTGCGCCTCGGCATCCCGGGCCATCTGCGCCGCCGTGGCCTGCGCGTCGGACAGCGCCTTGTCGGCCGCCTGCTGGAGTGCCTGCGCGTGCGACTGGGCGTCCCGGACTATCTGCTCCGCCGTGGTGCGCGCGTTCGCGCAGATCTTGTCCGCCTGCCGCCGGGCATCGGCGACGTGGTCCTCGGCGGTTCGCTGGGCCAGCGTCAGCACCTGGAGCGCCTGGTGCTGAGTGGCCGGGTCGGACGGGCCCGCCATCTGCTCCGCGGACTCGGTCGCCGGCTGCGGTCCGCCGAGCAACCCTCTGACACGGCCCTTCATTCCATTGTCAGCCACCAGACGACCTCCCGCCGCATCACCGCAGGCAGGTGCGTTGAAGCCCCAGCCATGAGTGGCCGCAGAGTACCAAGCCCGACGGAGTTCTTGCGAGGGGAAGAACTCACCGTAATCGGAAGATCACAACGGGATGTTCGACAGCCATCCGGGGTTGCCCGCCTGCTCGATCTGGACACCTGCCGTCATACTTTCTTAAACTTCGGTCTACTTCGATGCCTTCCGAACGCCAGGGGGTACCGGAAGCGTGCCTGGCATGTCTGTCTCACGATGGCCCTCGGGTGTCCTCGCCGTGGCGGTCGCCGCGTCCGTGCTCGGCGTGGCCGGCCCGGCCGGGGCGCACCGGCCCCGCGACTTCGACCTGCAGGCCCACCGCGGCGGCCTGGCCTTCCGCCCGGAGAGCACGCTCAGCTCGTTCGGCAACGGCCTGCGCCTGGGCGTCAGCACGCTGGAACTGGATGTGCAGATCACCGAGGACGGGCAGGCGGTCGTCACGCACGACCGGAAGGTCGACGGCAACAAATGCGTGGACACCGCCCCGGCCACCCCGGGCGACCCGGAGTACCCGTACGTCGGCAGGTTCGTCGACACGCTCACCCTGGCGCAGGTGAAGACCCTGGACTGCGGCAGCAGGACGCTGCCCGACTTCCCGCTGCAGGTGGCGGTGCCGGGCTCCCGGATGCCGCTGCTGCGTGAGGTCTTCGACCTGGTGAAGCGGTACCACGCCAGCGACACCAGGCTCAACGTGGAGACCAAGGTGGAGGCGGGTGCGCCGAGCGAGACCGCGCCCCGCGAGCAGTTCGTCCAGGTCGTCGCGCGCGAGGTCCGCGCGGCGGGGATGCTGCGCCAGGTCACCATCCAGAGCTTCGACTGGGGCTCGCTGATGCGGATGCGGCAGGTGGAGCCGCGGCTGCCGCTCGTCGCGCTGACCAACCGGGACTTCCTCCAGGTCGGCCAGCCCGGAGCCTCGCCGTGGCTGGGTGGCATCGACATCGACGACTTCGGCGGGGACCCGATCGCGGCGATCAGGTCGTTCGGCGCGTCGGCGTTCTCGCCGGTGCACGGGTTCCCGCAGAACGGCAAGGTGACCGACCCGGGCTACGAGCCGTACGTCACCCGGGCCATGGTCGCGCACGCGCACGCGAACGGGATCAAGGTGATCCCGTGGACCGTGGACGACCCGCCCACGATGGACAAGCTCATCGACGACGGCGTGGACGGGCTGATCACCGACTACCCGGACCGGCTGCGGGAGGTCCTGGCCGCGCGTGGTTTCCGGCTTCCGGCCAGGCACACCGTGGACTTCGACATCCAGGGCCACCGCGGCGCCCGCGCGGTACGGCCGGAGAACACCCTCGCCGCGTTCCGGTACGCGCTTGCCGACCCGGGTGTGTCCACTTTGGAGCTGGACACCGGGGTGAGCGCCGACGGGGTCCTCGTGATCAGCCACGACCGCGCCGTACCGGGCTCGCACTGCCTCGACACCGGGCCGGCGTTCCCCGGCGATCCGAAGTTCCCCTATGTCGGCAGGCTCATCCACGAGCTGACCCTCGCCGAGATCAAGACGCTGGACTGCGGCACCAAGACGCTGCCCGAGTTCCCGCGCCAGGTGGCGGTACCCGGGGAGCACATGGCCACCCTCGCCGAGCTGTTCGATCTGGTGCGGAACAGCGGGCGTACCGACATCCGGCTGAACATCGAGACGAAGATCAGCCCGCTGGTGTCGGACACCGTGCCGTACGACGTGTTCACCCGCACCCTCGTCCACGCGGTCGAGCGCGCGCATCTTCGCGACCGGGTGACGATCCAGTCGTTCGACTGGCGCACCATCATGCTGTCGCACCGCATCGATCCGGGCATCCGCACGGTGGCGCTGGTGTGGCAGTACGGGCCGGCCGAGTGCGCGAGCCTCGCGGACGAGTGCTCGCTGCAGGCGGTGTACGGCAACCCGGACGTCAAGAGCCCGTGGACCGGCGGCCTGGACTGGTGGCGGTACCAGGATCTGGGTCAGCTGGTACGGGCGGCCGGCGCGAGCACGGTCTCGGCGAACTGGCAGGTGCACGACCCGCGGCAGCAGACGGTCGGGTCCGCCGACTGGTACCTGCGGCAGAGCCCGGCCTACTTCCACGGCCCGGCGATCGAGGTGCTGCACCGCCGGTACGGGCTGAAAGTCGTCCCGTACACCATCGACGACGAGCACGTCATGCAGCGGCTCATCGACCTGGGCGTCGACGGGTACATCACCGACGATCCGGACCTGGGGGTACTCGTCGCGCGGCGCAACGGCCTGCGCTGAGATCCGGCAACCGTTCCCCGCGCGGACAACCACGGCCGCACCGCCACCGACGAGGCCGGAAGGGATACCAACGCCAGCCGGCAGGCAGCCTGCCGACAGGTATCCGGCTGCCGGTCACCGGATTACCGTTGGGTGGCACCACGGCAGGGACCCGGCGGGACCCATACGATTGGCCGCGTGGCCTCATCTCGTCCCTGGCTTGTCGGTACGGCGGTCGCCGGCCTGCTCGGCGCCGGCGCCGCGGTCGCCTGGCAGGTCGGCGCCGCGCTCGGGCTGAGCTTCCGGCCGGCCGAGGTGCCCGGCGAGAGTCCGGCGACCGCCGAGCCGCGCGAGGTGGCGGCCGCACCCCTCATCACGCGGATCGTCGTCCCCGACGACCGGCGCGTCCGGCTCGCGGCGCAGGCGGTGGCGGCCGCGCTGTCCGGTCGCGCCGCGCCGCACCCGGTCATCCGCACCGCCGCCACGGCCGGGGCCACCGCGCTCCCGCGCACGCTGCGGGCGGAGGTGATCGCCGATCCGGCCCTCCCGGACGAGGCGTTCCGGCTCCGCCGCGCCGGCGGTGGCTTCCTCCTGCAGGCGAGCACGGCGGCGGGTGCGGCCGCCGGCTTGTACACGCTGGCCGACCGGATCCGCTCGGGAGACGACCCGCTGCCGCCCGGGGGAGCACAGCCGGAGCCGGTATTCGGCGGCGGCGGGGACGGCCCGCTGTTCGCGCCCCGGCTGCGCCTGCGCCTGGTCGACACCGGATCGGTCGGCCTGTCCGCCGACCCGGCCGGCTTCGTCGCCAGCGACGACTACTCACTCAACACCGACGTCGTGGCCGGCGCCGTCCTGGCCGGACCGCCCTATGTGGACAGAACCGCCGTCGGCCGGATCGCCGCGCAGTTCCGGCAACTGGTCGACCACGCGCTCGGCCTCGGCTACAACGGCGTTGTCGTTCCCGGCTTCCTGGAGTACGTGACTTTTGCCGGCGTCGGTGACGGGTCGGCCGTCTATCCGGCCGGTGACCCGCACGCCGCCCGCGCCCGGGCGATGGTGGCCGCCTTCGGACCGGTCTGGCGGTACGCCCACGACATGGGCATGCGGGTCTACTTCGCCACCGACATGCTGGCCCTGTCGCCGCCGCTGGAACGGTACCTCGGGAAGACGGTCGGCGGGCTGGCGGTCCGCGACCCTCGATTGTGGACGGTGTACCAGGCCGGGCTGCGCGAGCTGTTCGCGGCGCTGCCCTACGCGGACGGGCTGGTGATACGCGTCGGTGAGGGCGGCGCCAGCTACCAGCTGCCCGGCTGGGACTACACCTCACGGATCGTGGTGAAGACCCCCGCGTCGGTACGCGCGATGCTGGCCGCGCTGCTCGGGGTCGCCGGCGAGACGGGCCGGGACATCATCTTCCGCACCTGGAGCATCGGCGTCGGCGCGGTCGGCGACATGCACACCAGCCCCGCGTCATACGAGGAGGTGCTCGGCGGCATCGACGACCCGCACCTCATCGTCTCGACGAAGTACTGCCTCGGCGACTTCTACAGCCACCTGCCGCTGAACACCACGCTGGCGGTCGGTACCCAGCGGCGCATCGTCGAGTTCCAGGCGCGGCGGGAGTTCGAGGCGTTCGGGTCGCTGCCCAACGACCTGGGCGCGCTGCACCAGGAGGCGCTGCGCCGGCTGCTGGCCGCCAACCCGCGCATCGAGGGCGTCTGGACCTGGACCCAGATGGGCGGGCCGCTGCGCGCCGGGCCGAGGACACTGTACCTGCGTGCCGGGTTCTGGCAACTGTTCGAACTCAACGTCTACCTCACCGCCCGCCTCGCGTGGAACCCGGACGCCGACCCGGGTCAGCTGACCGCCGACTGGGCGCGGCAGGCGTTCGCCACCGATCCGTCCACTGTGGAGGCCATCGGCCGGGTCATGGCACTGTCCCGCGAGGCGATCATGAAGGGTCTCTACATCGGACCGTACGCCAGCCGGACGGTCAAGGCGCTCGGCGTGCAGCCGCCGCCGATGATGTGGATCTTCGAGTGGGACATCGTCACCGGCGACAGCGCGGTCCTCGACAGCATCTACGCGGTGAGCCGGGACCGGCTCGACGACGCGATCCGCGAGGGCGACACGGCCACCGCGCTGGCCCGGCGCATGCGCGCGCTGATCGCCGGGACCGATCCGGCGGCCTGGCACGATCCCGTTGCCCGGCAGCAGTTCCTGGACACGCTCGACTACCAGGTCAACCTCTTCGAGACGCTGGGCGCGTACCGGACCATGTTCCTGCGGTACGCGCAGTGGCTCGACACCGGTTCGCCGGCCGCCCGCGCGGCGTGGGTACCGGCCCGCGCCCGGTACCGGGCCGCCCGCGACGAGCACCTGCGGCGGTACACCGGAAACGTCGACCTGCCGCCGTACCGGTTCCCGGCCGCGGACATCGGGCTGGCCCGCGCGCAGCGCGATCTCGCGATGGCCTGGCTCGCCCGCGCGCTGCTGCTCGTGCTGATCGCCGCGGTGACGCTCGGCAGCCCGCTCGGTCAACGGCTGCTGCGTGCCCTGGCACGCGGGCCGGCACCCGGCGCCGCGGCACTGCGCGCGCTGTGGGTCGGCGCGGTGCGGCCGTGGCGTCTCGGCGACCTCCCGCCCCCGGCGGCGACCCTGGACCGGGTGCTGGTCTGGGCGGTCCCGGCGGCCGCCCTGGTGCTCAGCCGGGCGGTCCACACCTGGTTCGCGGCGCCGACCCACCTCCTGCTGACCCTCGGCGCGTGGTCGGTCTTCGCGGGCGCGCTGCGGGCGCTCATCGGCACCGCGGATCCGTTCCGCCTCTTGGCCGGGCTGGGCGGCGCCGTCCTGGTGCGGACCCTCGTGCTGCTCGGTGCGCTCGTCGAGCGCGGACCGGGCCGGTACTGGTTCGGCTTCTGGACGCGTCCGGCGGCCCGATCCGGGTACATCACCCTGGCGTTCGCGGCCTTCCTGTGGGTGTTCGCCGTCGCGTGGCTCGCCTTGATGACGTACGTGACCGGCCCGCGCGCCGCCGGCCTGGTACTCGTCGGCGCCGGAGCGCCGCTCACCATCCTCGGCGCGGCCGTCTCCACGACGGGGCTCGAACGAGCCCTCACGATGTGGAACGACGAGATGGCGCTGCTGCCGTGGGGCATGTCCCGGATCCTCGGCATCACCGGCTTCCTGGACATCCCCGCGTCACTGCCGAGAGTCGGCGCCGTGGTGGGTGGTGTCGTGATGGCCGGCGGTACCCTGCTCGCCGGCGGCGTCACCCCGCGAGCGGCCGTCCGCCACGTTCTGCGGCTGGCGAGCTACGTCACCTTCCGGGGACGCATGCCGTAGGCTGGGCAGTCGCCGGTCCCCGACCGCTCCGCCAGGAGCGACGGACGGAACCCGGCGTCACGGCTACCAGTGGCGGCCGCGCAGCCAGCGGCGGAGCCTGCGGCGGCGGGCCGCGCGGGTGGCCGCGGGCAGGTCACCCAGCACCAGTTGACCGGCGGCCTGCTGGCGGGCGTGCAGCAGTCCGTAGGTGAACGCGTTGTCGCCCTCGCGGTACGCGCGGGTGCCGTAGTCGAGCAGCAGCCCCCGGGTGACGGTGGTGTCCTGGTGGGTGCCGAGGATGTCCTGCAACTCGGTCAGCTTCTTCGCCAGCCGCTTGGCCGGCTTGCCGGCCACCGGACGCAGCGCCTCCACCGCGTACCGGGCCTGCTTGAACCGCTTGCGCGACTCGTGCAGTTGCGGGTCGGTGCGTGCGGCGTCCAGGTCGGCGTCTGCCCGCCGCAGGGCCTTGGCGGCGCGGCTGACCAGCTTGCGTGGCGCCACGCTGGCCGGTCGCGGGTCCAGCAGTCCGTCCAGCGCGTCGAGCAGCGCCAGGTAGCGCGGTGAGTCGAGGGCCGCCAGCAGCCGCTGCCGGGCCTGCGCGGCGTCGGCGGCCAGCCAGTCGCGGACCCGGGCCCCGACCGGGCCGAGGACCAGCTCGTCGGGTTCGGCGTGCACGGCTCCGGTCAGCCGGGCGAGCATCACCTCGTTGTCGCGCACCGCACCCAACTGGTCGGCCAGCCAGTTGAGTTCCCCGCGTACCCGCGTCCGCCGCCGCTCGTTCCACAGTGGACGGAAGGTGCGCAGCGTGCTCCGCAGCCGGCGGGTGGCCACCCGCATGTCGTGTACCGCTTCGGGCTCGCCCCGGCGCACCGCCGGGTCGGTGGCGAGCAGCGCGTCCCGCTGTGCCCGGGCGTACCCGACGACGGCCACGACGACCCGGTCGGCCTGTACCGTCGGCGGGTCGGGCAGCCGGTCGGCCAGCGCGCGGGCCAGCTTGGACGGCGCCGCCGCGGCACGCGCACCGGCCCGGCGCAGCACCCGGTCGACCTGCGCGAGGAGCCGCGGATCGCCCTCGACCAGTTCGACCTCCACCTCGTGCCACCGGCGCGGGCCGGTCCCGGATACCTGCGCGGCGACGTCGTCCTCGGCCAGCAGCGCGAGAACCCGGCCGGCCGCGTCGCGCAACGGGCGCTCCCGGCGGGTGGTCCGGATGCGGGCCACCGGCCGCAGCGGCGCACCCCGGCGCAGCGCCCGCACCTGGGTGTCCAGCGCGGCGGGCAGGTCCTCGCCGGCCAGCGGAGCCCGGTACTCGACGCGCTCACCGGCGGCGGCCCCGGGGACCTTGACGTGCCAGCCCGCGTCGCCGCCGCCGCTGCGCCGCCGCACGGTGACCCGGCGCCGGGCCAGCCGCAGGTCCCTGGTGTCCAGATAGGTCGCCGCCAGGCCGTGCACCGCCGGCGGTCCCACCTGCGCGACCACGCCGGCCTGGCACAGGTCCGGGAGCTGGAACCCGGCGGGCACGTCGTACTTGCGCCGGCGTTCTCCAACGACGCTCATCGTGCCTGCGTACCCGCGCGTACCCGCCCCCAACCCGGGCTGTATCAGGTCCCGCCCGGCCCACTCTGTACTGGTGGACCTCATCCGTTCGACAAAGGGCTGGCCATGGTCGATGACGCTCCGCCCGGCCACGGCCGGGACCGCATCAGGCACATCATCGTGCTGATGATGGAGAACAGGTCGTTCGACCACCTGCTCGGCTACCTCGGGCACGACGATCCGGCGTACCCGAGCCTGGCGCGGCTCGATGCCTCCTGCCCGGTCGATCCCGGCAACCCGGACGGCCGCCGGGTCGCCACGATCGCGAGCGGGTCACCGGTCCTGGGCAACGACCCGGACCACTCTCACCAGGCCGTCATGCTCCAGGTCTTCGGCCGGCTGGGCACCCCTGGCGTCGGCAGCCCGTCGATGAGCGGGTTCATCGCGTCGTACCAGCGCAAGATCTCGACCGGGAGCCTCCGGCCGCAGGCGTGGTGGGAGCGGCTCTGGAACTCCGTGGTCGCGCGCTTCCAGACACTCGGGAGTCGGCTACGTCGCGGCCCCGGGCCGGTTCTCGCCGAGCCCGACGAGATCATGCGGTGCTTCCCCGAGTCGGAGGTACCGGTGCTCGGGTTCCTCGCCAAGCAGTTCGCCGTGCTGGTGAACTGGCACGCGGCGGTACCGGGCGAGACCTGGCCCAACCGGCAGTTCGCGCACGCCGCGACGTCACACGGCACGGCGAACATCGAAGTCGGCTACTACGAGGACGTCACGATCTTTGAGCGGCTCGGCGACGCGGGGCAGCGCTGGGAGATCTACCACGACGGCGTCGCGCAGGTGTGGGCGTACCCGAAACTGTGGCTGACCGGTGTCGACCATTTCCACGACATGGACCAGCTCTTCCGCGACATCGACCGGGGAACGCTGCCCGCGTACGCCTTCGTCGAGCCCAACCACGGCTACGGCCGCGGCGAGGGCAACAGCCAGCATCCGGGCAACAACACCACCAGGGGCGACAGCTTCACGGCGGGCGAGGCCCTGATGGCCCGGATCTACAACGCGCTGGTCGCGAACCCCGAGCTGTTCGCACAGACACTGTTCCTCATCACCTACGACGAGCACGGCGGCTTCTTCGACCACGTGCCACCCCGGCCGGTCACCGCTCCCGACGGCATCGTCGACGCCAAGACCGGCTTCGACTTCTCGCTCAGCGGGGTGCGGGTCCCGGCGGTGGCGATCTCCCCGCTGATCCCGGCGGGTACCGTGGACCGGACCTTCTACGAGCACTCGACGATCCCGGCCACCGTCCGGCGGCAGTTCGCACCCGGTGCCGAGCCGTTGACCCGGCGGGACGCGGCCGCGGCCGACCTGCTCGACCACCTGCCGCTGCTGCCGGCGGCCCGGACGGACCTGGCGGCGATCGAGCGTCCCGAGCTCCTGGCCGCCGCGCCCGAGGTCGCCACCGAGCGCGCGCTCAACGATTTCCAGGCGAGCCTGGTCGAGCTCGCCGGCGCGGTGCGGATGGCCCGGACCACCGGCCCGGCCCGCATGCGGGTGGCCGCCGCCGGGTCCGTCGCGATTCCGGCGTTCACCCCCGACCCGTCATGCCACGAGGTGGTCGAGACCGGCGTGCTCCGGCCCGGATCGGCCGCCGACCGCGTGGTGGCGGACGTGGTCGCCGACTTCACCCGGGAAGCACCCGGCGCCTGACCCGCCCGTGGCTTGCCCGATCCGGCAGGATCATGGGTATGCCGACGGGAGGAGGCGCATGACGCTGGTACTCGGTCCGCTGCTGAGACGGGTCGTCGACGATCGGGCGACCATCTGGGTGGAGACCGCCGAGCCGGCGACGGTCGAGGTCAGCGCGGGTACCGCCGGCGGGGCCGCGCGTACCTTCACCGCGTTCGGCCGGCACTACGCCCTCGTCGTGGTGGCCGGCCTGCCGCCCGGCGCGGCGAGCCGGTACCAGGTGATCATCAACGGCGACCAGGCGTGGCCGCCCGCTGACTACCCGTTCCCCCCGCCGGTGATCCGGACCCGGGCACCGGGTGCGCCGGTGCGGCTGGTCTTCGGCTCGTGCCGGGAGGCGACCCCGTACGTCGTCGAGGGCATCCCGCCGGACGCGCTCGACGCCTACGCCGCCCGGCTCGCCGCCACCGGCGACAACTGGCCGGACAGCCTGGTCCTGCTCGGCGACCAGATCTACGCCGACATCGCGTCCCCGCCCGTGCGGCGCTGGCTGCGCCGGCGGCGTGGCTCCCGGTCCGCGGAACTGCCCGACCAGGTGATCGACTTTGCCGAGTACGCCCGGGTCTACCGCGAGTCCTGGAGCGACCCGGACATCCGCTGGCTGCTCTCCACGGTGCCGTCTGTAATGATCTTCGACGACCACGAGGTGATCGACGACTGGAACACCTCGGCGTCCTGGCGGGCGGACATGCTGCGCCAGCCCTGGTGGCCGGAGCGGATCACCGCCGGCCTCGCCTCCTACTGGGTCTACCAGCACCTGGGCAACCTGCACCCGGACGAGGTCGGTGCCGACCCGGTCTACCCGGCCGTGGTCTGCGCCGCCGACGCCACCGAGGTGCTCCGCGACTTCGGCGCGCGGGCCGACCGGGACCGGGACGCGTACCGGTGGAGCTACGCACTGGACATCGGCGACACCCGGCTCATCGTGCTGGACACCCGCTGCGCCCGCCAGCTGGAACCGGGCCGGCGCGCGATGCTCCCCGCCGGGCACTGGGACTGGTTCGCCGCGACGGCCCTCTCCGGCGGGTACACGCACCTGGCCGTCGGAGCCTCGCTGCCGTGGCTCATGCCGCCCGGGGTGCACCACCTGGAGGTGGTGACGTCGAGCCTCGCGGAGTCGCGGTGGCGGCCGGTCGCGGCCGCCGCCGAGAGGCTGCGCCGGGCGGTGGACCTGGAGCACTGGCCCGCGTTCGGGAACTCGTTCGACGCTCTCGCCTTGCTGCTGGGCGGGCTCGATCCCGGGGTGGCGAGCGTCAGCGTGCTCTCCGGCGACGTGCACCACTCCTACGTGGCCCGTCCCGACCTGGACGGGCCCCCGGTCTACCAGCTGACCTGCTCACCGGTGCACAACCGGGTACCGCGGCTGATGCGCACGGTGTTCCGGGCCACCTGGCGCCCCGGCTCGGCATGGCTCGGCCGGCTGCTGTCCCGCCTGTCCAGAGTGGAGCCGACGCGGGTGCACTGGGCCAAGCTCGCGGGTCCGTACTTCGGCAACGCGGTCGGCAGCCTCGTGCACAGCGGGCGCCACGCGCACGTGACGATCGAGGCGCCCGCCTCGCGCGTCGATCTGGCAAAGGTCGTCCAGGTGGAGCTCGCCGACGGGGAACCGACCGAGCCATCCGTCCGCTGTGGATGAATCATCGACCGTCAGTCCGGCCGCCCGACCCGCAGCGCGACGCGGTCGAGGTAGAACAGCTGGGCGGCCACCGTCAGGAGGAGCAGCAGCACGAACACCGCTGCCGGCAGCACGAGGTCGTAGGGCGCCGCGCCGGGACCGGCCGCGTACTGCAGGCGGGCCTGGACGAGCGCGACCGGAGCGGTCAGCCGCTGCGCGCTGCTGACCGAGATCAGCGGCCAGATCAGGTCCTGTGCGTGCGCGACCCAGGTCGCCAGGAACACCAACCCGAGCATCGGCAGGGCCAGCAGGAAACGCCGCGCCAGCGCCGGCGGCCGGCCCTGCCGGCGCAGCGCGTCCGCGCGCTCCGCCTGCCCGCGGAACAGCAGCGCCATGACGAACAGCGCCGGTATCGCGATCCACGCCGGCGGCGCCAGCGACAGGAACGTGTCCAGCCCGCCGGAACCCTGCCGGCTGGCGAAGCCGTGCAGCACCAGCGGCCCCATGCCGACGAAGAGGAACGGCCCGAACGGCAGCAGCAGCCAGGGGCTGTGCCGGCCGAGCGGGCGCAGCCAACCGATGCCGAAGGCCGCGGCCACCGCCGCCGTCACCGCGACCAGGGTGGTGAGCAGGCTCGGTGCCCAGGTGTTGACTTCGATGGTCGCGGTGGAGGCAGGCAGCGGAGGCCGCGACCCGCCGCCGCCGAAGATCCCGCCGAGCAACGGGGCCAGGCCATAGATCGACAGAAACGCGACAATCAACAGTACGGCCGCCGCCAGCACCATGCCCACGACGCGGGTACCGGGATCGACGGTCGGCTCTACCCCGTCGTCGAACTCCAGGCGCAGTCCACTGAGGACGATGACCAGGGTGGCGCCGAGACCCAGCAGGCAGAGCACCGCGAGCACCACCGTGGCGGCGGCGGCACCGGTGCCGAAGCTCGCCCGCACGAAGCCGTCCTGGTACATGTCGATGATCGGCGTCGCCCCGCCGCGGGCCCCGCCGACGGACACGTACGAGTAGGTGAAGTCCTGCACCGCGGCGGCGATGACGGCCGCGAACGCGATGCCGGCGGCGACGGCGAGTGCCGGCCAGGCGCCACGCCGGCCACGCTGGCGCACGGCGGCGAGGTACAGCGTCGTGGCGAGCGCGACGACCAGGCCGACGGTGCCCCACCAGTACAGCGAACGGACGGTGGTCGCGGGGTCCGCGCCGCGCTGTTCCGGGCTCAGGCTGTTCAGCCGGGCCAGCGCGAGCGCGGTCGGCGCGTAGGCGGCGAGGGGCAGCGCCAGGACACCGCGCGTCACCCAGCGGGCCACCCTGCCGCCCCGGTGCGCGGCCCAGGCCAGCAGCGGCGCGGCGAGCAGGGCGACCACGAGCGGCACCACCGCGAGTGACAGGGCGAAGCCGAAGTGACCGGCCAGGCCGGCGCCGAACACGCTGCTGTAGTTGCGGGTCGTGAAGCCGCCGCCGGCACCGGGGTGCAGGATGTTGACCTTCTGGAAGCTGGTGCGCAGCGTCCACACCGCCGGCCAGCCGTACGCCACGATCAGCGACACGAATGCCGGCAGCACCAGCGCCAG
>JBBWZQ010000010.1:0-35503 GCA_039649115.1 Micromonosporaceae bacterium | reverse complement strand
TCCGCTGTCGCTGCGATGATCAGGTCGGGTAGCCGGAAATGCCTGTGCTGGCTGGTGGCCGCCAGCGCCCGGTGTGTGGCGAGCGCTCGGTCCATCGCTTGAGCGGTGACGTCGATCCGGCGGTGCCCGTGGAGCGCACCCCACAGCACCTCGTAGCTTTTCGGATCGGGTGCGTTGTTGAGGTACTCCAAGGATGTCATCTGGCAGGCCGCCAGCCGTCCTTCGGCGAGTAGCGCCTCGAACCTGCGGCGGACCTGGAGGTGTTGTCCCTGCAGGACGTAGACAGACGTGTCTGCGAGATAGATCAGTCCGGCCATCACGCCGCTTCGGAGTCGCGTGCGTCCTCGGCGAGCCGGGTCAGGTCGCGCCCCCCGCCGAAGCCCCAGGCTTGATCGGACTCGTCGAAGTCCATTTGCACACTGTCGAACGCCGCCACGATGTCCGTGGCCTTCCGTCGTAGTGCGAAAGCGTGGAGGGCTGCGTTGATGGTGGCGACCTTGGTATCGGTGCCCAGCTCCTCGCGAGCGGCATCTAGCCACTCGTCGTTCACGTCGACCGTGATGCGTGTCATGGCTCCTACGATACACCATACTTCTCGACAACTGCACACCAAGATCCTGAGATGGTGAGCACCAACACCAACTGATGGGCACGGGATCCCTCGTCCGGCTGCCTGGCGGTCAGGCCATCTAAGCCGGGCAAGACCAGGCCGCTCCAGGCCTTTGTCAGGCCGTGTCGACCTGGCGAAACGCCGTATCAGGATCGGATCCGGTGCGATTCCCAAGCTGACATTGAGGGTTCGATTCCCTTCACCCGCTCTCGTTGCACAAGGGCCCGGGTCACAGGATGTTCTTCGACCTGGGTCTCATCGTTTCTGATCTTCGTTCGTCAAGGTGCGCCTGCAAGCAGGACCCCACGCGCACGGGTGAGTCAATGCTGTCTTGACGGTCTACGGTGAGCGACGATGATGCCTGAGGAGCAAGACGAGTTTGAGCGGATGAGGTTGACCGCCCAGATCGAGCGGGCGCGGCATCTCATCGCGCAGTACGAGGAGCATCAGGAGTTCTACCGACGCCAGGTTGAGGACAGCCGGTACGAACTCGGTAGGCTTGATGAGCGGCTGGGAGGTTGAGGCAGTGACTGTTGATCCGCAGGTTCAGGCGCTCCAGGAGCTGCTACGCACCGATCATGAGGCGTGGATCGCTGAGGTCCAGCACTGGGCGGACGAGGCCGGCGAGGCCGGGGACGTCCAACGCCAACGCCGCCACCTTGCGCATGTCGAGCGGCTCAAAGCGATGCCGTATCCCTGGGAACGTCCGCACGCGGCCTGACGAAGACTGGTCAGGCGTGCCCGCTACGTGCCCGTAGCCGCGGGGAATCACGGGGAACAGCGGGGAACCCAGACCACGACGACCAGGATCGCGATCCGTTGACCTCGGTCGAAACGAGCGTCCACGCGAGTCCCAAGCTGACAGTGGGGTTCGATTCCCTGCACCCGCTCTCTCGTTCCAGCCCTGGTCAAGATGAATGTCCCAACCAGAGCCATCGACTTTTCTCGGTTACGGACCATGGCTTGGGCCATTGGCGGGGTCGATTCCCCTTCACCCGCGCCAAGTTCAGAGGGATCCCTTGGTGGAGACCCACTCGGTTGGTTGGCCGCGATGCGGTCGTAGTCGCCGTCGTCGTAGTGCAGCGCGGTGGCGCCGTGCAGTTCGGCCATAGCGGCAATGATCAGGTCGGGTAGCCGGAAGTGCCGGTGTTGGCTGGTTGCTGCCATTGCCCGGTGTGTGGCGTGGGCGCGGTCCATTGCCTGCGTGGGTCGACGACGGACGAGCCCTCGACTGATCCACACCGGTCCGATCTCGACTACCCGTCGACCGATGCACGCTTCGACTCCGGATAGCAACTCTCCGTATCCAATGCACGCAGCGCGCATCAGCCGTTCGGATGAAACAAACATCCCCTTACCGGACACATTGGACAGCAAACTTGACGGGCTCCATCGCCCGCTCGATACCGTCAGCCACGGCCCCGTTGTCGACGAAGGGTTGGACTTTGTCCGGCAAGCACGCGCTGGAGCGTACGTCGAGCACATTGATACCGGTGCTCTCCGGACTTGCGATCGCCGCCCTGCTGGTCGTCGGTGCGATCGCCGCGATGAACCTGGGGCCGGCCCGGAACGCCAGCGTCCAGGTCGCCGAGTCGCCCAGCCCGGTACCGGCACCGGTGCCGAGCCGCACGAGCGAGCGGCGCGCATCCCGCGGCCAACTGCGAGCCGTACCCGTGGCGAGCCCGAGCAGGAGCCCGGCGAAGTCCCCCACGAAGAAGGCGAGCCCGCCGGCCGGCGGCGGCAGCGTCACGAGCACCGGCAGTTGCCAGGCGTCGTATTACGGCACGGGGCAGACGACGGCCAACGGGGAGCACTTCGACCCGAACGGGTACACGGCGGCGCACAAGACGCTGCCGTTCAACACCCGGATACGGGTCACGAACACGAGCAACGGCAAGTCCGTGGTGGTACGCATCAACGATCGCGGCCCGTTCGTCAACGGGCGGTGTCTCGATCTGACCCCGGTCGCCTTCGGTGTGATCGCGAGCGTGAGTAACGGCGTAGTGTCCGTTAAGTACGAAGTGCTGTCGTAAGACCGAGGTTGCAGTCCGAACCGCGGAATGACTGTGTGCTGAGTTAAACCAGACTGCTGGGCGCACGTAGATGGCCGTTCGCGCGGAGATGGGCCTGGCCCGTTTAGTACGGCGGGGTTATCCGGCATGCTGTGCCCGTACCCATGAAACTGAGGCTGCCGGGCGGTCGCCCGATGAGTAACGAATCCCGTGCCGGGCTCGGCGCGGCCGTTGCGCTGCTCGCGGTCGTATCGGCCGTCGAGCTGGCGGACGGGCCGACCCCGCACTACATCGGCCTGCTCGCGGCGGCACCGTTCCTGACCGCGGCGCTGGCGCCGTGGCGCGAGATCGTCACCGTGGGCGCGGTGGCCACCGCGATCGGCGTGGTCTTCGGCTTCTTCCCGGGCGGCATGACCGCCTACAGCGCGGTGAATGTCGCGGGCATCGTGGTGGCCACGGCGATCGCCGCGGTGGCCGGCAACGTCCGCGCCCGGCAGGCGGCGCGGCTCGCGGAACTCTCCCGGTTGGCGAGCGTGGCACAGGGCGCGGTACTGCGGCCGCTGGGCCCGCAGGTCGGCCCGCTCGCGGTGGCGGGCAGGTACATCTCGGCGAGCGCGGCGGCGGACATCGGGGGCGACCTGTACGAGGCGCTGGACACGCCGTACGGGGTGCGCATGATCATTGGCGACGTGCGGGGCAAGGGCCTGGACGCGGTACGGATGGCGAGCATCGTGCTCGGCTCGTACCGGCACGTCGCGTACGAGCGGTCGGACCTGCGCGCGATCGTCGCCGACCTGGACCGGGCGGTGGCCCGCTCGGTGGGCGACGAGGACTTCGTGACGGCGGCGCTGGTCGAGGAGCGGGGCGGCACCCTGACGATCGTGAACTGCGGTCACCCGGCACCGCTGCTGCTGCGCCGGGGTGAGGTCATCCCGCTGGAGCCGCCGGCCAGCGCGCCGCCGCTCGGGTTCATGCCGGTGGTACGGCCGCGGGTGGAGCGGCTGGAGCCGGGTGACCGGCTGCTGCTGTACACGGACGGGCTGGCCGAGGCGCGCCGGGACGGCCAGTTCTTCCCGACGGCGGAGCGGGCCTGGCGCCTGCTCGGGCACGGTACGGTCGGCGACGGTCTGGCCTCCCTGGAGAGTGCGCTGGTCGAGTGGGTGCAGGGCCGGCTGGATGACGACATCGCGCTCGTCCTCATGGAGTACGCGGGGGCGACGCCGGCGGTGGCCAGCTCCGTGCCCAGCTGGGAACTGGGAACGCAAGCTTAGGCGGCCCGGATGGCCGGTGGCGGCCGACGTATCCCTTGGGGTATCGGGGAGCGAAGACGGCGGCGATCAGATCAGCGATCATGGTGGTCCTCCCGGCTCCAGTGGTTACCAGGCCAACGACGTCCTCATGGGGACGGTGACGTGACTGTCGGCGTGGCGACTTGCCAAACGGTCAAATGGCTGCATTCGGCGCGTCTTCGAGCTGCTGTGTTCCCGGTCACGCGTCGAGGTGCTTTAACCCGTTACTGAGCAGTAGTATCTTTAGGGTTACTGGTCAGTAACTTAGGTCGGTCGCCGGCTACGGCGCCGTACAGCGGGGGGAAGCGCCGCATGACCCACTACAGGAGCAACCTGCGTGACCTCGAGTTCAACCTGTTCGAGGTCTTCGGGGTGGACCGGACCCTCGGCACCGGGCCGTTCGCGGAGCTGGACGTCGACACCGCCCGCAGCATCATGGCCGAGGTGGACCGGATGGCACGCGAGGATCTCGCGACCAGCTACGCGGAGGGTGACCGGCACCCGCCGGTGTTCGACCCGGCGACGCACAGCGTGGCGATACCCGAGGCCTTCCGGCGTTCGTACCACACCTTCATGGACAGCGGCTTCTACCGCCTCGACCTGCCGGCGGACCTCGGCGGCACGCCCGCGCCGCGCACGCTCTGGTGGTCTCTCGCCGAGCTGATCCTGGGCAGCAACCCGGCGGTGTGGATGTACGCCTCCGGTCCGTCCTTCGCGCACACCCTCTGGGTCGAGGGCACGCCGGAGCAGAGGCGCTGGGCGACGCTCTTCGCGGAGAAGCGGTGGGGCGCCACGATGGTGCTCACCGAGCCGGACGCCGGCTCCGACGTGGGAGCGGGGCGCACCCGGGCGGTACCACAGCCCGACGGCTCCTGGCACATCGAGGGTGTCAAGCGCTTCATCACCAGCGGCGAGCACGACCTGACCGACAACATCGTCCACTATGTACTCGCGCGGCCGGTGGACACGCCCGGTGCCGGCGGCCCGGGCACCAAGGGCCTGTCGCTGTTCGTGGTGCCGAAGTACCACTTCGACGTGGCGACCGGCGAGCTGACGGACCGCAACGGCGTCTTCATCACCAACGTCGAGCACAAGATGGGGCTCAAGGTCTCGTCGACCTGCGAGGTCACCTTCGGCGAGCACGGCGTACCGGCCAAGGGCTGGCTGATGGGCGACGTGCACGACGGCATCCGGCAGATGTTCCTGATCATCGAGTACGCCCGGATGATGGTCGGCACCAAGGCGATCGCCGCCCTGTCGACCGGGTACCTCAACGCCCTGGAGTACGCGAAGAACCGGGTGCAGGGTGCCGACATGGCGGCGGCTGACAAGAGCGCGCCCCGGGTGACCATCACGCACCACCCCGACGTACGCCGCTCGCTGATGCTGCAGAAGTCGTACGCGGAAGGGCTGCGCGCCCTGGTGGCGTACACCGCGGTGTGGCAGGACCGGGTCATCCTGGCCGAGGCGGCCGGTGACGAACAGGCGGCGAAGCTGGCCCGGCGCGTCAACGACCTGCTGCTGCCGCTGGTCAAGGGGTGCGGCTCGGAGCGGGCGTACGAGCTGCTCAGCCACGAGTCGCTGCAGACCTTCGGCGGCTCCGGGTTCCTGCAGGACTATCCGCTGGAGCAGTACGTCCGCGACTCGAAGATCGACACCCTGTACGAGGGTACGACCGCGATCCAGAGCCTCGACCTGGTGTTCCGCAAGATCGTGCGGGACCAGGGCAGGGCGCTGCTGACGGTGGCCGCCGAGATCCAGGAGTTCATCGAGGCGGAGACGGGTGACGAATACTCCGGGCCGCGGGCGCCGGCGGCGAACGCAACCGGTGCCGCCGGCGGCGGTGCGGGTTGGCGGCCCGGAGCATTCGACGGCCGCCTCAAGGAGGAGCGGCTGGCGCTGGGCAAGGCGCTGGCTGAGGTGCAGCAGATCCTGGCGGTGTTCACCGGATGGCTGGGCGCGGCGCAGGGTGGTGAGCCGCGCGAGCTGTACAAGATCGGTTTGAATTCGCGGCGGCTGCTGCTCGACCTCGGCGACCTCCTGGTGGCCTGGCTGCTGCAGAGGCAGGCGGACGTGGCGCTGCGCGCGCTCGATGGCGAGGTGTCCGCCGCGGACCGGGCCTTCTATGAGGGCAAGGTCGCCGCGGCGCGGTTCTTCGCGCACGAGGTGCTGCCGCGCATCGGCGCCGACCGCCGGATCGTCGAATCCACCAACCTCGACCTGATGGACCTCCCGGAGGAGGGTTTCTGAGCTTGCTGGCGCTCGCTCCGCGAGCGCGGCTCCCGCGCCCGTCCCCCGTCTTGCAGCCGGCGGACGGCGGCGCGGAAGCGTACCCGGCGCGGGCGCGGTCCGCTCGGCGTGCGGCCACCGCATGGTGGCCATACGCTCAGTTGGACAAAGGGAGCTTATATGGGTATAGGTGGCGGCATATTCCTGATCGCGGTCGGCGCGATCGTCGCCTTCGCTGTCCATGCGCAGATCCACTGGCTCGACCTTCACGTGGTCGGATGGGTTCTGATGCTCGCCGGTATCGCCGTGCTCTGGCTCACGATCTGGTTCTGGAACAACCGCCGTCGAAGACAGCGCCTGACCCTGGTCGAGCAGAGCCAGATCGAAGGCCAGCACGGCAAGATTCCGACCAGTCCCAACGACGAGTTGCGGCTGCCGCCGCCGACCCCACCCCAACCGCCGACCGTCTGACCTACTCCACCCGCGCCGTGTGCCCGGCGACCAGCGGCGCCCGGCCGGCACCGCAGCCGCTCCACGAACCGTCCCAGCGGTGTACCGCCATGCCGCAGGTGCGCAGGCCGTCGGAGTCGCGCGGGGCGTGCGGGTCGAGCAGCGCGGACAGCAGGGACACGGTCGGGTTGTGCCCGATCAGCAACGCGGTGCCGAACTGCGGTTCGATCGCCTTCACCAGCCGCAGGATCGCGCCTGTGCCGGACTCGTACACGGCCGGCTCGTACCGGACGACGGCCGTCGCGTCGGGCAGCGCCACCGCGATGCCGTGCCACGTCTGCCGGGTGCGCTTGGCCGGCGAGCAGATGACCACGTCGGGCCGGTACCCGCGCGCCGCGAGCCAGACCCCCGCGGCGCCGGTGTCCGCGTGGCCCCGCTCGGTGAGTGGCCGGTCGCCGTCGGCGACGCCACCAGGGCGGTCGGCCTTGGCGTGCCGCAGGATGACCAGCGTCCGCTGATCCGGTCGCTCTCGCTCAGCCATGGGCACAGCCTGCCGGATTATCGCCCTTCTGCGTTGGGTACCCACCCGAAAGAGTCCCGCACTTGTGACCAAGAGGAGGGCACCGTGGGCATCGGCGGAAGCATCTTCCTGATCGCGCTCGGCGCGATCCTGGCCTGGGCGGTGCATATCCAGGTGGGCTGGCTGGACCTGCGCGTGGTGGGTTGGGTCCTGATGGTGGCCGGCCTGGCCGGCCTGATCCTGACCCTCTGGTTCTGGAGCAACCGCCGCCGCCAGGTCACGACCACCAACCCGGTATCCGTGGAGCGCGAACGGTACGTCGAGTCGGACGAACCGATCGTCCCGCCGGAGCGCCGGTACTGACGCATCCTCCGTACCGCATCCCCGAAGAACGGGCGCCCTCGAACAGGGCGCCCGTTCAGCGGAACACGGCGAAGTAGATGGCGACGTGGTGGCAGAGGGCCGCGACGAGGGTGCAGGCGTGGAAGAACTCGTGGTGGCCGAAGGTGGTCGGCCACGGGTTGGGCCGGCGCAGCGCGTAGAAGACAGCGCCCGTGGTGTATGCCGCGCCACCGGCGAGCAGCAGGACGAAGGCGGCCGCCCCGCCCAGGCGCAGGATGTCCGGCAGGACGCCGACCGCCACCCAGCCCAGCGCGATGTACAGCGGCGCGGACAGCCAGCGGGGAGCATGTGGGTAAATCATTTTCATGATGACGCCGAGGATCGCGCCACCCCAGACGATCGACAGGATCACGACCGCCTTCCCGTGCGGCAGCAGCAGCACCGAGAATGGCGTGTACGTGCCGGCGATGAATAGGAAGATCATGGAGTGGTCCAGCCGCCGCATCACCTTGTATCCCCGAGGTGACCAGATCCGGCGGTGGTACAGCGCGCTGATCCCGAACAGCCCGCAGACGGTGAGGCTGTAGACGAGGCAACTGGTGACGGCCGCGACGCGGTCGCGGCCGGTGACGGTGGCGGCCAGGGTGGTCAGCACGACGCCGCAGACCAGCGCGACGAAGAACGCGTAGGCGTGCAGAAGTCCTCGCATCCGGGGCTTGCCGAGGTCGATCGGGCGCAGCCGGGTGGAGCCGGACGCGCCGGGTACTGTCGTCGTCACCCCCATAGGTTACGGCACCGTAGGTTACCGATGGGTAAGGGCTTAGTTGGGAAGATGGCGAAGGTGCGGCTGAGGATCGTGGGCTGGTCGGCGCTGCTGCTGGAGTGCGCGTCCGCCGAGGAGGCGCGGGCCTGGCGCGCCGACCTGTGGCGCCGCCGCGAGCGCGGCGACCTGGCCGCGACCGAGATCGTGCCGGGCGCGGCGACCGTGCTCCTGGACGGCGTCGACGACCCGCCAGGCCTTGCCGAGCGCATCAGTGGCTGGCCACCACCGGCCGCCGCCGACTCCGCCGGGGCCGGGCTCGTCGAAATCCCGATGGTGTACGACGGGGTGGACCTGCCACGGGTCGCCGAGCACTGGGACATGTCCGTCGGCGCCGTGGCAGCGCTGCACGTCGCCACCGAGTTCCAGGTGGCCTTCTGTGGCTTCGCGCCCGGCTTCGCGTACCTGACCGGCCTGGCGCGCACCGTGCCGAGGCTGGCCAGCCCGCGCCCGCGGGTACCGGCCGGGAGTGTCGCCCTGGCCGGCCCGTACACCGGCGTGTACCCGAGTGCCTCGCCCGGCGGCTGGCTGCTCATCGGCCGCACCGACGTCCCACTGTTCGATGTGGACAGACAACCGCCCGCGCTCCTGTCGCCCGGCACCCGGGTCCGCTTCCGGGTCCTCGCGCCGTGATCGAGGTACTCGACGCCGGCGTGCTGACCACCGTCCAGGACCTGGGCCGGCCGGGCCTCGCGCACCTGGGCGTACCCCGGTCCGGCGCGCTGGACCAGCCCGCGCTGCGGCTGGCCAACCGGCTGGTGGGCAACCCGGAGGGCGCGGCGGGACTGGAGGTGACGCTGTCCGGCTGCGCGCTGCGGTTCGGGCGCGCCGCCACCGTCGCGCTGGCCGGCGCCGCCGCCGACCTGACTGTCGCGGACCGGCCGGCCGGCTTCGGCGCACCGGTGCCGGTACCCGCGGGGGCGACGGTGCGCGTGGCACCGGCCCGGTACGGGGTGCGTAGCTACCTGGCCGTCGACGGCGGCATCGCGGTACCCGCCGTGCTCGGCAGCCGCAGCACGGACACGCTCTGCGGGCTGGGGCCGCCACCCCTGCGGGACGGGATGGTCCTGCCGCTCGGCCCGCGGGCCGGCCGCGTCTCCACAGTGGACTCGACACCGTGGTCGGCCCCACCATCCACACTGGAGCTCCGGGTGCGGCCAGGCCCGCGCGACGACTGGTTCACCGGCGACGCGCTCGGCACGCTGCACCGGCAGCCGTACACCCTCTCCCCGGTGAGCAACCGGATCGGCGCCCGGCTGTCCGGCCCCGCGCTGGCCCGCCGGGTCTGCGGGGAACTGCCCAGCGAAGGGCTCTCGCTGGGCGCGGTCCAGGTGCCCGCCGACGGCCAGCCGCTGGTCTTCCTCGCCGACCACCCGACCACCGGCGGGTACCCGGTCATCGCCGTGGTGCACCCGGCCGACGTGTTTCTGCTTGCCCAGGCGCGGCCGGGCACTACCGTTCGGTTCTGTGGACCTCAACGCTGACCTCGGCGAGGGATTCGGCATCTGGCGCCTCGGCGACGACGAAGCCCTGCTCGACGTGATCACCAGTGCGAACGTCGCCTGCGGATTCCACGCGGGCGACCCGCACACGATGCGGCGCGTGTGCACCGTGGCCTGTTCCGGCGGCGTCACCATCGGCGCCCAGGTCGGTTACCGGGACCTGGCCGGGTTCGGCCGGCGGCGCATCGACTACGACCCGGACGAGCTGCGCGACGACCTGCTGTACCAGATCGCCGCCCTGGACGGGTTCGCGCGGGTCGCCGGCACCCGCGTGAAGTACGTCAAGCCGCACGGCGCGCTGTACAACGCGACCGTCACGGACGAGGCCCAGGCGGCCGCGGTCGTCACCGCGATCGTCGAGTACGACCTCACGCTCGCGGTGCTCGGGCTGCCCGGCTCCGCGCTGCTGCGCCTGGCCGAGCGGGCCGGCCTGCGCGCGGTGCGGGAGGGCTTCGCCGATCGCGGGTACCTGCCCTCCGGCGCCCTGGTGCCCCGCTCGGCACCGGGTGCCCTGGTCACCAACCGGGACGAGGTGGTGGCCCGGGCGGTACGCATGGCGACGCGCGGCGAGGTGCTGGCGATCGACGGTACGGTCGTGCCGACCGGGATCGAGTCGCTGTGCGTGCACGGGGACACGCCCGGGGCCGCGACGCTGGCCCACGCGGTCCGGTCGGGCCTGGCCGAGGCCCGCGTGCCGGTCCTGCCGTTCGCCCGCTAGCCGGTCGCTAGCCGTCCCGCTGGTTGTCGTCCAGCCCGCGGAGCACCAACGGCAGGCGGGCGCTGCCGTCCGGCGCCACCCGCACCGGTACCCCCCAGTCCTGGCGGGTCAGGTGGCAGGCCGGATGGCCGCCCTCCGCGTCGCACGTGGCCACCTGGGCGACCACCTGCAGCACCCCGTCACCCGCGTCCGGCGCGAGCACCAGCTCCCGGCGCAGGCCGGTGCCGCGCCCCGCGCCGCCGCGCAGCAGCGCCGGGGGCGACGCCGACACCTCGAGCCAGGCCGGCTCGCCGAACGAGTCGTCCAGCTTCTGCCCGGGTGCGGGCGTGAAGATCACATCCAGTTCGACGGTACCGGGGGCCAGGACGGTCACCGGCCGCTGGGTGCGCATGCGGCTGCCCGGCGCCTGTGTCGGCGTCATCGCCACCGGGATGAGCCGGTGCGCGCCGGACTCCACGACGAACACCTCGCCGTCCGGCGTGACCAGCACGTCGCTCGGCTCGTCCAGACCCGTGACGAGCGTGCTGACCACCCCGCCGGCGAGGCGCCGGAGCGCGCCGTTGTACGTGTCGGCCACCAGCACCGAGCCGTCCGGCATCGCGTGCAGGCCCAGGGGGTGCTGCAGCAGCGCCTGCTCAGCGGGTCCGTCCATCAGGCCGAAGTCGAACAGCCCCTGGCCCACGGCGGTGTGCATCCGGCCGTCCTCGACCCAGCGCACCGCCGAGGACTCGCTGTCCGCGATCCAGAGCCGGTCGCCGGACACGGACAGGCCCGAGGGCTGCGCCATCCAGACCTCGTCGAGCGGGCCGTCCCGCAACGACTCGACGGTCGTCCCCGCGTAGACACCGGCGGTCCGCTTGACCGGGTCGAACCACCAGAGCTGGTGGATGCCGGCCATGGCGACGATCACGCGGTCCTGGTACCAGGCCAGGTCCCAGGGCGAGGACATGTCCACGGCGAGCGCGTCGTGCGCGTGCGGGTCGGCGACGTACCCCTCCGGGCCGCCGCGCCACTGCCGGCCGGTACCGGCGACGGTGCTCACCGTGCCGTCCGCCAGCCGTACCCCGCGCAGCAGGTGGTTGGCCGTGTCCGCGACCAGCAGCTCGTACCCGGCGACCTCCGCCACGTGCGGCGGCAGCAGGCACAGTCCCTGCGGTTCGGCGAAGCGCGCCAGATCCGCGGGTCCGTCCTCGTGCCCGCGCGCACCCGAGCCGATCCGGCGCACGACCGTTGCGGCGTCCGAGGCGAGCGCGACGATCTGGTGCCGCGCCGACGACGATACGAGGAAGCCTCCCGCCGCAGCGGGCACCGCCTTGCCAGGAAAGCGCAGCGGCGTGTCCGCGGCCGGCTCGGGCACGTAGGCTCCGCCGCCGCGGCGCAGCGTGCCAGTTGCCTCGTGCCGTTCGACGAGCTCGTCGACGAGCGCGGCCAGCCCGGCGGCGTGCCCCTCGCCCGCCATGGTCGCCACCACGTACCCCTCCGGGTCGACGACGGCGAGCGTCGGCCAGGCGCGCGCGGCGTACTGGTCCCATGTGGACAGTGTCGGGTCGTCGAGTACGGGATGGGTGACGCCGTACCGCTCGACCGCTGCCGCCACCGCGCCCGGCTCTTTCTCGTGCTCGAACTTCGGCGAGTGCACGCCGACGGTGACCAGTACGTCCGCGTACCGCTCCTCCAGCGGCCGCAACTCGTCGAGCACGTGCAGGCAGTTGACGCAGCAGAACGTCCAGAAGTCGAGCAGCACGATCTTGCCGCGCAGGTCCTTGATGGACAGCCGCCGGCCGCCGGTGTTCAGCCAGCCGCGTCCGGTCAGCTCGGGTGCCCGGACCCGCGTCCGGGGACGGGACGGTGTCGACGACATTCCGCCATTCTTACCGGGACGGAGGTCCTTGACGAGCACGGCACATGTCTCCGGGTACCCGCACCGGCTCGCCGGCTTCCGGAAACACCTCGTACTGCGTCTTGAGGTCCTCGTACTGCCAGGGGGTCGTATTCGGGGTAGCGGCCCGTTTCCGGCCGCCGGACGGTCAGTGTGCCGGCTTGAGGCAGAGCACCTGGTTGGGCGTGCCGGAGCGGTGCAGCACCACGAACGGCTGGTTGGGGTCGGGGCAGGCGCTCTGCTTGTCGACCTTCGCCACGATCGAGTACGCACCGGTCGCCGCGCAGTCCACCTTCTCCGCCTTGTCACCGGACTGCTTCACGCACGAGCCCACCGGGTAGCTGTTGCTGCCGGAGGACAGCAGCAGCGTGATGCCCACCGCTGCCAGGACGACCAGGGCGACCGCGCCGATCGACAGGCCGATGATCAGGCCGCGCCGGTTCCTGGCGGGCGGCGGGGCCACCGGCACCGGCGCGCCCGGGTCGCCGCCGTAGACGCCCGGCCCGGTTCCGTACCCGCCGGGCGGGCTGCCGTAGGTCCCCGGCGGGGCGCCGTAGGGAGTCGGGCCAGCGGGCCCGGCCGGACCGGGCGGGTTCCAGGCGGGGGAGGTCGGAGCCGGCGGCCCGCTCGGCACCGAGGCTCGACCGGCGGAGGTGGGTGGCGGATCCCCAGGCCCGGAACTCCCGGGCGGCGGTGCCCCCGGCGCCGGGCCCCCGGGCGGCGGACCGTACACCCCGGAGGCGGATGGCGCCGTGGGCGGCCAACCTTCCTGCGCGGGGCGCCCCGACTGCGCGGCGCCCTCCGCCGGCTGCCAGCCGGGCGGGTACGGGCCGTCGGACGTCATCTGAAGCCTCCTGAGATCATGATCGGCGCGCGCCGTGCCGGGGCGACAGTGCCCAACCGTACCCGGAATGCGAATATCCCGCGTGACGCACCGCCCGATCCGGCGGCGGTACTCAGGCCCACCCCAGCAGGGCGGCCTCCGGGTCGGTCAGGAAGTCGCCGATGTCGCGCAGGAACCTCGACCCCAGCTCGCCGTCGATGATCCGGTGGTCGAACGAGAGGCCCAGCGTCGTCACGTGCCGCACCTTGACCTTTCCCTTGTGTACCCAGGGAGCCTCGCGGATCGTGCCGAGCGCCAGGATCGCGGCCTCGCCGGGCGGCAGGATCGGGGTCCCGTAGTCCACCCCGAACACCCCCACGTTCGTGATCGTGAACGTGCCGCCGGCCAGGTCGGCCGGTGACGACCTGCCCGCCTTCGCGGTCTGCACCAGGTCGGTCAGCCGGTCGGCCAGCTCGCGCAGGCTCAGCCGGTGCGCGTCCTTGATGTTGGGCACCACCAGCCCGCGGTCGGTGGCCGCCGCGATCCCGAGGTTCACGTACTCCTTGACGACGATGTCCGACCCGGCCCACGACGAGTTGACCATCGGGTGCCGGGCGATCGCGAGCAGCACCGCCTTGGCGACCATCAGCAGCGGCGACACCCGCGCGTCACGCCACTGCGGGAGTGTCCTGATCCGGTCGAGTGCCCGCACCGAGCGGGTCACGTCGACCGCCAGGAACTCGGTGACGTGCGGCGCGGTGAAGGCGCTCGCCACCATGTTCTCGGCGGTGAGCTTGCGTATCCCCTTGACCGGGATGCGCCGCTCGCCCACCTGGTCGGTCGGCCGTGCGGCCCCGGCCAACGCGGACTCGACGTCGTCGCGCGTGATCGAGCCCTGTGGTCCGCTGCCGACCAGCTGCGCCAGGTCGACCCCCAGGTCACGCGCGAGCTTGCGGACCGGCGGCTTGGCCAGCACCCCGTTCTCCCGCACGCTCTGTTCGGGAGCGGCGGCCGGAGCCGGAGCCGGAGTGGCGGCGGCCACCGCGGCGGGGGGAGGGGTGGACGAGATCCGGGGCCGGCGCTTGGCGGCCGCGGTCTTCGGGCCGTAGCCGACGAGGACCGGCGTGCGGCCGCCCGGCGTCTCGCCGTCCGTGGCGGCAGCGTCCGTGTCGGACGCGGCGGGCGGCGCCGCGTCCGGGTCCGTGTCGATGGCGATGATGGGGGTACCGACCTCGACCGTCGTGCCCTCGGCGTGGAAGATCTGGCTGACCCGGCCGCCCCACTTCGCCGGGATCTCGACGGCCGCCTTCGCCGTCTCCACCTCGACGATCGGCTGGTTCAGCTCGATCGTGTCGCCGACCGACACCAGCCACTTGAGGATCTCGCCCTCGGTCAGCCCTTCGCCCAGGTCGGGTAGCCGGAACTCCTTGACCCGATCACTCACCCGGCTCACCACCCGAAGGACCGGTCGACGCCGTCCAGGACGCGGTCCAGGTCGGGCAGGTACGTCTCCTCCAGGCGCGCCGCCGGGTACGGGACGTTGGGTCCGGTGACCCGGAGCACCGGAGCCTCCAGCGA
The DNA here is from genome assembly GCA_039649115.1 of Micromonosporaceae bacterium. Taxonomy (GTDB): domain Bacteria; phylum Actinomycetota; class Actinomycetes; order Mycobacteriales; family Micromonosporaceae; genus DATEJJ01. The sequence continues at coordinate 20,731 of JBBWZQ010000010.1, read as the reverse complement.
GTAGAAGCAGCGCTCGGTGACCCGGGCCGCGATCTCGGCACCGAGGCCCAGGTTGGAGGGTGCCTCGTGCACGACGACCAGCCGGCCGGTCCGGCGTACCGACTCGTAGACCGGCTCCAGGTCCAGGGGCGACAGGGAGCGCAGGTCGATCACCTCCAGGCTGCGCCCGTCCTCCTCGGCCGCGTTCGCGGCGTCGAGCACGGTGCGGACCATCGGGCCGTATGCCACCAGGGTCGCGTCCCGCCCTTCGCGCAGTACCTGCGCTCGGTGCAGGTCGATCGCGGCACCGGCCGGGTCCACCGAACCCTTCTCCCAGTACCGGCGCTTCGGCTCCATGAAGATGATCGGGTCGTCCGACGCGATCGCCTGCTGGATCATCCAGTACGCGTCGTGCGGCGTGGCGCACGCGACGACCTTCAGGCCGGCGGTGTGCGCGAAGTAGGCCTCGGGCGACTCGGAGTGGTGCTCCACCGCGCCGATACCGCCGCCGAACGGGATCCGGATGACGATCGGCAGCCGGATCTTGCCACTGGAGCGGAAGTGGTACTTGGCGACCTGGGAGACGATCTGGTTGTACGCGGGGTAGACGAAGCCGTCGAACTGGATCTCGCAGACCGGCCGGTACCCGCGGATGGCCAGGCCGACCGCGGTGCCGACGATGCCGGACTCGGCGAGCGGCGTGTCGATCACCCGGTCATCCCCGAAGTCCTTCTGCAGGCCGTCGGTGATCCGGAAGACACCGCCCAGCTTGCCCACGTCCTCGCCCATGATCAGGACCTTGGGGTCGTGCTCCAGCGCCCTGCGCAGGCCCGCGTTCAGGGCCTTGCCGATGGTCATGGTCTCCATCAGTGCGCACCCCCCGCGAAGCTCGACAGGTACTCGGCGAACCGGGCACGGTCCTCGTCGACCAGCGACGATCCGTTCGGATACACATGGTCGAACATGGTCAGCGGATCGGGGTCCGGCATGGCCAGTACCCGCTCGCGCAGGTGCAGCGCCTCGGCCCTGGCCTGCTCGTCCACTTCCGCGAAGAAGCCCTCGTCGGCCAGGCCCTGCCGGGCGAGGAAGCGCCGTACCCGCAGGATCGGGTCCTTGGCCTGCCACGCCTCCACCTCGCTCGCGATCCGGTAGCGGGTCGGGTCGTCGGAGCTGGTGTGCGCGCCCATGCGGTAGGTGTACGCCTCGATCAGCGTCGGCCCCTGGCCGCGCCGGGCCTGGTCGAGGGCGGCCCGGGTGACCGCGTAGCAGGCCAGCACGTCGTTGCCGTCGACCCGGAGGCCGGGGAAGCCGAACCCGGCGGAGCGCTGGTACAGGGGTACCCGCGTCTGCCGCTCGATCGGCTCGGAGATCGCGTACTGGTTGTTCTGGCAGAAGAACACGATCGGGGCGTGGAAGACACTCGCCCAGATGAAGGCCTCGTTCACGTCGCCCTGGCTGCTCGCACCGTCGCCGAAATAGGCGATCACCGCTTCGTCGGCCCGTTCGGCGTTGCCCTCACGGTGGTCACCAGCGGCGCCGTTGCCACCGATCCGGCCGTCCAGGGCGATGCCCATCGCGTATCCGGTGGCGTGCAGCGTCTGCGCGCCGATCACGATCGTGTACATGTTGAACTTCGTGGCCACCGAGTCCCAGGCGCCCTGGTCGACGCCGCGGAACAGGCTCAGCGGCATGATCGGGTCGATGCCCCGGCAGTAGAGCACCCCGTGCTCGCGGTACGTCGGGAACGCCATGTCCTGGGGGCGCAGCGCGCGACCGGAGCCGACCTGCGCCGCCTCCTGGCCGAGCAGGCTGGCCCAGATGCCCAGCTCGCCCTGGCGCTGCAGCGCGGTCGCCTCGGCGTCCAGCCGGCGGACCACCACGAGGTCGTGATAGAGGCCGCGGTACTCGTCGTCGGTGAACTCGACGTCGTACCCGGGGTGGTCCACCCGATCTCCATCGGGCGTGAGTAGCTGCACGAACTCGGCGTCGCCGCCTACCGGGGGGTCACCCTTCGCCATCCGTTTCTCCCTGTCGTCTCGGCCTCGCAGTGGGGTCACCCCTGCCAGACTCGTGGATCTCACGTCGCGCCTCTCCCGGTTGAGGATGGTGCGCGGGGAGTTGCCGGCTGGGGACCGCCCTACCGCAGGGTAAGCGGAGCCACGATCCCTTCGCCTTTCGGTCCAGCATGGCAGACGTTGTGCGCCGCGCCACAGGTGGTCCATGCCCCGGTTGCGGCGGTACGGGAGGAACGGCCGGAAAATCTGCACATTGGCCTACCGCTCCCCAGTCGCGTCGGCACCGGTGCTTCGTTCACTGTGTGGGACGACGTCGGCATCGAAGGAGTGGTCGTGCCGGATCTTGGGGTCTCCGGCTCCACGCGCAGATACACCCTGATCGTGACCATGTTGATGAGCCTCGCCGCGGTGCCGACGGCGATCGTGCTCGACGCGGGCCGCGCCGCCCTGGACGAGGGTGACGGCCTGCCCAGCACGACTCCGCTGCTGGGCACGGGGCCGGGCGCCCCGATCGCGGTCATCCCGGACTTCGGCGCCACCGGCGGCTCGTCCGCGGGCATGCCCGCCGCGTCCCCCACCGCGCGCCACCGGCAGCGCCGCGTCGCCGGGCCGGCCGCGCCGCCGCCCGGCAAGGCGCCGGCGGACCCCACCGAGGGCGGTCCGGGCGCCGGAAACGGCGGCGGTGGCCCCGGCCATGACGGCCACGGGCAGGGCGGGCAGGGCGGGCAGGGCGGGCCTAGCACCGGGCATGGCCACGGTGGAGGTCATGGCCACGGCGGAGGTCATGGCCACGGCGGCCAGGGCGGTGGAGGTCAGGCCGGCGGCGGGCAGGTTGGCGGCGGCCAGACCGGCGGCGGGCGCCACCACCACCATCACCACAACCCGCAGCGGCACCACCCGGAGCGGCACGCCCAGCATCACCGGCATGACCAGCATCACCGGCATGACCACCACCGGCAGCACCGCGACCGCGGGTGACCGGTCAGCCGTGCTCGGCGTTGTACGCCCGCAGCCAGGCGTCGACCGCCGCCTCGTCGGTGAGGTCCACTCCCTCGGCGACCAGGCGCGCCATGGCCTCCGCGGCCGGGCTGCGCCGCTCGCCCGTCGCGTAGAGCCGCACGAACTCGTCACGGTCGGCGTTGACCTGCCGGAACGTGCTCTGCACCGCGTGGTCCGGCAGGTCCAGCCGGCGTCCGGCCCAGACCACCCAGGCGGCCAGCGTGCCGGGCAGCGTGGCCACGTCGACGTTGTCCAGGACCGCCCGCTGGTGGATCCAGTCGGTGAGGAAGGTGGTCACCGACTGCGGGCTCCAGCGCAGCGGATCGCCGCCCCGGCTGGTGGCGAAGTCCACGATCAGGCCGAGGCAGTAGTTCACCGACTCGCCGCGGGAGCCGCCCGACCCGGCGAGGCCGGCCAGCGCCGCCTCGGGTGCGGCCAGGAACTCCTCGGCGATGTTGCGGTCGGCCGCGGGTGCGGCGGGCTCCGGCTCGTCGGCCGGCTCGGGCAGCAGGGCGAGCCGGGACAGCGCGAGCCAGCGGTTGGCGGGCAGCCCCTCGCTGGCCGGCAGCTGCGCCGCGAGATCCGTCGCGCGCAGGTACGCGTGGGCCGCCGTGCGTACCGTCGCGAGCGGCACCTCCGTCAGCCAGGTCATCGCGTCCGGGTCGGTCAGCAGGCTGCTCCGCAACTGGTCGAGCACCGGGCCGGCCGGCGCCAGGACCAGTACGTCCTCGGCCAGGCCCGCGTTGTGGTCGGCGAGTACCACCACCGCGTGCTCAGGCCCGCCGCGCTCCGGCTCGTCGTACGCGAACGTGGCCAGGTAGCTGGTCTGGTCGCCGTACCGGTCCCCGTACGCGTAGCCGCCGGTCGCCCGTACGGTCTGGGACCGCCCGTCCAGCGCCGCCGCGACCAGGGGCGCGTTCGGGTCCGTGCTGGACGCCAGGTGCTCGCGCAGCGTGTCCACGAACGCGTCGAGCGCCGGTCCCCGGTCGGGTGGCAGCGCCTGGTAGACGCCGCCGATCAGCGTCGAGAGCAGCAGGTCGGCGTCGTATGCCGAGCCGACCTCGCCGATGCGGCCGGCCGCGCGGAGTACGGCCTCCGGTAGTCCGCCGTCTCGCTGCGACGCAGTGTCCATGCCCCTGAGCCTAGAGGGCGAGGGCGTACCGGGCCTCGTCCCTGTCCACCCGCTCCAGCGTGAACCCGGCCCGCTCCAGCACCCGGCGGGAGGGCAGGTTGTCCAGCAGCGTGCCGGCGACCACCCGCCGGACGCCCGGTCGGGCCCGGAAGAAGTCCACGAGCCCGCGGACCATCTCGGTGCCGTGACCGCGACCGCGGTACGGCGCGGCGAGGCCGTACCCGATCTCCACGTCGCCGGACGCGTCGATCCCGCCGAGCGTCCCGCAGTCCCCGATCACGACGCCGGAGAGCAGGACCAGCCAGCCGAACGAGCCGCCGGTCACGCCGCGCAGGCCGTCCAGCGTGTCGGCGTGCGGCCAGCCCTCGCCCGGCGCCAGTCCGGACAGGTCGCCGTCAAGGACGGCCTGCGCGTGCGCCGGCGTCAGCGGCCGCAACGCCAGCCGCCCGGCGAGGATCGTCTGTGTCATCGGCACTCACCGTACCGGCGGCGGCCAGTGCGGCGCTCGCCCTGGCATACCGGCCGAGCAGCGCCCGCACCGGCTCGACCACCTGCTGCCGGACGACCTCGAACACGCCCGCGCGCAGCCGGCGCAGCGCCCGCTCGTGCACCAGGCGAGCCGCGGAGATCGCCAGCGGAAGCAGCAGCAGGCGCAGGAGCAGGCCGGCGACCAGGGCGCCGACGGCGATCAGCGCGGCCAGCGGGACCGGGCCCACCTTCGGGTCCCAGGGGGCGTGCGCGCCGAACGCGGGCGCCAGCGGGGCCGCCGCCAGCCAGGCGAGGCCGCCCAGCGCGGCCACCGCGAGCAGCCATTGCGCCGCGCCGGCCAACCGCCACCACCAGGGGGTACGGGACGCGCCGAGGTCGGTGCGGCGCAGTGCCCGGTCCACCTCCTCGGCCAGCCCGGGCAGGAGTGCGCGGGCCGCGGTGTCCAGCGCGGCCGGCCACGGCTCCGGCAGCCCGGCGCCCACCCGCTCGCCGTACCCGCGCACCGCGAGACCGATCTCGGCCGGCTGTGCCGGTACCGGCCGCGCCGCCTCGATCCGGTGCCGCCACGGCGGCAGTACCGGCAGCCAGCGCAGCCACCGGCCGGCCCGGAGCCGGTACCCGCGCGCCACCGCGTCGGCCACCGCCTCGACCCCCGCGGCGTGTACCACCGCGTCGACCAGTGCCTCTGCCAGGCCGCGCTCGGCCGGTTCGGATCCGGCGAGGCTGGCCAGCCCCGCCATGACCGAGGTCAGGTCGTCGTCGAGCCGGTGCAGCGCCGCCTGCCGCTCGCCGACGGCCTTCTCCAGAGTCCCCCGCAGTTCCCCGATGCCGGGCGCGGCAACGGTTGAGGTGGCGAAGACCGGGATGCCGGCCAGCCCGTCGGACTCCAGCAGGTGCCGCAGGTCGGCCACGCAGCGCACCACGTCCGGGGGGCTGAGCCGGTCGGCCTGGTTGAGCACGACGACCATGACGTCGCGGTGCCGGTGGAAGGCGCGCAGGTATCGCTGGTGCATGACCTGGTCGGCGTACTTCTGCGGATCGGTGATCCAGACCACCAGGTCGACCAGCCCGAGCAGCCGCTCCACCTCCACCCGGTGCTCGTCGGCCACCGAGTCGAAGTCGGGCAGGTCGAGCAGGACGAGCCCGCGCAGCGTCGCCTCGTCGTCCGCGTCCAGCGCGCTCTCCCGGGCGAACCGCCGGTCCGGCGGGATGCCGAGCCAGTCGAGCAGCCCGGTACTGCCGCGCAGGCCCCAGACGCAGGCGTGGGCGACGCCGGTCGTGGGGCGGCGCACCCCCACCGCGGACAGCTCCAGCCGGCACACGGCGTTGAACAGGCTCGATTTGCCGCCGCCGGTGGCACCCGCCAGCGCCGCGACAGTGTGCCCCCGGGAGAGTTCGAGCCGCTCGCGGGCGTGTGCGACCACCGCGCGGGCCGGCGCGATCCGCTCCTCGGGTACCACGCCGTCGACCGCCTCCAGGAACCAGTGCAGCGCCTCAGCGCGGGCGAGCAACGCGTCCGCCCCCCGGTGCCGCCCTCCGGTCACGGCGCCCTCCCTTCGGGTGCTGCCTCCTCGCCGATTGTGTAGGCCAGATCGTGCAGCCGCGCGGCGCACCCGGCGTCGACCCCGGCGGCGTCCACCAGAGCCTGGTACCGGTCGGCCTCGGCGGACAGCAGATCGCGTACCCGGACCAGCAGATCGGCGCGGGCGCGCGCCACGAGCTCGGGCGCCGCCTGCTTCGCGACGGGGATGCGGGGCACCTCGGGCGCGCCGTCCAGCACGGCCAGCATGAGCAGCAGCCGGGCCGGGCCCGGCTTTCCGCCCAGCGTCGACACCGCACGCTCCCAGTCGCGTACCAGCTCCGTGACGCGCTGCGCGAGGTCGGCACCGGTGTCCGGCCCGGCGTCGTCGAGCAGGGCACACCCCTCCGGCCGGGCACGCCACGCCGCCCATACCCCGTCATCGGCCGCCAGGGTGATCTCCTGGATCAGGTTGCCCAGCGCCGTCGTCAACGCGGCGGTCAGCTCCTCGCCGGGCAGCTTCCCACCGCCCGCACCGAGCTCCCGGCAGCGCGCCAGCACCTCGCCCCGCAACAGCGCTCCGTCGATCAGCGCCCGCTCCAGTGCTGCCGCGGCCTCGTCGTAGCGCGACCGCGCCGCGTCGTGCAGCGCCGCCGCGGCGGCCACCTGGTCGTCCCCGGCGACGGCCAGGCGCCGCAGCAACTCGTCCGAACCGGCGAGCGCGCCGGACATCGTCTGCTCGATCACCTCGGCCCGCGCGTCCGGGTCCTCGGCCAGCCCGGCCAGCCAGCCCCGCAGCGGTCCGACCAGCCGGTCGGCGAGCAGGCCTTGGCCGTCCAGCGGTACCTCGGGCAGGACGAACAGGTGCACATGCCCCATCCCCTGCTCGTCGAGCATCGCCCCGAAGTCCCCGCCAACCTCGTCCTCGGCGCCGGCCGGTACCCGGTTGAGCACCAGCGCGACCGCGGTGCCCCGGTCACGCGCGGCGCGCAGGACCGCCCAGGGCACCGCGTCGGCGTACCGCGCCGCGGTCGTCACGAAGAGCCAGAGGTCGGCGGCGGCCAGCAGCTGGTCGGCGAGGATCCGGTTGGTATCGACGACCGAGTCGACGTCGGGCGCGTCCAGCAGCGCCAGCCCGGCCGGGAGCCCGGGAGCGGAGATCATGCGCAGGCTGTCCGGCTCGACCTGCAGGCCGCTGGTGCGGGCCAGCCCGGGCAGCAGGGGCCGCTCGCTGAACCACGGCATGTCGTCCGGATGGCACACCAGTACCGGCGCCCTCGTCGTCGGCCGCAGCACGCCGGCGCGGCTGACCGGCGCTCGTACCAGGCTGTTGACCAGAGTGGACTTTCCGGCACCGGTCGGCCCGCCCACGATCACGAGCAGCGCGGCCTCCTGGCGGGACACCCTCGGCACCAGGTAGTCATCGATGCGCGCGACCAGTTGGCGGCTGGTCTCCCGGGCCGCCGGGGCACTCGCGACCTGCAACGGGTACCGCATCTCGACGGCCGCGGCCCGTACCCGCGCCAGCGCATCGGCCAGCGACCACTCACTCGCGAGCGGCGGCGCGTCGCGGCGCGCGGGAGGTGCCTCGCCCTGCGTGGTCACGCGTCTAGCGTGCCTGATCATCCGGTCAAGCGACACTCCAACGCGTGCATCACCTCATATCCGCAGCTTGCACGCACAGCACCCCAGATCGGCGCGGCCGTCCCCGGCCCTGAAAGATCGACCCCGGCCTGTCTGTGAAGGGCGACGACGAGCAGGGCGGCGGCGCGACCGGGAGGGATCTCGGGCGGGGCCGAGGTCGGAGGTCGCCGGAGAAACGGGTAGCGCGTCGCGCGTTTCTCCGGCGGGTTGCGATCACCCGGTCTGGCAGGCCGTGACCTTGATGGGCGGCGGGCAGTGATCCAGGTTGCGTGGGATCGGCTCAAGGCCAACTTGACACTGCGGGATCGCGTGTCACTATTGAGTCCGGTCCGCTCAACTTGGGGCGGGCCGAGCAGAAACTGAGCCTAACTGGAGGCAGCGAACATGGCACGTGCGGTCGGCATTGATCTCGGGACGACCAACTCTGTGGTCAGCGTTCTCGAGGGTGGCGAGCCCACCGTGATCGCGAACGCCGAGGGCGCGCGTACCACGCCGTCGATCGTCGCGTTCGCCCGCAACGGGGAGGTGCTCGTCGGCGAGGTCGCCAAGCGCCAGGCGGTGACCAACCCGGACCGGACCATCCGGTCGGTCAAGCGGGAGATGGGCACCAACTGGAACATTGACATCGACGGCAAGAAGTACACCCCGCAGGAGATCTCCGCGCGGGTGCTGATGAAGCTCAAGCGCGACGCCGAGGCGTACCTCGGTGAGCCGATCGCCGACGCCGTGATCACGGTGCCGGCGTACTTCAACGACTCCCAGCGCCAGGCGACCAAGGAGGCTGGCGACATCGCCGGCTTCAACGTGCTGCGCATCGTCAACGAGCCCACCGCGGCGGCGCTGGCCTACGGCCTGGACAAGGGCGCCAAGGAGCAGACCGTCCTCGTCTTCGACCTGGGTGGCGGCACGTTCGACGTCTCGCTGCTGGAGCTGGGCGAGGGCGTCATCGAGGTGAAGGCCACCAACGGCGACAACCACCTGGGTGGCGACGACTGGGACGACCGGGTCATCGACCACCTGGTCAAGACGTTCCGCGGCCAGCACGGCATCGACCTGTCGCAGGACAAGATGGCGCTGCAGCGGCTGAAGGAGGCGGCGGAGAAGGCCAAGATCGAGCTGTCCGCGGCCACCACCACGAGCATCAACCTGCCCTACATCACGGCCGGCCCGGCCGGGCCGCTGCACATGGACGTGCAGCTGTCCCGGGCGGAGTTCCAGCGGATGACCCAGGACCTGCTGGACCGCTGCCGCGAGCCGTTCGAGCGGGCGATCAAGGACGCGGGCGTCAAGGTCTCCGACGTCGACCACGTGATCCTGGTCGGCGGGTCGACCCGCATGCCGGCCGTCACCGACCTGGTCAAGCAGCTGACCGGTGGCAAGGAGCCGCACAAGGGCGTCAACCCCGACGAGGTGGTCGCGGTCGGCGCGGCGCTGCAGGCCGGCGTGCTCAAGGGCGAGGTCAAGGACGTCCTGCTCCTGGACGTGACGCCGCTGTCGCTGGGCATCGAGACCAAGGGCGGCATCTTCACCAAGCTGATCGAGCGCAACACCACCATCCCGACCAAGCGGTCGGAGATCTTCACGACGGCCGACGACAACCAGCCGTCCGTGCTGATCCAGGTGTTCCAGGGTGAGCGCGACATCGCCGCGTACAACAAGAAGCTGGGCACCTTCGAGCTGACCGGGCTGCCGCCGGCGCCGCGCGGGGTACCGCAGATCGAGGTCACCTTCGACATCGACGCCAACGGCATCGTCAACGTGCACGCGAAGGACCGGGGCACCGGCAAGGAGCAGAAGATGACGATCACGGGCGGCTCCGCGCTGCCCAAGGACGACATCGAGCGCATGATGCGCGACGCCCAGGAGCACGCCGACGAGGACAAGCGCCGGCGCGAGGAGGCGGAGACCCGCAACCTCGCCGAGCAGCTCCAGTGGCAGACCGAGAAGTTCCTCGCGGAGAGTGGCGACAAGCTGCCCGGGGATGCCAAGACGGAGATCAACGAGGCGCTGGGCGAGCTGCGCAGCGCGCTGGGCGGGTCGGACATCGATAAGATCAAGTCCGCGCAGGAGAAGCTGGCCGAGGCCTCGCAGAAGGCCGGCACCCTGCTCTACCAGCAGCAGGCGGCCGAGCCGTCCGCGGGCGGCCCGACCGGCGACACCGGCGCGGGTACGAGCGCGCCGGGGGCCAGCGCCGGCCAGGGCGAGGACGTGGTGGACGCCGAGATCGTTGACGAGGACGACAAGAAGTGACGGAGCGTGCACAGGACTCGGCGGGCCCGGCCTCGGCCGGACCCGCCGGGGACACCAGGCCCAAGCACGGCGCGGAGGACGAGCGGCCCACCGTCGTCGTCCGGGACAAGCGCCGGATCAAGATCCCGGATGCCGACCCGGAGCCGGCGGCGCCGGTCGACGAAGAGCTGATCGAGGTACCCGACGTGGCGGCGGACGCGGTGCAGCAGACCGCCGTGGCCGCGGAGGTCGCCGAGGAACTGGTCGAGGGCGAGATCGTGGCGGAGGAGCCGGACGCGACGCAGGTACCCGGTCCGCTGGGCGCCGAGCTTGAGGCGCTGCGGGCCGAGCTGGACGAACGCACGAAGGATCTCCAGCGGCTGTCCGCGGAGTACGCGAACTACCGCAAGCGCGTGGACCGCGACCGGGGTCTGGTCGCGGAGCAGGCGACGGGCGCGGTACTCGCGGCGCTGCTGCCGGTACTCGATGATCTTGATCGGGCCCGGGAGCACGGCGACCTGGTCGGTCCGTTCTCCTCGGTGGCGGAGCAGCTCAACGCGGCGACGACGAAGTTCGGTCTGACCCCGTTCGGGGACAAGGGCGACGCCTTCGACCCGACCCGGCACGAGGCGGTGGCCCACCAGACCTCGGCCGACGTCAGCGAGTCGACCTGCGTGGACGTGCTGCGCCGGGGCTACCTGCTCGGGGAGCGGCTGCTACGGCCGGCGCTGGTCGCGGTGGCCGATCCTGAGTAGACACCGGACCGGGCCGCAGCACGGGGAGGAGGTGACGCGATGAGTTCGAAGGACTGGCTGGAGAAGGACTTCTACGCCGTCCTCGGCGTCACGAAGTCAGCCTCCACGGACGAGATCAAGAAGGCGTACCGGAAGGCGGCGCGCGAGTCGCATCCGGACCGCAACCCGGGCAACCGGGAGGCCGAGGAGCGGTTCAAGGCGGTCTCGGAGGCTTACGACGTGCTCTCCGACGACCGCAAGCGGTCCGAGTACGACGAGATGCGCCAACTGTTCGGGTCCGGCGCGTTCCGGCGCGGCACCCGCGGCGGCGGTGGCAGCTTCGACATGTCCGACCTGTTCGGCGACACGGCGGGCGCCGGTACCGACCGGCGCTTCGGCGGCGCGGGCTTCTCCGACCTGTTCAGCTCGATCTTCTCGGGTGGCGGGCGGACCGGCACCGCCACCCGGCGCGGCCCGATGCGCGGCCGGGACGTGGAGGCGGAGGTCACGCTGGACTTCCGGGACGCGGTCGCCGGCGTGACACTGCCCTTGACGCTGCGCGCCCCGGGCGTGTGCGACGTGTGCCACGGCAATGGCGCCAAGCCCGGCACCAAGCCGCGTACCTGCCCGGTCTGCGCCGGCACCGGGCTGGTGACCAGCAACCAGGGGGCGTTCAGCTTCTCCGAGCCGTGCCGCGCCTGCCAGGGCGTGGGCACGATCGTCGACGAGAAGTGCCCGGAGTGCAAGGGCACGGGCGGGGTCACCAAGACCCGGACCCTCAACGTCCGGATCCCCTCCGGCGTGGCCGACGGGGCGCGCATCCGGCTGGCCGGCCGCGGCGAGCCGGGCGAGCGGGGCGGCTCGGCGGGCGACCTGTACGTGCTGATCAAGGTACGCGAGGACGCGCTGTTCGGGCGGGACGGCGACGACCTGACGCTGACCGTGCCGATCACGTTTCCGGAGGCGGTCAACGGCGTCGACCTGCGGGTACCGACGATGAACGGTGCCGTGACGGTGCGGGTACCGCCGGGCACCCCGAGCGGGCGCCGGCTGCGCGTACGCGGCCGGGGCGTGACCAAGCGCGACGGTACCAACGGCGACCTGCTGGTCACCGTCGACGTGGTGGTGCCGAAGGACCTGCCCGGGGCGGCTCGGGACGCACTGGCGGCGTATGCCGCTGCCGCGCCGCCGGCTCCCCGCGAGCACATCGAAAAGCAGGTGACCCAGTGAACCTGAACCCTGATGTGGAGTTCTTCCTGGCGATCGAGCAGACCTCGGACGCGAAGGTACTGATCATCTCGGTGGCCGCCCGGATGGCCGGCATGCACCCCCAGACCCTGCGCCAGTACGACCGGATGGGCCTGGTCCAGCCCGGCCGGGCACCGGGCGGCGGCCGGCGCTACAGCGTCCGGGACGTCACGATGCTCCGCGAGATCCAGCGCCTGAGCCAGGAGGACGGGGTCAACCTGGCCGGGATCAAGCGGATCATCGACCTGGAGCGCTTCGTCACCGACCTGCAGCAGCGGGTCATGGAGCTGGAGGCGGACCTGGCCGCGGCGCACCGGCGGGTCGCCGAGATGGAGGCGCTGCGGGCCTACCCTGGGCGCGATCTGATACCCGGCCGGGATGCCCGGAGCACGGCGCTGGTGGTGTGGAAACCCCGGCGCTCTCCCGAGCGGGAGTGAGACCGGCGCGGGAGCGGCGCGAGCGCCAGCCAGCTCAGTTGAGGCGGCGGGGGTGGCGCACCAGGCCGCCCTCGCACCACTCGTGATAGTCGAACAGCTCCGGCCGGGCCAGGAGCATCCGCGCGTTGTGTGCCCAGGTGGCCATCAGCTCGTCGCCGTCCTGCTCGGCCTGCTCGACCATCTTGCGCAGCCGCCGCTTCGGGTGGGCGCGGAAGTTGGTGCGGATCCCGTCGGCGGCGTAGATGTACAGGCAGTGCAGGGCGAACCGGCGTGCCGGACAGGCCCGGTCCATGGCCAGCTCGTACAGTGTCGAGATCAGGTAGTCGCCGGCCACGAGCAGGTCCCAGTCGGCCGGCATCGTGTGCAGCTCCACCGAGTCTGGCTGGTACGCCCAGGCGCGCAGCTCCGCGGGCTTAGGATCGACCGCGTTCGCGAAGCCGCGAAAGGCTGACTGCTGCATCGTCATCTGGACGCTCACTGATCGACTGTGGGGCCCAGCGATCATCTTCTTCGCGGCTGGGTGGCGTCACCGTAACGTGGCCACGGGCGTGAACGGAAGTGTCCGGGCAGCTCATTTCACCGAGCCGTTACCGGTCCGCCGCGCTCCGCCACCGGCCCGGCCCGGATCCGGCGACGGAACCAGGCGGTATCCGGCAATCTGGCCAGCGGTGGACCGAGAACCACCGTGATCAGGACGTACGCGGTGGCCAGCGGCCCGATCCGGGCATCGACCGCCGCCGAGGTCGCGGCCAGCCCGGCGATCACGATCGAGAACTCGCCGCGCGGTACCAGGGTCAGGCCGGCCCGCCACCGGCCCGGCCGGCCGATGCCCGCCCGGCGGGCCGCGAGGTACCCGGTGAGCACCTTGCCCGCCATGGTCACCACGGCGAGCCCGAGCGCGGGCAGCAGCACCGGCGGGATCCGGCCGGCGTTGGTGGACAGGCCGAAGGACAGGAAGAACACGGCCGCGGACAGGTCCCGCAGCGGCGTCAGCACCCGGGCCGCGTGGTGCGCGACCGGCCCGGACAGCGCGATGCCCACGAGGAACGCGCCGACCGCCGCGGACACCTGCAGCTCCTGGGCGATGCCGGAAACCAGCAGGGTCAGCCCGAGCACCCCGAGCAGCAGCGCCTCGGGATCGTCGGCCGAGACCAGCGCGCTGACGAAGCGGCCGTACCTGATGGCGATCAGGAGAACGACGGCGACCGCGGTCACCGCGATGACCAGCGTCAGCACGCCGCGCAGCAGTTCCTCCCGGGCCAGCAGGGCGGACAGCAGCGGCAGGTAGAAGGCCATCGCCAGATCCTCGATGACGAGAACCGAGAGGATCATCGGGGTCTCCCGGTTGCCCAGCCGGCCCAGGTCGCCGAGGATCTTCGCGACCACGCCGGACGAGGAGACCCAGGTGACTCCGGCCATCGCGACCGCGGCCACCGGTCCCCAGCCCAGGATGAGCGCGAGGGCGGCACCGGGTACCGCGCCGAGGACGGCGTCGACGAGCCCGGCCCGGGCACCGGTGCGCAGGCTGGCGAGCAGCTCCACGGGTGCGTACTCCAGGCCGAGGGTCAGCAGCAGGAGCACCACCCCGATCTCGGCCACCACGCTGAAGAAGTCCTGGCTCGCGGACAACGGGAGCAGCCCACCCTGCCCGAAGGCCAGCCCGCCGAGCAGGTACAGCGGGATCGGCGACATGCCGTACCGGCCGCCCAGCCGCCCGAGCAGGCCGAGCGCGAGCAGCACGGCGCCGATCTCGATGAGCAGGGTCGGCGGGTGCACCGGTCAGGCCAGGGCACCGGAGAGGATGGCCGTCAACCGGTCCAGGCCGGTACGGGTGCCGACCGCCACCACGATGTCGCCGTCCTCGAACACGAAGTCCGGGCCGGGCGAGGCGTGCACGCTCTGTCCCCGGATGACCGCGACGATCGAGGCCTTGGTCCGGGTACGGGCCCGGGTTTCACCCAGCTTGCGGCCGGCGTACGGGGAGTCCAGGCCGAGCGACACCTGCTCGGTGAAGATCGCGTCCACCTCGTCGGTGAGCCGGGTGAGCCGGCTCAGGATCGCCGAGGAGCCGAGCAGTTCGGCCATCGCGTCGGCCTCGTCGTCGGTGAGCGGCACCTGTGCCGTGGAGGCATCCGGATCGTCCAGGTCGGCGATCACCAGGTCCCGCTGCCCGCTGCGCCGGGAGATCACCCCGACCCGGCGGCCGGCGCTGGTCAGGATGTCGTGGCGTACCCCGATCCCGGGCAGAGCGGTCCGTTCCACGCGAATGGCCATGCGCCCACGGTACCGAGGGAAATATCACGGGCCGGCCCGGAGCTTTAATCGCGGGCCGGCCCGGAGCTCATGGCCTCAGCCGGTGAAGCCGCCGAAGATGCCGGTGAACTGGTACGTAGATTGAGATATGGAACTGCATGTCGGTGATACGCCGCCTCCCGGACAGCCGCCGTTGTCCCGGCCGCAAACCAGAAGGCCAGCGCCCCGATGTGGTTGCTGTTGGCCCGACTGACCGGTTTCCGACCGTCCGCGATGCCGAAGATCGGACCCACGTCGTGCCGCCCGATCATCGCTACCCGTCTCATCCGGCGCTCCTCTTTTAGGAAACTTTCCTAAGGTATCCCGCCTGATCTACCTCAGTCAATGCCCGGCACCCGGGCGAGCGAGCACGCCCCACGCTCCCCCGGGGAGGCGTTGGGGGTGCTCGGCTCCGCCAAAGACCGGCTCCGCCTGCGCTCCCCCGGGAAGCGGAACTGAACTTGAGCGCGGTAGACTCAACTCCAGCATGGAACTGTCCAGCCAGGGGAGCCGATGAACGCCGAGCGCCTGACCACCAAGAGCCGCGAGGTCCTTACCGCCGCGGTCGCCAATGCCAGCCAGCACGGGCACGCCACCGTGGAGCCGTGGCACCTGCTGCTCGCGCTGATCGACACCGCCGGATCCACCGCCACCGCGGCGCTGCGCGCGGTCGGCGCGAACCCCGCCGACGTGCGGCGGGCCGCGGCCCGGGCGGTGGAGAACCTGCCGTCCGCCCGGGGGTCCAGTGTCGCCGAGCCCAACCTCGCCCGCGAACTGGTCAACGCGCTCAACGCCGCGGAGGCGATCGCCCGCCCGCTCGGCGACGAGTACGTGTCCACCGAGCACGTGCTGGCCGGCCTCGCCCAGGTCGGCGGCGCGGTCGCCAAGACCCTCACGGACGCCGGCGCCACCTCGGACAGCCTGGTGGCCACGTTCCCGCAGATCCGTGGCGGCGACCGGAAGGTCACCAGCCCCGACCCGGAGCAGCAGTACCAGGCCCTGGAGAAGTACGGCGTAGATCTGACCGCGCGGGCGCGCGACGGCAAGGTCGACCCGGTGATCGGCCGGGACGCGGAGATCCGCCGGGTGATCCAGGTGCTGTCCCGGCGCACCAAGAACAATCCCGTGCTGATCGGCGAGCCGGGCGTGGGCAAGACGGCGATCGTCGAGGGCCTCGCCGCGCGGATCGTCGCCGGCGACGTGCCCGAGTCCCTGCGCGACAAGCGGCTGGTCAGCCTCGACCTGAGCGCCATGGTGGCCGGCGCGCAGTACCGCGGCCAGTTCGAGGAGCGGCTCAAGTCGGTACTGGAGGAGATCAAGGGCAGCAACGGCCGGGTGATCACCTTCCTGGACGAGCTGCACACCGTGGTCGGTGCGGGCAAGGGCGAGGGCTCGATGGACGCGGGCAACATGCTCAAGCCGATGCTGGCCCGCGGCGAGCTGCGCATGGTGGGCGCGACCACCCTCGACGAGTACCGCGAGCGGATCGAGAAGGATCCGGCGCTGGAGCGTCGCTTCCAGCCGGTGTACGTCGGCGAGCCGTCGGTCGTCGACACGATCGGCATCCTGCGCGGCCTCAAGGAGCGCTACGAGGTGCACCACGGGGTACGGATCACCGACGCCGCGCTGGTTGCCGCCGCCTCGCTCTCCGACCGGTACATCGCCGACCGGTTCCTGCCCGACAAGGCGATCGACCTGATCGACGAGGCGGCCTCCCGGCTGCGCATGGAGATCGACTCCCGGCCGACCGAGGTGGACCAGATCCAGCGCACCGTCGACCAGCTGCGCATCCAGCAGCTGGCCCTGGAGAAGGAGGCCGACCCGGCCAGCGCGCGCCGGCTGGAGGCGCTCAAGGCCGAGCTGGCCGACCGGCGTGAGCAACTGGCCGCGCTGACCGAGCGGTGGAAGAACGAGAAGGCGCACATCGAGCGGATCTCCACCATCAAGGAGGAGAAGGAGCGGCTGACCGGCGAGGCCGAGCGGGCCCAGCGCGACGGCGCCCTGGACCGGGCCGCCGAGCTGCTCAACGGCCGACTGCCCGAGCTGGACCGGGAGCTGCAGGTCGCCGAGGCGGCCCTGGCACAGCTGCAGGCCGACGGCGCGATGCTCAAGGAGGAGGTCGACGCGGACGAGATCGCGGCGGTCGTGGCGAGCTGGACCGGCATCCCGGCGGGGCGGCTGATGGAGGGCGAGACCGCCAAGCTGCTGCGGATGGAGGAGTCGCTGGGCGCCCGCGTCATCGGCCAGGCCGAGGCCGTGGCGGCGGTCTCCGACGCGGTACGCCGCGCCCGCGCGGGTGTCGCCGATCCGGACCGGCCGACCGGCAGCTTCCTGTTCCTCGGGCCGACCGGCGTGGGCAAGACGGAGCTGGCCAAGGCGCTCGCCGAGTTCCTGTTCGACGACGAGCGGGCGATGGTACGCATCGACATGAGCGAGTACGCCGAGAAGCACTCGGTGGCCCGCCTGCTCGGCGCCCCGCCCGGCTACGTGGGGTACGAGGAGGGCGGCCAGCTCACCGAGGCGGTGCGCCGGCGGCCGTACTCGGTGATCCTGCTCGACGAGGTCGAGAAGGCCCACCCCGACGTGTTCGACGTCCTGCTGCAGGTGCTCGACGACGGTCGGCTCACCGACGGCCAGGGGCGTACGGTCGACTTCCGCAACGCGATCCTGGTACTGACCTCGAACCTCGGCTCGCAGGTGATCGCCGACCCGACCCTGAACGAGGAGCAGCGCCGGGACGCCGTCATGGCGGTGGTACGCGAGCACTTCAAGCCCGAGTTCCTCAACCGGCTCGACGACATCGTGGTGTTCGCGGCCCTGGCCGGCGACCACCTCAAGTCGATCGTCGACATCCAGCTCGCCCGGCTGGCCCGGCGGCTGGCCGACCGCCGGCTGGTCCTCGACGTCTCCGACGCGGCGCGAGATTGGCTGGCCAGTAATGGGTATGACCCCATCTACGGTGCCCGCCCGCTGCGCCGGCTGATCCAGACCGCGATCGGCGACCAGTTGGCCAAGGCGCTGCTGGGCGGTGAGGTCCGCGACGGTGACCGCGTCGTGGTGGACCTGGCCGACGACAAGAGAGCGTTGACGGTCCGCGCTGCGTGACCGTTTTCTCTAGGGATCTTGGACGCCTGCGCGACCCGCAGCACGCGCAGGCGTCCAGGATCGCCGTCGAAGGGAGCGACATGGAGGAGCTCGAGCGGAATCTGCGCGAACTGGAGCAGGCCGAGGTGGTCGCGTTCGGCGGAGTCGGTTTCGCCGGCGAGGTGCTGTCGGTGACCAGGGCGTTCGACGCCGTGGCCGACGAGTGCGGGCCGGCGCTGCGACCGCGGCTGGAGCGCCTGCTCGACCGGGGATCGGCGGCCGGGCGGGTGTACGCCGCATTCCTCCTGGCGCGCTGCGACCGGCAGGCCGGTCGGGACGCGTGGCAGCGGCTGGCCGGCGACCGCTCCCCGGTCGAGACCTTCACGGGCTGCGTGAAGAACCGGACGACGATCGCCGAGTACGCGGCCGCCCAGCACGAGCCGGCCTGACCCGCCGGTAAACAGACCCGAACGGCCATGTGATCAGCCTCGCGTATTCGATCTCCACCGGATACCGTGTCCGCCGGATGTCCCGGGAGGCGCCGGGACGCCCGGGGAGGAGACGTCGATGGCGTACGCCGCGCCGGTGGAGCCGAAGAGGCGGCCTGCCGTCGTCACCGTCGCGTGCTGGCTGCTCTGCCTGGTCGCCGCGGCCCAGGTCCTGTCGGCCGTCGTCACCCTCAGCCAGTTGGGCGCGAGCAGGCAGGCGTACCGGGAGGTCTTCGTCGCGACGCCCATGAAGGGCGCCGAGGACATGTTCGTGGCGATCTCGGCCGCCTCCGCGGTGGGGTTCGGCCTGCTCCTGGGCGTCGGGTACGTGGTACTGGCGGTCCTGGACGGCCGGGGCAGGAATCCGGCCCGGATCATCACCTGGATCGTCGCCGGCCTGTCCATCTGCATTTCCGTCGCCGGCCTCGCGCTGAATTCGGCCGCCCTCAGTACCGGTGGTACCGGCTCCGCCAACGGCGCTCCCAGCGGCCAGGAGATCCAGCAGGCGCTCGACAACGCCTGGCCGGGGTGGTACCAGCCGGTGCTCACCACGATCGGAGTCATCTCCCTCGTCGCCCTGGTCGCGACGGTGATCCTGCTCGCGCTGCCGGCCGCCAACCGGTTCTTCCGTAAGCCCGAACAGCCTGCGGCGTGGCAGCCGCCGGTCCCGCCGCCGACCGCCTGAGCACATCGATCCGGCACCTTTCACACGAGGAGACACTGGTGACCAAGACCGCACTGGTCACGGGGGCGACCGCCGGCATCGGCGCCGCGTTCGCGCGGCGGCTGGCCGTCGAGGGGTACGACCTGGTTCTGATCGCCCGTGACGAGGCGCGGCTGGTCGCGTTCGGTGCGGAGCTCGGTGACCGGCACGGCGTGACGGTGGTACCGATGGCCGCCGACCTGTCCACGACCGAGGGCTGCGAGCGGGTGGAGGCCCGGCTCGCGGACCCGGCGGAACCGGTCGACATGCTGGTCAACAATGCCGGGATCAGTCTCAACGCACCGTTCCTGCAGTCGACCGTGGATGGCGAGGAGAGACTGCTGCGGCTCAATGTCCACGCGGTCATGCGGCTCACCCTGGCGGCGCTGCCCGGAATGGTGGAGCGGCGGCGGGGTGAGATTGTGAACGTTTCATCGGTTGCGGGTTTCGGTACGCCGATGCCCGGCTCGACGTACTCGGCGAGCAAGGCGTGGGTGACTAACTTCAGTCAGTCGATCGCGGAGTCGGTCCGGTCGTCCCGGGTTCGGGTGATGGCGCTCTGCCCCGGCTACACCCGTACTGAATTTCACAATCGTGCCGGCATAAACATCTCGATGATGCCGGACTGGATGTGGCTGAGCGCCGAGGAGGTCGTTCGGGACGGCCTGCGCGATCTGCGGCGCGGAAAGATCGTCAGCGTGCCGGACTGGAAGTACAAAGTCGCGGTCTTCGGCCTGCGGCACCTGCCGCAGGGCCTGGTACGAACCGTGTCAAAAGACGCGCGCGGCCGCATCCAACGGTAGACCTTTTGCACAAATTACGCATCTGAACCAATAATGTTTGGGATACGTCGGCGCTCTAGCACCCGATCATCGAGTCGCTGACACGATCGTCAAGAAAGCGACTCTTGTCACAACGATAGTCGTCAGTATCCGGCGTGTCGTTGGTGTACTGGTGGCCCAAGTCGCCCGGAACTGGAAGAATGTGACTGCCGGAATAGCGGGGCGTTCGTGTCCGTCGAACGCGTGACCAGTACGCTTTTCAGCATGACCGAACGTGACGACCTCGGTAAACTCATCACTGAACTGGCTGTGGTAAACGGCCGCGTGGCCTTGTCCTCGGGTGGCGAGGCGGATTTCTATGTGGACCTCCGCCGAATCACCCTTCATCACGCTGCCGCACCGCTGGTTGGGCGAGTGATGCTCGATCTCGTCGCGGACTGGGAGTTCGACGTCGTGGGCGGGTTGACGTTGGGGGCGGACCCCGTCGCCACGGCAATGTTGCACGCGGCCGCCGTGCGTGGCCGAGCGGTGGACGCGTGCGTCGTTCGCAAGGCTGAGAAGGTCCATGGCTTGCAAAGACGGATTGAGGGCCCGGATGTGGCGGGACGCCGGGTGCTCGTCGTCGAGGACACCTCTACTACCGGAAAGAGCGCTATGACGGCGGTGGAGGCGTTGAGGCAAGCGGGAGCCGAGGTGGTGGGCGTGGCAGTGATCGTGGATCGCGGTGCGGGGGATCTCGTGCGGTCCGCGGGACTGAACTACCGCTCAGTATTCTCACTGACCGACCTCGGCCTTGCGGTTTGAAAATTTGTCGATTCGGTCCTGCGATATGCAGGCGGGTCGATGCTGTTGGTGGAAGGATGGATTTCGTGGGAACTGCGCTGGCCGAAATGACAATGCCTCAGATTTCGCCGCTTGCCGGCGAACCGATCGACCGTGCCGACGCCGAGCGCCTCG
>JBBWZQ010000422.1:0-11543 GCA_039649115.1 Micromonosporaceae bacterium | reverse complement strand
GCAGCAAGACGGCGGCGCCGGTCGGCAGTGTGCGGCATGTGCAGAGGGTGGGTACGGCGGCGTACAGGCCGGTGCCGGTGGGTAGTGGCGCGCCGGCGTCGGTGTCGACGGAGATCCGTAAGGGGTTCGGTCCGGAGGCGCAGGGCAGCGCTGCCGCCGGCGCGAGCGCGGCGGCCGCCGGTGTGGTGAGTCGGAGTTTGGCGCCGAAGGGTGCGGCCCGGGCGGCGAAGGCTCGCGGGGCGGCGGTGGCGGTAGCGGGTGGGGTGGTGCGTAACGGGCCTGCGTTGCTGGCCAGTTTCGATGGTCTCAACCACCGGGCGCAGCGGACCGCCAACGGCGGCAACCAGTTCAGTGTGGAGCCGCCGGATCAGGGGTTGTGTGTGGGCGGCGGGCATGTGGTGGAGGCGTTGAACACGGTGTTTCGGGTGTACAACAGCGACGGCACCGGGCAGAGCGGGGTGGTCGACCTCAACACCTTCTTCGGGTATCCGGCGCAGATCGACCGTGCCACCGGTGTGCAGGGCCCGTTCGTGACCGACCCGAGTTGCCTGTACGACCCGACGACCAGGACGTTCTTCCTGAGCATCCTGACGTTGGAGGTGACCCCGGCGGGTGATTTCACCGGGGACAACCATCTGGACATCGCGGTGGCGAAGGACCCCACCGCCTCCTGGGGCATCTACCGGCTGGACGTGACCGATGACGGCACCTTCGGCACCCCGGTACACCCGCACTGCCCGTGTATCGGCGACTACCCGCACCTCGGGGTGGACGCCAACGGCTTCTACCTGACGACCAACGAGTACTCGTTCTTCGGCCCGCAGTTCAACTCCGCCCAGCTGTACGCATTCTCCAAGCGGGCCCTGGCCCGCGGCGACGCCGACGTGCTGGTCACCCAGTTCGACACCACCGCCGCGGACCGGGGGCTCAACGGGTTCACCATCTGGCCGGCGCAGTCCCCGACCAGCGGCGACTACTCCGCCGACGCGAACGGCACCGAGTTCTTCCTGTCCTCCAACGCGGCGCAGGAGGCCACCGCCACCAACGACTACGTGTCCAACAGCATCGTCACCTGGAGCCTGACCAACACCCGATCGTTGGACACCGCCACCCCGACCCCGGCGCTGCACGACACCCGGGTCGGGGTCAGCACCTACTCGCTGCCCCCGGCGGCCGACCAGAAGCCCGGCCCGTTCCCGCTGGGCCAGTGCCTCAACGACACCGCCTGCGCCACCTTCCTGCTCGGCGCGCCCGACCCGTTCGCGCCGGAGACGCCGTACGCGCTGGACAGCAACGACACCCGCATGCAGCAGGTCACCTACACCGGCGGCAAGCTGTACGGCGCGCTGGACACCGCGCTCAGCGTCGGCGGCGCGGTCAAGGCCGGCATCGGCTGGTACATCGTGCACCCCGACTCGCACACCCACTCGCTGTCCGCGAGGCTGCTGCGGCAGGGACAACTCGGGCTGGCCGGCAACAACCTCACCTACCCGGCCATCGGACTGACCGCCGACGGCAAAGGCGTGATGACCTTCACCCTGGCCGGCGCCGGCTACTACCCGTCGGCCGCCTACGCCGCCTTCGACGGGCGTACCGGTGCCGGGTCCATCTTCCTGGCCAAGGCGGGCGCCGGCCCGGCCGACGGGTTCTCCGGCTACCACGCGTTCGGCGACCCGATCCGCCCCCGCTGGGGCGACTACGGCGCCACCGCCGTCGACGGCAACACCATCTGGATCGCCAGCCAATACATCGGCCAGACCTGCACCCTGACCCAATACGAAACCACCCCCTTCGGCAGCTGCGGCGCCACCCGCACCGCACTAGCCAACTGGGACACCCGCATCAGCCAGATCAAGCCGTAACACCGTAGGTGACCCGGGCCGCCCGCTCCGCGCGGGCGGCCCGGCGGGCGGCTGGCAGTGGACCCTGCGTCGTAGCCTGATGCCATGCCAGAGCAGACCGGCGACGCCGAGCCGACCCGGATCCTCCCGCCGGACCCGGAGCAGGCCCCGCCCGCACCCGCGCCGGGTGCGGCAGCGTTGCCCGCGCCGTGGTACGGCCCGCAGCCCGCCGGGCCCCCGGGCTATGCCGGCGGCTACCAGGTGCCCCCCGGTTACCAGGTGCCCCCCGGCTACCCGCCGCCCGGGTACCCGCGCTACGACGCGTACGGCCGCCCGCTGTCCGACAAGAGCAAGATCGTCGCGGGGGTACTCGGGATCGCGCTCGGCGGCCTGGGCGTCGGCCGCTTCTACACCGGACACATCGGCATGGGCGTGGCCCAGCTGCTCGTCACCCTCTTCACCTGCGGCCTCGGGCACTTCTGGGGCCTGGTCGACGGGGTGCTGGTCCTCGCCAACGGCGGCACCGACGCGCAGGGCCGCATCCTGCGCGACTGACCGCGGGACCCGGCTGCCGGGATGGGGCGGACGTGCTGATCGACCTGGACGAGGACCGCTGTGTGACGCCGGGCCGGTACCCGCGCCGGACCATCGCGCCGCTGGTCGCGGTGCTGGTGGCGCTGCTCGCGCCTGCGCTGTGCGGTGGCGGTGCGGTGGCGGCCCGCCCGGCGCTCGTCCCGCTGGCGTCGGTACCGGCCCGGGGAGCCACCGCGATCGGGGTCACCCCCCGCGACCTGTACGTCGCGCGCGACGACCCGCCCACCGTCTCCGGGTACGCGCTGCCCGGCGGCCGCCGGCGGTGGCGGGTGCGCATGAGCATGCCGGTCACCGTGCTCCGGGTCCTCGCCGGCGCGCGGGTCCTGCTGGCGAGCGAGGACGCCGGCGGCACCGGCCGGCTGGTCGCGCTGGACTCGTCGACCGGTGCGGTCCTGTGGTCCCGCCCGGGCGCGTCCATTGTGGACATCCCGGCCGGCGGGCGCGCCCTGCTGCGCTGGCCGGCCGGCGCGGGCACCGACGAGCTGGGATGGGTGCTGGTGCGCACCGGGCGACCGGTCTGGTCCCGCCCGGTGCCGCGGCAGGCCGACGTGGGCGTGTCCCACGCGCCGGACCGGTCCGGCGGCCTGCTCGTCACCGATGCCGACGGCGCCGCCGACCTGCTGGCCGAGGACACCGGCGCCGTGCTGGCCAGCGGCCAGCTGGGCAGCCTGGTCGGTGACGTCGTGCTGACCCCGGGACCGGCGGGCGGCACGCCCGCGCCGTCGGCCGGGCGGTTGCCGGTGCAGGTGCTCGGCGGCCAGTTCCTCGTCGCGCACCGGCGCAACGCCGGCACCGGGTGGCTGACCGGGTTCGACATGAACACGCTGGCGCGGCGCTGGACGATCACCGGGGACCTGCTGGGCGAGTCGTTCCCCTGTGGACAGTTGCTGTGCCTCGGCTCGGCACAGGGCATCCGCGCGGTGGACGGGACTACCGGCGCGGTCCGCTGGAGCACCGACCGGTGGCAGTACGCCGGCCCGCTGGACGGCCGGCGGCTGCTCGCGTACGGCGCCGCGCAGACGGCGGTGCTCGACGCGTACACCGGGCGGCTCCTGTGGCTGGTCGATCCACAGTGGACGCAGCTGGTCCTGGCTGACGCCGGTCCCGGGGATCCCGCGCGACCGGCGCTGCTCCGGCGTCCGGACGCGCGCCGCCCGGACCGGTACTGGCTCGCGCCGCTGGCCGCCGCGGCGCACCCGGTGGGGTACGTGACCGGCGTCGACTGGCGGTCGTGCGCGATCTCGGGCGACCTGCTGGCCTGCCGGACCCGCGCCGGCCGGGTGGCCGTCTGGCGGTACCCGGTTCCGCGCTTCCACAGAGTGTAATACACTCGATCATGTGATGATGAGGTTCGAGTGGAACCCGGAGGGTTACCAGCGAGTCCTCGCCCAGGGGCTCGACCCGGCCGAGGTCCACCAGGCGCTGGCCGGACCGGGACCCCGGCTGCTGGCGCCCGTCGCCGACGACGTGCTCGCGGTCCTGGCCCGCACGCCGGGCGGGACGCTCATCGAAATCTGGCTGCGGGAGGACCCCGACGACGGCGCGTGGAACATCTTCGTCGCGTTTGACGCCGGCTTCGTCGGCAAGGCCAACTGGACCAATGCCTTCGGGCAGGAGGAACGATGAACGGCAAGGACACCGAGGACCTACTCGCCCGGCGGCTCGCCGGCGAGGACGTCGCCCGCGGGAAAGCCCGCGTCAGCCACGAACCGATCCAGCCCACCGGCCACCCCGACGGCGACATGAAGATCGGAAAGTCGCTGCGCGTTCCGCTGGCGATGTTCGTTCAGATCAGCGCCGTCGCACAGCGGCGTCGGATGTCGTGGAGCGCGCTGGTGCGGCTGTGGATCGCCGAGGGCCTGGCACGGGATGCCGAGACCGACGCCGACCCGGTGGTCGAACTGCACCACCATCTTGACGCCGCCACCCGGGCGCTGCACGCGCTTGAAGGACAGCGGGACGCCGCGTAGCTCCGCGGGGTGCTCGTACACGTGTTCGGTCGTGGGGTAGAGTCGAGCCTGTGACAACAGCATTCCAGGCCTCCCTGCTGGATGCCGGCGACGAGGTCGAGCCCGGACCGCTGGACGCCTCGGTGCGCCGCACCACCCTGGGCAACGGCGCGTGGATCGACGTGCGGCCGGGCTGGCTGCGCGGCGCCGACACCCTGTTCCAGCGGCTGCGCGACGGCGTACCGTGGCGCGCCGAGCGCCGGCAGATGTACGACCGGGTCGTCGACGTGCCCCGGCTGCTGTGCTTCTACGACGAGGACCAGCCGATGCCCGATCCGGCCCTCGACGCGGCCCGCCGGGCGCTCGACGAGCACTACCGCGGTGAGCTGGGCGAGCCGTTCCGCACGGTGGGCCTGTGCTGTTACCGCGACGGCCGGGACAGCGTCGCGTGGCACGGCGACACGATCGGGCGCGGTTCCACGGAGGACACGATGGTGGCCATCATCTCCGTGGGTGCGCCCCGCGCCCTGCTGCTGCGCCCGCGCGGGGGAGGGGGCGGCCGGCCGGTGCGCCACGACCTCGGCCACGGCGACCTGATCGTGATGGGCGGCAGCTGCCAGCGCACGTGGGAGCACGCGGTCCCGAAGACCGCGCGCCCCACCGGACCGCGCATCAGCATCCAGTTCCGCCCCCGCGGGGTCCGCTGAGCACGGGGACCCGCGCCGCGGCGGGTGCGGCGGCCGGCAGGTCGTACCCGACGCGCGGCAGCCACCGCAGCCAGCTCGGCAGGTACCAGTTGTACCGGCCGAGCAGGGCCATCGACGCCGGCAGCAGCACGACGCGCACCACGGTCGCGTCGATCAGGATCGCCGTGGCCAGGCCGACGCCCAACTGCTTGAACGTGAGCAGGGACAGCATCGCGAAGACGGCGAAGACGGCGACCATCACGAGCGCCGCGCTGGTCACCGTCGAGGCGGAGCGCGTGACGCCCGCGCGTACCGCGTCCCTTGTGGACAGTCCGGCGGCCACCCCCTCGCGGATCCGGGAGACGAGGAAGACGTGGTAGTCCATGGACAGTCCGAAGAGGATGACGAACAGGAACAGCGGTAGCCAGGACACCAGGCCGCCGTTGGAGTGGAAGCCGAGCGGGCGCTCCGCCCAGTGTCCCTGGAAGACCAGGACGAGCAGGCCGTACGCGGCGGCGACGCTGAGCAGGTTGAGGGCGATCGCGGTCAGCGCCACCCCGAGCGCGCGGAAGGTCAGCAGCATCACCAGGAAGCTCAACCCGAGCACGAAGCAGAACACCCAGGGCAGGCGGGCCGCGAGGTGGTCGGCGAAGTCGCGGGTACCGGCCACCCGTCCGGTGACGCCGGTCCAGGTACCGGGGACCTGGCCGAGGGTCGCCGGCACCAGCTGGCGCAGCAGGTCCAGCGAGCGTCCCGCCCGCGGGTCGCTGGCGGCGTACGGGATCGGCAGGTCCACCACGGCGACCCGCCGGTCGCTGGAGAAGCGGGGCACGGGCCTGCCGGCCGTCGCGAACAGCCCGCTGGCGCCGGCCTGCCGGGCCAGGTCGCCGATCGCGGCGGTGACCCGGGCGCCGGGCAGCGGCGTGGCACCGGTGGCGGTGACCACCACGGTGTGCGCCTCGCCGCGATCCGGGAAGGCCGCGTTGAGCCGGTCGTAGGTCCGCAGGATCGGCACCGAGCGGGGCAGGTCCTGCGCGGTCACCGGGCGCAGGCGCATACCCAGTGCCGGCACCGCCAGCGCGAGCAGCGCGGCGGCGGCCAGCGCCAGGCACAGGCCGGGCCGGCCGAGTACGCCGCGCAGCACCAGGCCCCACGCCCGCGACTCCCGGTCCGGTCGGCGCAGCCGGTGCAGCAGCGGGATGCGGGGGCGGTCGATCCGGTCGCCGAGCAGGGCCAGCAGGGCCGGCAGCACGGTGACGGAGCCGAGCATGGCGACCGCGACGACCAGCATGGTGCCCACGGCCACCGAGCTGAACACCGCGTTGCCCGCCACGAACAGGCCGGCCATCGAGATCAGGACGGTGACGCCGGAGACCAGGACCGCCCGTCCCGAGGTCGCGGCGGCGATTTCGATGCTGTCCCGGGAGGAGTGGCCCCGTGCCCGCTCCTCCCGTTCCCGCCGGATGTAGAACAGCGAGTAGTCCACGCCCACGGCCATCCCGATGAGCAGCACCACGCTGGACACCGAGTCGTCCATGGGCACCAGGTGCGAGGCGAGACTGGACAGCCCGAGCGCGCTGGCCACGGCGGTGAGCGCCAGCAGGACGGGTACCCCGGCGGCGAGCAGCGCGCCGAACGCGAGCAGCAGGATGAGCAGGGTCAGCGGCACGCTCGTCAGCTCCGCCCGGCGCAGGTCGGCAGCGATCTGAGTGCCGATGGCCTTGTTGAGGGAGGCCGCGCCGACCTGCTCCACGCGCAGGTCCGGGTGCCGGGCGGCGACCCGGGCGGTGGCGTCGAGCAGCGGTGTGACCAGGCTCTTGGCGAACGTGGTGCGGTCGGCGCCGGTCCGGGTACCGGTGTCGAGGGCGACCACGACCAGCCAGCTGTGCCCGTCCCGGGACGGCACCGCGTCGGCCACGGAGCCGATCCCGCCGACCGTCCCGTACCCCTGGCGCAGCTCGCCGCCGACGGCGGCCGCCTGCGCCGCGGACAGCCCACCCGCGCCGCGCGGCTGGATCAGCACCGACTCCGTCGGCTTGTCGTTGAAGTAGGCGCCGGCCACCGCCTTCTCCGCGAGCCGGGACTCGCCGGCGCCGGTGTCCGCGGTGTCCAGCGACCTGGTGCCGGCCGCGCCGCCGATGACGACCGCGAGGGTGACGAAGAGCAGCCAGCCACCCACGGCCGCCCAGCGGTGCCGGGCGCTCCAGCGGGCCACCCCGACGATCGGGCCACTGTTTCGCATCGAAAGCTCCTTAAGTCGGCGAGAGACCTGCCACCGAGGCTGCTCGGCGGGGCCACTCTTGTCGGTACCGCCGCCACCCGTCTTGGCCCTGAGGTTGTCCGCACCCCGGATCCGGCCGCTGCCCGGGTGGGCCGGCACAATGCCGCCGCCTACGGTGAACCCATGTCAGTTGCCAGGGTGGCCCGCGCGGTGTTCCCGCCGGGCTGCTGGTGGGCCACCGCGCACGTGCTGCTGGGCCTGCCGCTGGGCATCCTGACGTTCGCCGTCACGCTGGTGTTCACCGCGCTGACCGCCGGCCTCGCGATCACCGCGATCCTGGCCCTGGGCATCGCCCCGCTGCTGCTGTTGAGTGTGCGCGGGTTCACCGCCATGCAGCGCTCCCGGTTCCGGTCCCTGCTGGGCGTGGAGATCCCGGACGTGCGCGAGCGGCGGGAGGGCCCGCGGGTCCGGCGGATGGTCGCCGAGCTGCGGTCCGGCGCGCTGTGGCGGCAGCTCGGGTACCACCTGGTCGCCCTGCCCATCGGCGTCCTCGGCAGCGTCGTGGTGTCGGTGGCCTGGTCCTGCGGGCTGGCCGGCAGCACGGTCGTGGCCTATTCGGGCCTGCTGCCGCGGCGCGGCAGCTTCGACCTGCCGATGCGCGCGCCGGCCATCCTCGCGGCGCTGACCGGGGCCGGCCTGTTGCTGCTGGCCGCCGCGCCCCGGCTGTCCCGCGCGGTGGCCAATGTGGACACGGCGACGGCCCGCGTGCTGCTGGGTCCGAGCCGGGCGCAGGCGCTGTCGCTGCGGATGCAGGCGCTGGCGAGCAGCCGGGCCGGGGTGGTCGACGCGGCCGACGCGCAGCGCCGCCGGATCGAGCGCGACCTGCACGACGGTACCCAGCAGCGGCTGGTCTCCCTCGCGCTGCACCTGGGCATGGCGCGCGCCGAGCTGGCCGACGCCCCGCCGGAGGCCCGGCAGGCGATCGCCCGCGCGCACGACGAGGCCAAGCAGGCACTCGCCGAACTGCGCGACTTCGTCCGCGGGCTGCACCCGGCGGTACTGGACGACCGCGGGCTGGACGCCGCGCTGTCCGGGATCGCCGCCCGGGCGCCGCTGCCGGTGCGGCTGCGCGTCGACGTCCCGGACCGGTGTTCGCCGACGGTCGAGGCGGTCGCCTACTTCGTGGTCTCCGAGTCGCTGGCCAACGTCGCGAAGCACGCGCGAGCCAGCCAGGTGGAGGTGACCGTGCGGCGCACCGGCGACCGGCTGCTGGTCCGGGTCGCCGACGACGGCGTGGGCGGCGCCGGTACGCAGACCGGCAGCGGCCTGCGCGGGCTGGCACAGCGGGCCGCCTCGGTGGACGGTGTGCTGCGCGTGGACAGCCCGCCCGGCGGCCCGACAGTCATCGAGGTGGAGCTGCCGTGCGAGTCGTGATCGCGGAGGACTCGGTGCTGCTGCGCGAGGGCGTGACGCAGCTGCTGGCCTCGGCGCACATCGAGGTGGTGGCCGCGGTCGGCGACGCGGACCTGTTGCTGCGCGCGGTCGAGGAGCACCGGCCGGACGTGGCCATCGTGGACGTGCGGATGCCGCCGACCCATACCGACGAAGGGCTGCGCGCGGCGCTGGTACTGCGCCGGCAGTGGCCCGGGGTGGCGGTGCTGGTGCTGTCCCAGTACGTCGAGGAGCGGTACGCGACCGAACTGCTCTCGGACGCCGGCGGCGGCGTCGGGTACCTGCTCAAGGACCGGGTGGCCGACGTGGCCGAGTTCATCGAGGCGCTGCGCCGGGTGGCCGGTGGCGGCGCGGCGCTGGACCCGGAGGTCGTCGCGCAACTGCTGCTGCGGCGGCGCAGCGACCCGCTGCAGCGGTTGACGCCGCGCGAGCACGACGTGCTGCGCCTGATGGCCGAGGGCCGCTCCAACTCCGCCATCGCCGCCGCGCTGACCGTCACGCCCAGCGCGGTCGAGAAGCACGTCAACAGCATCTTCACCAAGCTCGACCTGCTGCCGGCGGACACCGACCACCGGCGGGTGCTGGCCGTGCTGCGATTCCTGCGGGCCTGATCGGGGGATCATGGACGTCGAGGTCAAGAAATCCGTCGGCTGGCGGGTCGCCGGTACCGTCTTCGCGGTGCTCGTGCTGGCCGCGGGCACGCTGACCGCGGCGTCCTGGCTGGCCCGCCGCACCGAGGTGCAGGACCAGGTGTACCGGCGGCCGGTCCGGCAGGTCGTGCTCGACGTCGGTACCGGCAACGTGATCCTGGTGCCCGGCGGGCCGGGCGTGGCGGTGCACCGGCACCTGTCGTGGTCGTGGTCCAAGCCGGTCATCCACGAGGTGTGGGACGGCGGCACGCTGCGCATCACCACCCGGTGCCCGGCCGTCTCGCTCGGTCCGGGGTGCGGCGTCGACTACACGCTGCGGTTGCCGGTGCTGGCGAGCGTGACCAGCCACACCTCGACCGGGGACGTCGCGCTGCGCGGCTGGCACGGCGACCTGGCCCTGTTCACGTCGACCGGTGACGTCACCGGCACCGGCCTGTTCGCCGACCGGGTCGAGGTGCACACCGGTACGGGCGGGATCGACCTGAGCTTCGTCCGGCCGCCGTCGTGGGTACGGGCGGCCGCCAGCACCGGGGACGTCCGGGTGGCCGTACCGGCGGGCGACCGGTACCGGGTGCAAACGGGTACCGGCACCGGATCGGTGCAGGTGAAGGTCGCGCAGGACGGGGCGAGTCCCCGTTCGATCGTGGCGACGACGGGCACCGGAGACATTCATGTCGGGTACGTCTGACGGTACGAGAAATACCCGGATATCGTCGCGCTGCTGTCCGATGGGCGATCGGAGCGCCGGCCCTCTTGCCCTAAGGTTGGGTGCACGGACGAGATTCGGAGGCCACATTGATCCGGGTCCTGGTCATCGAAGACTCTCAGTCGAGCAGAGACCGGCTGCCGGAACGGCTGCACGGGATCGAGGGCATCGCGGTGGTCGGCCGCGTCGACGTCGACGACGCCGTCACGCTCGCCGGCTCCTTCCGGCCCCGCGTCGTCGTGCTGAACACCGACTACATGGTCAGCCAGATCCTCCCCGTGGTCGCCGAGCTCAAGGCACAGATCCCGGGGTGCGCCTTTCTCGTGCTCGCCGACCCGGACAAGCGCGGCATGCTGCCGCCGCGGCGCCGGGCCCGCGAGCTGAGCTTCGCCGTCAAGGACACCCCCGCGCCGCTGCTGGCCGAGGTGATCGCGCGGGTGGCCACCGGCGAGCGGGTGGTCGATCCGCGGCTGCAGGTGCTCTCGCTCGGCACCGAGAAGGTGGTCAACACCGTGGAGTGGGAGGTGCTGGGGCTCGCCGCGCAGGGGGACACGGTCGCCGACATCGCCCACCGCATGCACCTGTCGCGGGGCACCGTGCGCAACTACCTGTCCGCGGTCATCATGAAAACCGGCGCCCGCAACCGCCTCGACGCGATCCGCATCGCCCGCAAGAGCGGCTGGTTGAGATGAGGCCAGCTAGCTCTGCCAGGCCCGGATGTAGTCGACCCGCTTGACGGCCGTGCTGGTGGACGCCGCGGGCGCGCCGCGGCCGTCCACCGCGAGGTTGGAGACGAGGGTACTGGCGCCGTCGGACGTGGCCGCCGTGTGGCACACCCGCGCTCCGTCCACATACCACGCGGTACCCGCCGGCCCGATCGCGGCGCCGTAGGTGTGCCAGCCGGTCGCCGGGTCGAACCGGGGCCGCCACTGGCAGCCGCCGCCGGTGCCGGAGTGCTGGGTCAGCAGGAGCTGGCGCGGGTTCGCGGTGTGCAGTTCGTAGACGTCCGTCTCGATCTGCCGGTCGATGCCGGGCGGCTGCCAGGTCCAGAACGCCGGCCAGAACCCCGCCTGCCACGGCAGGATCGCCCGCTCCTCCACATATCCGTAGCGGAAGGCGAAGGACGCAGCCGTGGACAGCAGGCACGACGTCCAGGCATACCGGGCACCGGAGGGCGCGGCGACCGCCTCCCGCCGCGCGACCATCGCCAGTTCCCCGCCGGATACCACGCAGTTGCCGGCCTGGTTCCATTCGAGCTGGTGGTTGGGCAGGTTGCCGTGCCCGTCGTCGGACTCCGCGCTGGACTGGTCGGCCCACTTCGCGGTGTCCAGCCGGCTGCCCTCGAACTCGTCCGCGAAGACCAGCGTCCAGCCGGCGGGCTGGCCGGCCGGCAGCGGCGGGTGGTCCGGCAGCGGGGCGGGTGCGGCCGGCGGCAGGGACGCCG
>JBBWZQ010000421.1:0-14630 GCA_039649115.1 Micromonosporaceae bacterium | reverse complement strand
CCGTCCGGGATCCGGCGCCGCCGCCGGGCAGCGCGATCGACGAGAAATGCGACACGATCCGCTCGTCCGTCGGGTCATCGGCCGGCGTCCAGTGCACAGTCATCCGGCGGTACACGGTGTCCCGCTGGGCGGGGATCCGGCCCGCCGTACGGATCATCCACACCAGCTCGGTCAGCTTCGACCGGTGCCGGGCACCCGCACTGGAGATGACGTTCTCCTCCAACATGATCGAACCGAGATCGTCGACACCCATGTGCAACGACAACTGACCCACGTCCTTGCCCGTGGTCAGCCAGGAGGACTGCAGGTGGTTGACGTTGTCGAAGAACAGCCGGGCCACCGCGACGAAACGCAGGTACTCCAGGTTGGTCGCCTGGGTGCGGCCCTTGAGGTGGTTGTTCTCCGGCTGGTACGTCCACGGGATGAACGAGCGGAAACCTCCGGTACGGTCCTGAACGTCGCGGATCATCCGGATGTGCTCGATGCGCTCGGCGTTGGTCTCGCCGGTACCCATCATCATGGTCGCGGTCGACTCGACACCCATGCCGTGCGCGACCTCCATGACCTCCAGCCAGCGCGCGCCGGACTCCTTCAGCGGGGCGATCGCCTGCCGCGGCCGGTCCGGGAGCATCTCCGCTCCGGCACCGGCGATCGAGTCCAGGCCGGCCGCCTTGATGCGCCGTACCGCCTCCGCGATGGAGACGTTGGACACCTTCGACATGTGCAGGATCTCGCTCGGGCCGATCGAGTGGATCACGAGCTGCGGGTACGCCCGCTTCACGCCCGCGAACAGCTCCTCGTAGTACCCGACGCCGTAGTCGGGGTGGTGGCCGCCCTGGAGCATCACCTGGGTGGCGCCCAGGTCGACGGCCTCGCCGCACCGGCGCAGGATCTCCTCCATCGGGTGCGACCAGCCTTCGTCGTGCTTCGGCGCCCGGTAGAAGGCGCAGAACTTGCAGGCCGTGACGCAGACGTTGGTGTAGTTGATGTTGCGGTCGATGATGTAGGTGACGATGTTGTCCGGGTACCGGCGGCGCCGTACCGCGTCGGCCGCCTCGCCCAGCGCGTGGAACGGCGCATCGGTGTAGAGCAGCAGCGCCTCGTCCGGGCTGATCCGCCCGCCACCGGCGGCACGCTGCAGGATGTCGTCCAGTTCCCGGGTACCTGTCACGCTCCCGAGATTACCGGGTGGCCGAGAGCAGGTCGTCGAGGACCAGGGTGCGCAGGTCGTCGCGGTCGGGCATGCGGCCAAGCGCGCGCAGCCGGCCGGACTGGGCCTTGCGCATGCCCTCCAGCAGCCGCCGCGCCTCGCGGGCGTTGCCGAAGTTCTGGTCGCGCTTGACCTGGGCGAACCATTCCAGCAGCGCGTCGTCCAGCCCCGATTCGAGCAGGTAGTCGTCGTTGCGGGCGATGCGCTGCACGATCAGGACCAGCTCGTCGGGGCCGTAGTTCTCGAATTCCAGGGTCTTGGCGAACCGGGACGCCAGGCCGGAGTTGGCGTCCAGGAAATCGACCATTTCCTTCGTGTACCCGGCGACGATGACCGCCACCGCGTCGCGGTGGTCCTCCATGAGCTTCACCAGGGTGTCGATCGCCTCCTGGCCGAAGTCGGCGGTGGCGCCGCTGGAGCGGGACAGCGTGTACGCCTCGTCGATGAACAGCACGCCGCCCATCGCCTCCTCGAAGACCTTGGTCGCCTTCTCCGCGGTGTGCCCGATGTACTGCCCGACGAGATCGCGCCGCGCGACCTCCTTGAACTGCCCGTTGGGCAGCACGCCCAGCGCCTTGAGCAACTGCCCGTAGATGCGGGCCACGGTGGTCTTACCGGTGCCCGGCGCGCCCGTGAAGATCAGGTGGTGGCTCACCCCGCCGACGGCCAGGCCCGCGTTGCGCCGCCACTCGTTGACCTGGATCTCGTCGATGAGGGCACGGACCTCTTCCTTGACCCGGGTCAGGCCGATCATCGTGTCGAGCTCGCTGAGCAGCTTGTCGACCTTCTCCGGATCCTGCTGCGTGGCGCCCTCGACCGCCTTGATGCCCACGTTGGGCGCGCCGTGGCCGTCGGTCGCGCCCTCCCGGACGGTGGGGGTCGCGCCGTCCTCCAGGTACAGGCCGGGCTGCGCGGTGTTCTCGATGGTGCACGAGTCGACGAGCCCGCGGCAGCCCCGGCCGAACATGATGCCGACGCCCCGGGTGTCGTGCACCCAGGAGTTGCTGATGGTGGGCGCGCTCTGGTGGGCCACCGAGATGCCGACGTCACCGGCGCCGGAGACGTCGCAGCGTTCGATCGTCGGCCGCGCGGCCTGGTAGATGTACACGCCGCGGAAGCCGCAGTCGACGATCGTGCTGTTGCGGATGGTGGGGTCGGCACCCAGCCGGACGATGACGCCGTCCTCCACCGCGTCGCGGATCTCGCACTTGTCGACGGTGCCGCCGGCGTCCTCGACGACCAGGCCGTAGCGCCCGCCGGTCAGCTTCAGGTCCAGCGCGTTGAGCGTGGCGCCGTCGCAGACGGTGACGCCGGCTCCGTACCCTCCGACGATCTCGCACTTGTCAATGCGCAACTGGCCGCCGCTGGCCCGTACCGCATGGGTGTTGCCGCCTTTGACCGTCAGGCCGCGCAGGGTGACGTCGCCACCCTCGCTGCTCACCGCGGGTTCGTGCGATCCGGTGGCGTCGATGACCACCGAGCCCGCCTCGCCCGCCGCCGCCAGCGTGATGTGGCTGCTGCCCAACTGCAGCGCCTCGCGGTACTCGCCGGGCGAGATGGTGATGGTGGCGCCGGGGCTGGCGACTTCGAGCGCGTCGCCGATCGTCGGAATGGCCCCGGGCTGTGTCGGGGAGACAACGAGGTTGCGAGCCATGACTCCACCGGGATGAGGGGATGGGTGACGCTTCACCGTCCAGTTGTTCTCGCTAGCGTACAGG
The DNA here is from genome assembly GCA_039649115.1 of Micromonosporaceae bacterium. Lineage (GTDB taxonomy): Bacteria > Actinomycetota > Actinomycetes > Mycobacteriales > Micromonosporaceae > DATEJJ01. The sequence goes on along the minus strand of JBBWZQ010000421.1, from coordinate 11,702 downwards.
CGGGCGGCAGCCCGGACGCGATAGCGTACACATGTGACCGAGGGGACGGGGCCGGCCGAGGAGCCGGTCGTCGTGGCGAGCGACGGGACGCGCCTCGTGCAGATCGACACGCCGAACGCCGTCGGGGGGTTCCGGTTCGCGGCGACGGTCGACGGGGTCAACCGCGACGGCACGCCCTACATCGCACCGCAGCGCGGCTTCGTCACCGACGCGGCCGAGCGCGAGCGGCTGCTGGGATACCTGGGCGCCGGCACGACGGTACTCAAGAGCAACAGCTACGGCACGGACGGCTTCGACCGCGAGCGGCGCGTCGCGGTGCCGGTCGGCTACCGCACCGACGGGACCTGGGTGTGGCCGTTGTCGGTCGAGTACTACCTGCGCGAGCACAACGTGGCCCCGGAGCCGGACTTCCACCGGTTCATCAAGGACCGGCAGTACCGCTGCCCGCCGGTGCCCGACGACGCCGTGGGTGCCGCGGTGCGGGCGACCCGGCAGCGCAGCGAACAGCGCCGCCGGCTCAAGGACGAGGCCCTTGCCGGGCAGGGCCGGACGAGCACCGGCGACCCCGACCGCTTCCCGCCCGAGGTCGACGCCGCGCTGCTGCGGATGGGCTGGTACCCCGGCCGCGACGTCGCCGCGCAGGTCGACGAGTGGCTGGCCCGGGCGCTGCCCCGCGACTACGACAACGCCTTCGAGCGCGACGGATACCCCCCGTACCGGCCCACGCCCGCCGCCATGGCGGTGCTGCGCGAGTTCGGTGGGCTGGCCGCGGCGGGCGGCCTGACCGGGGTCTCCATGGCCACCACGAACTTCCGGATCTTCCCGCTCGACGGCAAGGGCGACCTGACCGGGTTCGTGTTCGACGTCCAACTGCTCGGCGAGCGCATCGGCAAACGGGTGTTCCAGGTCGGCGAGGCCGAGCGGGGCATGGCCGCGCTCGCCGTGGACGAGGACGGCCGGGTCTACCTGGTCGGCCCCGTCGTCTACCACGCCGGCCGCACGATCGACGAGGCGCTCACGAACATGTTGCTGGGCATCGACTTCCCCGACAACCCCGACGTCGACCTGTGACCAGCGGGATGATCCCGGGACACCGGTACGCGTTCCGCATCATCCACCCGGGCTCCCCGCTGGTCCGGCAGCGGTACCCGCGCGGCATCCTGGTCGACCCGCACGGCTTCCCGCACTGGCGCCCGTACGCGCGGGCCACGGTCGCGCTGCCGGAGCCGTTGCCGGAGCTGACCCTGGAGGAGATGCGGGTGGTCGACGTGCTCGCGGCCAACGAGCTGATGGCGGTACGCGGCGACCCGCTCTGGGAGTTCACCCGCGAGCACTACGTGCGCAAGACGCCACCCGGCTGGAGCTGGGCACACGTGGCGCGCAGCCGGGAGGTCGTCCTGGTACCCGCCGAGCTGCACTCCTCGTACCGGCACCTGGGCGGGGTGAGCACGATGCCGGTGGACCGGCGGCGGCGCGGCATGCGCCTCGACGACGACCCGCGCCCGACCGGCGTGCGGCCCCTGCAGACCGTGCCCGCGGACGTCCTGCTCGACCTGGAGGCCCACCTGGGCATGGCGCTGCCGCCCCGGTACCGCGACCACCTCGCGCGCACCAACGGCGGCGAGCCGGTACACGTCGGCGTGCTGTCCGGCGCCGGATTCGTCGCCGACCAGCCGCTGTTCGGCCTGGGCCGCGACGACCGGCACCAGGACCTGATCGGTGCGAACAACTGGCTCGCCGACCGGTTCACCGACGAGTTCCTGGCCATCGGCTACGTGCAGGGCGGCATGATCGCGGTGAAGGTGCGCGGTGCCGGTACCGATTCGATCTGGTACTGGGACGACGACGACTTCCGCGACGACGACGCGTTCGACGCCGCGTACATATGCGCACACCTATTGCACCGGTGCGCGGCGGACATCGACGAGTTCTGGGCCGCGCTGCGCAATCCGGCCAAGCTGCTGCTCACCCTGGTCGCCCAGCTCGTCGAGTCCGGTGACGTGCACGAACTGCACCCCGACGGGGCCGGTGAGGCGCTGGGCGGCGGCTGATCCACGGGCACGGTGATCGATCGGAAGTGACGCGGGTTGGCGTGACCCGGTACCCTGAACGCAGATCACGTGGACATAGATCAGGAGGCGAAATGGGGGACGCCAGTTCGGTCCATGTTGACCCGGACGCATTGCGCAAGTACGGCCTGGAGCTGGCCACCAAGGGCCAGATGCAGACGCTGCACGTCATCGAGCACATCGGCAACCTGGCGCCGCTGGTCCAGTCGCTGACCACGCCGACCGACGCCGGCACCTTCGCGGAGGGCGCGGTCATCGCGGGCATCATGATGCAGGCCTCGACCGACTTCGCCACGTTCGCCAGGGAACTGACCAGCGGGCTGCACTTCATCGGTTCGGCCGCCGCGGTCATCGCCACCGCCTACCGCAACGGCGACGTCCAGTCCGCGCAGGACATCGGCGTCATCGACTTCGCGTTCGGCGACCCGTTGGCGCACAAGCCGGCCGGCCTCAAGGGGCACGACCAGACCTACTCCGAGCAGGCGGCCGAGGCGGCCGCGAAGGCGCCGCAGATGTCGATGGCGGCGCTGGGCATGGACGCGTTCATCACGACGCGCGTTCCCCTCGGGTACTCGACGATCTATATCTATCAGGACGGATCGTCGCGGACCAGCACCTACGGGATGCCGTCCACCTTCCCGGGCGTCGCCGGCACGACCTCCACCATGGCGTACACCGATGCCAACGGCAAGGTGATCGGGAGCAGCTCCACCACGAAGGGCACCAACGGCAGCGGGCTGCAGACCGAGGTGTCGGTGGAGTCGCAGGGCGGCCAGCAGGTGACGGTGGTGAGCACCCACAATGCCGACGGCAGCGTCACGGTGGACACGACGCGCCCCGGGCCGGACGGGAAGGCGACCACCGCGACGGTCACCACCCACCCGCACAGTGGGAGCACGGCCGACCAGGGCCCGGTGCAGCAGGCCGAGAACCAGTACAACCTGCCACAGTACGGTTGGTGAGCGGCGTGCCCAACGATCCCTACTACGGCTACACCACGGCCGGCAACACCGATCTCATCCAGGCCCGCCACATGGCGTACAAGACCGGCGACGGGAACATCAGCCGGTACCCGTCGATCTCCAACTCGCCGGACTACACGCCGACGCTCGACCCGGGCAAGACGGACCTGAGCCAAGACAAGATCAACGCCGACACCATCGAACGGGTACGCAAGCGGATCAACTCCCAGTCCGCACGCGACATGCACGACATGGCGCAGCAGTGGACGGACATCCACAACGCGCTGCAAGGCGTGGTGGACTACCTGACGACGCAGACCAATCCGCTCCTGGACAGCTGGCAGTCGAAGGCGTCCACCGTCTTCCTCGCGCGCGGGCCCGGCGCCTCGCTGAAGTCGATCCACGACTGGATGGAGTCCGCCAAGAGCAACGCGACCGGGATCTCGGCGCTCGCCGGCGAGATCGAGTACTACCAGCTGCAGATGGCGCAGTTGTGGCAGCGGTACACCGACGCGGTCGGCGGGTTCAAGACGCGGTTCGACGCGGACCCCTACGCGCAGCCGATCCCGTCCAACCGGCCGACGCCCAGGCCGCGCCCGGGACCGGCGGTGAACGGCGGGTCCGGCCTGTCACCGGCGCAACTGCACGACAAGTACGTCACCGGGATCACCGAGATCGAGCGGCAATTCGGCGCCGAGGCGCGCCAGCTCGAACACAACATGGCCCAGGCGTACTGGAATGTCGCGTGGCCGGGGCTGAACGGCGCCAGCGCCACCGTCTACGAGGGACCGAGCGACTCGGTCGTCGCCAGCGGCGCCGACTACTTCGGGCTGCCGAACGTCCCCGGCGGCACGCCCGCACCGCCACCGCCCCCGCCGCCACCGCCGGCCCCACCGCTGCCCCCGCCACCCCCCGCGCTGCCCACCGCTCCGGTCGGGCTCGCCGGCGGGCCGCCCGGCCTGGCGCCGCCACCGCTACCGCCCGCCCTACCCGCGGGCCTGCCCGGCGGCGCGCCGGCACCTCCGGTCCTCCCGGTGGTGCCGAGCTTGACCGGCACCGGTCCCGGCACGGGCCCCGGCGGTGCACCGGGCATGCCCACCAACATGTCCAACCTCAGCGCCTTCCCCGGTGCGGGCGGCCTTCCGGTGGCACCGGGCGTCATCGGCGCGCCCAACCCGGGCGGCCCCCCGCTCACCCCGCCCCTCGGCGGGTCGAAGCCCAACACCAAGAAAAAGCCGGGCGGGTCCGGGGTCCTGCGCAACAACGCGGCGGGGCCGGGCGGCACTCCACTGACCCCACCGGGAGCCGGCGGCGGCAAGCGGCGCGCAGAGCCCGGGCGCACCCCCGACGGTGTGTCGCAGATGGACGGTCCGAACGCCTTCGCCGGACCACCGGCCGGCATGTCACCGCCCGTGGTCGGCCGGCAGTCCGAGCGGCGTGACCGCAGGGCATCGGGTACGCCGGGCGGCGGCCTGCCCGTCGCGGGTGTCGGCACACCCCCACCCGGGGTGACCGCGCCGGTACTCGGTGGCCGCAAGTCCAGCAGGCGCGGCACGGGCGGGACGACCCCGCCGGGCGGCGGGCTCCGCGGTTCGCAGCCCACGGGTGGCCAGGCGACACCGGGCGGGCCCGTGATGGACGGTGCGGAGTGGATGGAGCACGGCGACGCCCTGACGCCACCGCCGTCGGCACCGGTCGTCGGCAACCGCGCGCGCGATTCGGAAACGGCCGGTGGCGTGCCGTCGTGGACCGAGGAGTTCGCCGGGGAACCGGGCGCGGGCGGCACCGCGCCGGTGCTCGGCCGGGCCGCCGCACGCCGGGCCGCCGACGCGGAACGCCGCCGTGGCCGTGGCCGGGGCCGGGGACGCCTCACCGCCGACGGCGCGCTGTCCGCGCGCCGCGGCGCCCGCGAGCAGGCGGCCCGGGACCGGGTCGCCAGGGATCTGCAACTCAACCAGGGCAGCGGCGCGCCGGTGCCGGTGAGCGACGAGGACGCCTTCTCGGTGGAGACGCCGGGCGGCACGGTGCTCGCCAACCAGCCGGAGCGCACCGGTGAAGTCGAACCCAAGCCCACCCTCGGCGGGCACTAGTGCGTCCGTCCGTCACAAGGCGTAGTGGCAGACGACCGCGCGGAAGTTCGCGTGCTGCACGACCACCTTGCCGTCCACGATGATCACGCAGGAGATGCCGATCTGACCGGGCTGTTCACCGGCGTCCACCACGAGGTCGAGCAGCAGGGTGGAGGTCGGGCCGACCACGGTCTCGACCTTCCACGGCACCTTCGCGTCGACGGTCGGGTGGAAGCCCGACCGCCCCACGCCGATCGTGTACCCGATGTTGAGGCTCTTGACCCCCGGAGCCTCCACGATCAGGGCCACCTGGAACGGGCCGGTGGGCGGCAGCGGCGGAAGGTCCAGGCTGTACGTCGGCCTGGGGTTGCCGCCCGGCGTCGGACCCGTACCTTTCCCCGAGGTGCACCCTGCCACAAGCATGATCGCCGAGACGAAGACCGCCATGCGGCGGAGGATGCTGTGTTGGCGTCCAGTCACTGGATCATTCTTCCATGCTGGTCGATTGTCTTGCCGACCCGCCGGGCCGGGTAGTCTGCCCGCTCATGGCCCCCGCATCCCCTCCCGGCGCGCGGTTCGCGCTGCGCGTCATCCACCCCGGTTCGCCGGTGTTGCGGGTGCGCTACCGGCAGGGCCTGCTCGTGACGCCGTCCGGCGCGCCCGACTGGCTGCTGTACGCGCGCGCCATGGTGGACCTGCCCGCACCCGAGCCCGGTCGTACCCGCGACGAGGTGCGCGTGGCCCACGTCCTCGCGGCCAACCTGCGGATGGCGCTGGACGGGGACCCGCTGTGGGAGGACGCCGCGGCGCCGGCCGGTACCGTGCTGACGCCGCCCGGCTGGACGTGGGCGCACGTGGCCGGGGAGCGGCGGTGCGCGCTGGTACCGATCGACCTGCACGGCGCGTACCGGCACTTCGGTGGCGTCACCACCTGGCTCGGCGACCTCGACGACGGGCTGCGCGTGGACGAGGACGGCGCGACGATGGAGCTGGACTCGATGGGGTCGGTGGCGGACGACGCGCTGGACGAACTCGGCCGCCACTTCGGGTACCCGCTCCCGCCGCGGTACCGCGAGTTCCTCGCGGCCACCAACGGGGCGGTACCGGTGCGGCCCGGCGTACAGGCCGGCTTCGGCTTCGTCGTCGACCAGCCGTTCTTCGGCCTGGCCCGCACCGACCGGCTGCAGGAGCTGTGGTATGCCAACGCCTGGCTGCGGGACCGGCTGACACCGCAGTTCCTGGCGATCGGGTACGTGCAGGGCGGCCTGCTCCTGGTCAAGCTCGACGGCGAGGACGCCGGATCGGTCTGGTACTGGGACGACGACGATCCCCGGGCCGACGACGAGGACACTCCGGAGCGGATCCGCGACACGCTGCTGCACCGCCTGGCCGGCGACATGGAAGCGTTCTGGTCCGGACTGCGGCCGCCGCCGGAGGCGCTGCGCCGGCTCGCCACCGACCTGGTCGAATCCGGCCAGGTGTCCGAGGTCCGCCCGCACCTGGCCGGCACCTGCCTGCCGGTGGCCAGGCGGGCTGCCTGGCAGTCCACCACGGATGTCTCCGGCGTCGATCCGGTAGTGACACCCTTCGAAATACGCTAGCTGGGCTTGCTGGCGGTAACCGGCGCCCGCTTCGCTCGCGCGGCCCCGCCCCGGGCCGGCTGCGGGCGGCGGCGCGAGGGGGAGGTTTCTCTCTATGATGGCGGAGAACCTGGACGATGCTGCGAGACGACGGGGACCGGATGCGATGACGGAGGCCTCCTCCACGATCCGAGCGGCCGCGCGCGTGGGTGCCCCGCCGCCGACCGCGGCGGGCCCGCCCGTCCTTGTCGCGCGGTCCCGGCCCGGATACCTGGGCACCTTCAGCCTGGCCCGGCTCCTGCTGGTCGAGCTGCTGGTGATGCTGCCGATAGCGACCGTCCGGAGTCCCTTGTGGACACTGGTGGTGGTCTCCGCCGGTTGCCTGCTCGTCGCGGTCATCGCGCTGGGCCGGACCGGGGGCCGGTGGTGGACCGAGCGGGTGGCGCTGTCGTGGAGCTACCGGCACCGGCACGGCCTGGTTCCCGACCGGCTGCCCGACCCGCGGCTGCGCGCGCTGCGGACGCTGGCTGCGGACCTGCAGGTCGCCAACGTGTCCGCCGCCGACGGCGCACCGGTCGGCATCGGCTCCGACAGCGCCGGCTGGTTCGCGATCGCGGCACTGGTACCGCATCCAGGGTTGCGCGGCGACATCGTCGCCGACGTCCCGCTCGGCCGGTTGGCCCGGCTGATCTCCGACTCCGAACAGCCCGGCGCCGTGGTCCAGGTGGTCCTGCACACGACCCCGGCGCCGACCACCGCACTCGACCCCGAGCAGTGGTGCGCCGCGTCCTACCACGAACTGCTGAGCCGGTACGGTGCCGTGCCGGCCAACCAGACCGCGTGGATCGCGGTACGGCTGGACTCGCGGGCGCTGGCCCGGGCGAGCGTCGGCGGTCCCGACGAGTCGAGGCAGGCCCCGGCCGTCGTGGCCGGCCTGATCCGGCGCGCCAGCCGGGCGATGGACCGGGCCGGCGTGGCCACCCAGGTCCTGGACGCCGACGGGATGCTCGACGCACTGGCCCACTCGTGCGACCTGACTCCCACCGCGGAGCGTTCCCGGACCGAGCCGGCCCGCGAGGAATGGTCCACCTGGCACTCCACCCGCCTGGTGCACACCTGCTTCTGGGTGCGGCAGTGGCCCACCCCGCCGGCGTCCGGCGGGCTGGTGCGGGCACTGGCCACCAGCCCGCAGGCGACCTTCACCAGCGTCGCGGTGATCCTCGAACCCACCGAGGAGGGCGTCGAACTGCACTGCCTCACCCGGGTCGCGGCACCCGCCGACCAGCTCGCGGCCGGTTGCCGCACGTTGACCGAGGCGGCCCGGCAGGTGGGCGCGGAGGTGCTGCCGCTCGACGGGGAGCAGGCGCCCGCCGTCTACGCGTCGGCACCAACGGGGGGAGGCGCGCGTTGACCGGTCCCGGCAACCACCGCGCACAGGAAGGTCCGCCACCGACTCCCCCGCCGCACCCGTACGAGGCCGGCGCGGCGGTCGTGGCGCCACGCCCCCGGGTCGCGGAGCAGACCGCGCCGCCGGTAGCGCAGCCGGCCGTGCCGCAGGTCCCCGGGCAGCCGGTCACGGCACCGGTCCCCGCGCTGCCGGTTCAGGCCCAACCGGAGACCACGACGACGCAGAGCCTCGCGACGCCCGGTGTGCTGGGTGCCCAGCAGGCGGCCTCGGCGGCGGCAGCGGCAGCGGCGGCCGCCGCGGCATCGGCCCGCGCGGCCGCGGCCGGCGCCCCACCGGCCCCGCCCACGGCACCGCACGGCACGCTCTACGGCCCGGGCACGTTCACCGAATCGCGGCCCCAGGCCGGCCGCGGGCAGGGCCGTGAGCTTCCCCGGCTGCGGATCGGGTACCACATGGCTTCGGAGACGGCGCTGTCGGAGTTCACCATGTCCGCCGCCGGCACCGGAGTCGTGCTCGGCCACGACCGGGACCAGCGGATGGTGTCGGTCCGGCTGTTCCGGCCGGAACCCACCCGGGCGACCGTGGTCGGCGGCCAGTGGCTGTCCACGGTCATCCTGTTGCGGGCACTGGCCCTGGGCGCCCGGGTCGCCATCATGTCCGCCCAGCCGGAGTACTGGGAAGGCTTCGGAGCGTGGGCGACCGGCCGCGGGGACCGGGTGGCCGTGCTGCCCGTGGACCGGCCCGTCATCCCGCCGGCGAGCGCCGCCGAGCCCGGACTGCTGCTGTGGGACGCGGGCCTGCTCGGGCCGGCCACGCCGCTCGCGCTGGGGCCCTGGCAGACGCAGCTGACCATGCTCCGCCAGCTCACCGCGTACGGGACGCCGTCGCTGCAGGACGCGAGCGTGGTCATCATGCAGCGGCTCGCCGAGGCCGAGGCGGAGGTGGCGGCGTCGGTACTGCTGCTGGACGAGGCGACCAAGCGCCTGTTCCAGGTGCTCGGCGACGACATGGTGGCGATGCTCGGCGGCCAGACCAACCGCTACGTCTGGATCACGCCGACCACCGCCGAACAACGTTTCCTCGGCGCCCCCCGACGGTAACTACTGGGCTGGTGGGGTGAAGGCGAGCTGGATGAGCTGCGCGCCGTGGCGGCGGGTCACCAGCCAGCCCCGTCCGGGCGGCAGGATCTGCGGCTTGACGTTGCCCAGCAGCACACCCTCGTCCTTCGGCCCGGACATGATGACGCCCGGCGAGGCGAGGTCGCGGATGCGGCCCAGCACGGGGTCGTAGAGTGCCCGGGCGGCGCCGCCGACCAGCCGCGAGACGATCAAGTGCAGGCCGATGTCGCGACCCTGCGCCAGGAACTCCAGCAGCGGCAGGATCGGGTTGCTCGGCCCGGTCGCGACCAGGTCGTAGTCGTCCACCAGGACGAACAGCTCCGGGCCCCGCCACCAGCTGCGGTTGCGCAACTGCTCGGGCGTCACGTCGGGCCCGGGCAGCCGCTCCTTCATGACGACCACAGCCTGCTGGATGAGACCGGCGGTCACCTGCGTGGACGAGCCGTACCCGATGAGGTGGCTGGCGGGTACGGTGCCGAGCAGGCTGCGGCGGTAGTCGACCACGATCAGGCGCGCCTGCGCCGAGTCGTACCGCTCGGTGATGCCCCGGGCCAGGCTGCGTAGGAAGCCGCTCTTGCCGCTCTGCACGTCGCCGAACATCAGGAAGTGCGGCTCACTGGCGAAGTCGAGGTGTACCGGCTGCAGATCGAGCTCCGCGATCCCGACCGGTACCCGGTGGAAGACGAGGTCGGCGGTGGCGGCGCGCAGCGCCTCGTAGTCCAGCTGGCTGGGCAGCAACCGCACCGGCGGGGCCAGCGGCCCGGTCCACTCGTTGCGGATGGCCTGCACCAGTTTGGTAACGCCCTCGCTGAGGTTGTCCGCGTCCTGCTGGCCGTCGATGCGCGGCAGCCCGGCGAGGAAGTGCAACGCGTCGGGGGTCAGGCCGCGCCCCGGGGTCAGCTCCGGCACGTTCAGCGCGGCCCGCCGGTTGATCGCGGAGTCGGAAGGGTCACCGAGGCGCAGCTCCAGCCGGGTGCCGAACATGTCGCGCAGGGCCGGCCGCATCTCCATCCAGCGGGTACAGGTGGCGATCAGGTGGATGCCGAAGCCCAGACCGCGGTTGGCCAGCTCGGCGACGACCGGCTCCAGATCCTCGAACTCGGTGCGCAGCGTCTGCCAGCCGTCGACGACGAGGAACACGTCCCCGTACGGGTCGTCGGCGAACTGGCCCTCGCGCCGCAGCCGCCGGTACGTGGCGATGCCGTCGATGCCGTGCTGCGCGAAGTGCTGCTCCCGGAACAGCAGCACGGAGCGCATCTCGGCGACGGTACGCCGGACCGCGTCGACATCGCGACGGGTGGCCACGCCGCCCACGTGCGGCAGGTCCCGCAGGGCGGTCAACCCGCCGCCGCCGAAGTCGAGGCAGTAGAACTGCGCCTCCTGCGGCGTGTGGGTCAGCGCCAGCCCGCCCATGAGCGTGCGGATGAGCGTGGTCTTGCCGCTCTGCGGCCCACCGACGGTGATGACGTTGCCGGCCGCCCCGGACAGGTCCAGCCACATCAGGTCGCGGCGCTGCTCGAACGGCTTGTCCACGATGCCCGCCACGCCGCGCAGCGCGCCGAACATCTCCGCGTTGGCCACGGTGAGGCCGCGCGTGCCGTCGCCCCGGACCGCCGGGAGCATCTGGTCGAGCGTCGGCGACTCGTGCAGCGGCGGCAGCCAGACCTGGTGCGAGGGCACGCCCTGGCCGCGCATCCGACCCACCAGCACGTCGAGCAGTGTCTCGCCGCGCACGTCGTCATCGGGCTCGGCGACGAGCTCCGCGCGCTCCTCGTCGGTGCGGGCCGGCGCCTGGTAGAAGCTGGTGTACGGGTGTACCGACGCCATCCCCTGCCCGCCGACCGCCACGTTGCCCGCGTCCCAGCGCCGGTACACGCCCGACACGTACGCGGCCTTGAACCGGATCAGCCCCTCGGTGCCCGTCTTCAGGTACCCGTGGCCGGGCGAGCGGGGCAGCTCGTACGCGTCCGGCACGCCGAGCACGGCCCGCGACTCCAGGGCCGAGAACGTCCGCAGGCCGATCCGGTACGACAGGTGCGTGTCGAGCCCGCGCAGTCGCCCCTCCTCCAGCCGCTGCGAGGCGAGCAGCAGGTGCACGCCGAGCGACCGGCCGACCCGGCCGATCTGGACGAACAGGTCGATGAAGTCGGGCTTCGCGGTCAGCAGCTCGGAGAACTCGTCACAGATGATCAGCAGCGACGGCAGTGGCGCGAGCGCCGCGCCGCCGGCCCGGGCCTTCTCGTAGTCGCGCAGGCTGGCGAAGTTGCCGGCCCGTCGCAGCAGCTCCTGCCGCCGGATCAGCTCGCCGTTGATCGCGTCGACCATCCGGTCGACCAGCGGGAGCTCGTCGGCGAGGTTGGTGATCACGGCCGCGGTGTGCGGGACCCGGTCCAGCGACGAGAACGTCGCGCCGCCCTTGAAGTCGACCAGCACGAAGTTGAGCGTCTCGGAGGAGTGCGTCGCCGCCAGCGCGAGCACCAGGGTCCGCAGCAGCTC
>JBBWZQ010000413.1:0-9529 GCA_039649115.1 Micromonosporaceae bacterium | reverse complement strand
CGCGCGCTGTACGAGGCCGGCCGGGACGTACCCGGCGCGGTCAGCCTCGTCGGGTTCGACGACATCCCCGGCGCGGCGCTGTGGACGCCGGCGCTGACCACGGTGCGGATGGACTTCGTGGGCCTGGGCCGGGCGTGCTTCGCGGCGGTGTGGGCGCGGTTGCGGGATCAGCCCGTGCCGGACCCCGTGCTGGCACCGCCCCGGCTGGTGGTCCGGGAGTCGACGGCGCCGCCGAGATCCCGAGGACCGTCCCGGTAACAATTCGGCAACAGGTACTTCATCTCTCGGATGTGACCGTTCACACTCCCATCAAGGAAAGTGAACGATCACATGGATGGCGGTGCGCGCCGAGCGTGCCGAGATCCAGGCATCCGCGCGGCGTCCCGGCGCGGTCCGTCCTGCTTGGAGGTAGTCCTTGTTGTTCAAGAGAAGGTGGCCGGTCACGGTCGCCATGGCAGCCGTCGCGCTGGCCGCGACAGCCATGCTCCATCCCACGGCGAGCTTCGCGGCGGCCTCGACCTTGACGGTCGATCTGGCCACCAACACCGGAGGCCTGCGGTACGGCGCGACCGGGTTCCTGTACGGACTCGGCAACGACGGCATTCCCAGCGACACCGTGCTGGCGGCGCTCAGGCCCCAGGTCGCCGCGCAGAAGGCGCCGGACGGCCTGCAGCACCCGAACGGGGACGCGCTCGCGGTGGCGCCGGAGTTCAAGCGCACCGGTGGCCGCGACATCCAGATCTACCTGCAGGACATCTACCAGCAGTGGCCCTACGAGAACCTGGGCATCAACGACTATCTGTCCAAGGTGGACACGATGGTCCGCAAGGTCGTCGCGGACCCGAACCGGTCGTCCTATGTGTACGTCCCGTTCAACGAGCCGAACGCCATCTGGTACAGCGGCAACCTCTCCGGGTTCCTCAACGACTGGCGGACGGTGTACCAGCGGATCCGCTCGATCGACTCCACCGCGCGGATCGCCGGACCCAACTACAGCGGCTACAACTCGGCCGACTACCGGTCCTTCATGACCTTCGCCCGGAACAACAGCGTGCTGCCCGACGTGGCCACCTGGCACGAGCTGGGCAACGACTTCTTCACCAGCTGGTACACCCACTACAACGACTACCGGTCCATCGAGACCAGCCTGGGCATCGGCGCGCGACCGATCGTCATCAACGAGTACGCGCGGTCCTCGGGCGACCTCGGCGTGCCCGGCAACCTCGTCCAGTTCGTGGCCCGGTTCGAGAACAGCAAGGTGGACGGCTGCCTCGCGTACTGGACGTCGGCCGGCGCGCTCAACGATCTGGTCACCCAGAACAACCGCGCCACCGGTGGCTGGTGGCTGTACAAGTGGTACGGCGAGCTGACCGGCAACACCGTGACGGTGACGCCACCCACGCAGAACGGCTCGCTGCAGGGGCTCGCCGCCCTCGACTCCGGCAGGAAGCAGGCCCGGGTCATCTTCGGCGGCGCCACCAACGTCACCGACACGTACGACACCAACGTCGTGGTCAAGGGGCTGGGCTCGGCCGCGTACCTGGGCTCCACGGTGCACGCGACGGTCTGGGGAGTGGACACGTCCGGCCTCAACCCGTCATCGGGCCCGTACCTGGTGTCCGAGGGCGACTACGCCAGTTCGGGCGGACAGATCACCGTCCCGCTCACCGGGCTGCACGGCGCGTCGGCGTACCAGCTGGTCGTCACACCCAACACGGACCTGTCGACCGCCGGCGCCAGCAGCCGGTACCAGGCCGAGTACGCCCGCCTCGCCGGCACCGCGCGGGTCACCTACGGTGCGAACACCGGCTACTCCGGCACGTACTTCACCGAAGGCTACGGCGCCAGCAGCACGGCCAGCACCCAGTTCGTGGTGACGGCGGCGAACGACGGCTACTACAACCTGGGGCTGCGCTACGCGGCCGGCCCGTACACCGGCGCGCCCGCCAACCGGTCCATCCGGCTGCGGGTCAACGGATCGACGCTCACCGACGTCGCGCTGCCCGGCACGGCCAGCTGGAACACCTGGAACACGGTCACCACCAAGGTGTTCCTGCCGGCCGGGATCAACCGGATCGACGTCAACGCCTACACGAGCGATGACAGCGACGCGGTCAACATCGACTATCTCGACGTGACCGCCGGCACGGGCACGGTGACGAGCTACGAGGCCGAGAGCGGCGCCAACACGCGAGCGGGCACCGCGGTCGTGGCGAGCAATACGGCCGCCTCGGGCGGCGCCTACGTCGGCTACATCGGCGCGGGAGCCGCGAACACCTTGCAGTTCAACAACATCACCGTACCGGCGGCGGGTGTCTACCGGATGGTCGTGACCTATGCCAACGGAGAACTCGGCCCGGGCGCGTCCAACTACAACACCAACGTCGTCGACCGCTACGCCGACATCAGCGTCAACGGCGGGGCCGGCAAGCGGGCGTACTTCCGCAACACGTTGGGCTGGTCCAACTTCCGCACCACCGTCGTGGACCTGAACCTCAACGCCGGCAGCAACACCATCAAGTTCGCGAACAGCTCCGCCGGCTACGTCGCCGACATCGACCGCATCCAGATCGCCGCGGCGACCGGCTGACCGGGAAGCCACCTGCCGCCGCGCTACGGGACCCGGTGCGGCGGCGGGTCCGGTCCCCGCACCACACCATCAGCAAGAGGAGAAGGAGCGTTCATGCACTGGGGCCATGCCGCATTGAGCGTGCTGCTGGACGAGTCCTCGCCGGGACCGGTCGCGCTGCGCGCGGTGTCGGGCGACGGAGTGGACCGCGGGGCGCCGGCATCGGCACAGCCTCTGGTGGAACTCCTGGTCGCCGGGTGCGGCCGGGCACGCTCGACGCAGCGGTACTCGCAGACCGTGGTCGGCCGGCGGCTACGCCACGTCGACAGCGAGCGCAGCCGGGACGGGCGCTGGCATCTGCTGCGCGTCCTGCTGCGCGACAGCGAGACCGACCTGGGCGTGGAGGTCTTCCTCCGGTCGATGGACGGCATCGGCGCGGTGCAGACCTGGGTACGGGTGACCAACCACGGCCCCACGCCGGTCATGCTGCTCGCCGTCACCTCGTATGCCGCGGGCCTGTCCGGACACCGGGTTGACGACCTCGACGTGGTATGGGCGGACAGCGAGTGGCTCGGGGAGAGCCGGTGGCACCGCCGGCCGCTGCGCGAGGCCGGGATCCCCGACCTCAACCTGCCGGCGCACGGGCAGGACGGCCGCGGCCGGTTCGCGCTCACCAGCACCGGCGCCTGGTCGACCGGGCGGCACCTGCCCACCGGCGGGCTGGTCGACCGGACCAGCGGCGAGACGTGGCTGTGGCAGGTGGAGCACAACGGTGCCTGGCACTGGGAGGTCGGCGAGCAGCTCGCCGGCGCGTACGTCGCGCTGCTGGGCCCCACCGACGCGGAACACCAGTGGTCCCAGACCCTCCACACCGGACAGTCGTTCAGCACGGTCCCGGTCTCGGTCGCCGTCTCGCCGGGCGGGCTCGACGGGGCGGTCGCCGCTCTCACCGCGCATCGACGCGCGATCACCCGCCCGCAGGCGAGCCTCCCGGTGGTCTTCAACGACTACATGAACACGCTGATGGGCGATCCGACAACGGCGAAGCTGCTGCCGCTGGTGGACGCGGCCGCCGGGGTGGGCGCGCAGGTCTTCTGCATCGACGCCGGCTGGTACGACGACGACGGCGCCTGGTGGGACAGTGTCGGGGAATGGCAACCGTCGCAGACCCGCTTCCCGCGCGGCATCGACGAGGTGATCCAGCGGATCCGCGCGCGGCACATGGTGGCCGGCCTGTGGCTCGAGCCGGAGGTGATCGGCGTGCGCAGCCCGGTGGCGGACAAGTTGCCCAGGGAGGCGTTCATGCAGCGGGGCGGCACGCGGCTGGTCGAACACGGCCGATACCACCTGGACCTGCGGCATCCCGCCGCGGTCGCCCACCTCGACGAGGTGGTGGACCGGCTCGTGGAGGAGCTCGGCGTCGGCTATTTCAAGCTGGACTACAACATCGATCCCGGCCCGGGTACCGACATCGCGGCGGACAGCCCGGGTGCGGGACTGCTCGGGCACAACCGCGCATACGTCGCCTGGCTCGACCGGGTGCGGCAACGCCATCCGGAACTGATCCTGGAGAACTGCGCGTCCGGCGCGATGCGGATGGACTACGCCCTGCTGTCCCGGTTGCACCTGCAGTCCACCAGCGACCAGCAGGACTTCCTGCGCGCCAGCGCGATCGCCGTCGCGGCGCCGATGTCGATCCTGCCGGAACAGTCGGCCAACTGGTCCTACCCGCAGCCCGACATGACACCCGAGGAGATCGCCTTCACCCTGTGCACCGGCCTGCTGGGTCGGCTGTACCTGTCGGGAAACCTGCACGCGCTGACCGATGAGCAGGGCGCGTCGGTCGCGGCGGCGGTACGGGTCTACCGCGACATCCGGGCCGACCTGGCGCGCGCCGTACCGGTCTGGCCACTCGGGCTGCCCCGGTGGACCGACCGCTGGCTCAGCCTGGCCCTGCACTCCCCGGCCGGCACCTACCTCGGCGTGTGGCGCCGGCCGGGCGCCGGGGACGCGGTGACGCTCTGCCTGCCCGCCCTGGCCGGCCGCGACATCGCGGTCGAGGTGCTGTACCCCGATCACCTCCCCCGGTGGAACCCGCACTGGGACACGCGCAGCGGGGACCTGACCCTCGCCGCCACGGGAGACGTACCCGCCGCCAGGCTGTTCCGGCTGACACCATGAAGAACGTTGAGAGGAAGAGAGCATGAGACCGAGTCTGAGGCTGCTGACCGCGCTGGCGGTCGCCTCCGTCACGCTCGCGGCGGCGGCGTGCAGTGACCCGACGACGCAGGCATCCGGCAACGCACCGACCGGCTGGCCGGACCCGATCGCGAAACTGAGCGGCGTCAGCCTGACGATCTGGGCGGCGCAGAACAGCAACACCGTCCCCAAGCAGGTCATCGACGCGTTTGCGTCGGCCACCGGCGCCACCGTCAAGGTGGTCACCATCCCCGACCCGTACGAGCAGGGCGTGCAGACCAAGGTCGCCACCGGCGACAAGCCCGACCTGGCGTTCTGGCAGCCGACCGCGTCCATGCTGACGTCACTCAACGCCAAGACCAACCTGCAGAACCTGACCGACGCGCCCTGGCTGGGCGACCTGACGCCGAAGCTGAAGGACATCACCGGCCTGCTGGACAACACCCGCTACGCGGCGCTCATCACCAGCCCGGCGGTGGAAGGTGTCTATTACAACAAGGACGTCTTCACCGCCAACGGCATCACCAGCCTGCCGAAGAACTTCGACGAGATGCTCGCCGACGCCAGGAAGCTCAAGACCAAGGCAGTCACCCCGTTCTTCGAGATGGGCGGCGACCGGTGGGCCACCCAGTGGTGGGTACAGGTCCAGCTGGCCGACGCGGCGCGCGACGGCCTGTGGCAGCGCGTCAACACCAAGCAGGACACCTTCGCGAGCCCGGTGGTGCTGAACGCCATCAAGAAGTACAAGGCGCTCATCGACGAGGGGCTGTTCAACAGCACCATCAAGACCGCCACCTTCGAGGACCAGGGCGACGCGCTGCTGGCCGGCAAGGCCGCCATGGTGATCCAGGTCAACTCCTTCTTCAACCAGTTGCAGGCGAAGGCCGACACGGCCACGCTGAACCAGAAGATCGGCTTCTTCCCCATCTCGCCGTCCGGCAACGTCGGCACGTTCATCCCCGACCAGAGCAATGCCCTGGTCGCCTTCAGGACCGGCGACGCGAAGCGCGAGGCGGCCACCCGGCAACTGATGTCCTTCTGGATGGGCAGGGACTACCCGGCATTCATCGCCGCGCAGAAGACCGTGTCGCTGAAGACGTCGGTACCCAGCCCCGCGGGGGTGCCGCAGGCCCTGCTCGACGTGCACGCGTCGCTGGGCGACTCGGTGGGCTCCATGCAGGCTCTCGCCGTGGCCAACCCGGACCTGTACATCAACCTGGCCGACATGATCAGCGGCACGTTGACGCCGGATCAGGTGGCGGCCACGACCCAGAAGCAGTTCGCCCAGCTCGCCAAGGCGGCCGGCGCCCCGGGCTTCTGACGGTGGCAACGGTCGACGGCACGGTGACGGGGCGGCACACCCACCCGATGTGGTTCCTCGCACCCGCGTTCGCGATCCTGGCGGTGTTCTTCTTCCTGCCGACGGTGTTCAACTTCATCTACGCCTTCACGGACTGGTCCGCCTTCAAGAGCTCCATCAACCCGGTGGGGCTCACCAACTTCGCGGATCTCGCCACCGACGGCACCCTGTTCCGGGCCATCCGCATCACGTTGACCTACGCGGTGCTGGTGGCGCTGTTCCAGAACCTCTTCGGCTTCGCACTCGCGGTGCTGCTGGAGCGCGACACCTGGCTCAACCGCGCGGTCCGCATCCTGTTCCTGATTCCGGTGCTGATGTCCGCGCTGGCGGTCGGGTACATCTTCCAGGCGCTGCTGAAGCCGGACGGCGGCGTCAACCAGATCCTCGGCACGGTCACCGGACGGGACGTCCACATCGCCTGGCTCGGCAGCACCACCTGGACCATCGTGGTCGTGGCGGTCATCCACGGCTGGAAATGGATGGGACTGTCCATGCTCATCTACCTCGCCGGCCTGAAGACCATCCCGCAGGATCTCACCGAGGCGGCCGACATGGACGGTGCCTCACCCTGGTTGAGATTCTGGCGGATCCGCTTTCCACTGCTCGCGCCCGCGGTCACCTTCAACGTGGCCACCGCGCTGCTGGGCTCGATGAACGGCTTCGACATCGTGCAGGCCACCACCGCGGGCGGCCCGGCCCGTACCACCGAGATCCTGAACATCTTCATCTACCGCACCTTCGGGCAGGGCCTGTTCGCCCAGGCCACCACGATGAGCCTGGTGTTGTTCATCCTGGTGGTCCTGCTCGCCTTTCCGGTCATCAGGATGCTGCGCCGGCGCGAGGAGGTACTGTGACCGGCCGGCGCCGCGCCACGCGGCGCAGGGTGTCCATCTGGACGCGGATCCAGCCGCCGGCCGTGGTGGCACTGGCGCTCGTCACCATCGGCATTCCACTGTGGATGGTGGTGATGACCGCGGCCAAGCCGCAGCACGAAGCGCTGAACCCCAATCTCGCGCTGCCGCGGCACTGGCAGTTGGGGCGCAACCTCGCCGACGTGTGGACGCAGGCGGACATCCCGGCCGCGTTCCTGGGCAGCATGCTCATCATGGTGCCCTCGGTGGCCGGCGTGCTGATCCTCGGCTCGATGGCCGCCTGGGTGCTGGCCCGCCGCGCCACCCGCCTCAACGCGGTGCTCTACGCCCTGGCCATCAGCGGCATCGTGCTGCCGCCGGCCGTCGTCACCATCGTGCTGCTGCTGCGCCAGATGGGCCTGGCCGGCAGCCCGCTCGGCATGATCGGCGTGTACATGGGCATCTACCTGTCCACGGTCATCTTCTTCGTCACCGGTTTCGTGCGCACCGTACCGGTCTCCCTGGAAGAGGCGGCACGGGTCGACGGCGCCAGCCCGATGCGGGTTTTCCTGCGCGTCATCCTCCCGGTGCTGCGACCGGTGCTGGCCACCGCGACGATCCTCATCTGCCTGTACGTGTGGAACGACGTCTTCTACGCCTTCTTCGTCGTGGGCGGCCGGCTCGACACGCTGCCGCTGAACCTGTTCCAGGTCGCCAGCGCCGGCCTGTACCTCAACAACTGGCACCTCATCTTCGCCTACGTCATCCTGATGAGCCTGCCGTTGCTCGTGGTCTTCGCCGTCGCCCAACGCAGGATCATTTCCGGCATCACGAGCGGAGCGGTCAAGTAGATGTGTGAGCGGGGCCATCCTGGGTACCCGTCCAGCCGTGGCAACGCGCACGAGTCCCGAGTTGACCGTGGACGAGAAGCGCCGGCTGATCCGGCGCCTGCTCGATCAGCAGGGCCGGGGTTTCGCCGAGGCGTGCGGGTTCCGGGTCACCAACAGCCCGTCGAACCTGTTCGGCCTGCTGTACCTGTCGATGCTCGCCGCCGCCTGCCGTGACTACCGCCGGGCGGTCGCGCTCGCGTCGGCGCTGCGCGCGCAGGGCTGGGACAGCGCCGTGCGGATGGCCGAGGCCCCGCCCGGGCAACGGGTGCGGGTGCTGCGCGAGGCCGGGGCCGATCGCGGGGCCGGGCGGCTGGCCGGCGTGCTCGGTGACCTGGCCGCCGCCGTCCGGGACCGGTACCGCGGCGACCTGCGCCGGCTGCGTACCGAGGCCGGGCGTGACCCGGACCGGGAGCGCCGGTTGCTGCTGGCGTTGCCGGGCGTCGAGCACCGCACCGTCGAGCTGTTCTTCCGGGAGGTCCAGGTGGTCTGGCCGGAGATCGCGCCGTTCGCCGACGGGCCGGCGCTGGCCGCGGCCAGGCGGCTGGGGCTCGGCCGCCGGGTCGAGGAGTTGCGCGCGCTGACCGGCGACGAGTCCGAGAAGCTGGCCTGGCTGTTGGGCGCGCTGGCCCGGGTCGACCAGGACGGCGCCTACGAGCGGGCCGGCGCGCTGGCGCGTGCGTAGCGGTGGCCGCCGCTCATCTCGCCCATATTCCGCCCCGCGCCCGGTTACCGTATGGGCTGGGCAGTTCATCGCAACGGAGGAGGGCGCTGCCGTGAACGTGAGCGAGGTGCTGATCGAGGCGTTCGACCGACTTCCCGAACTCGTCCGGTCCGCGGTCGACGGCCTGACCCCGCAGCAGTTGAGCTGGCCGCCGGCGCCCGGCGCCAACCCGGTGGGTTGGCTCGTCTGGCACCTCACCCGGGTGCAGGACGACCACGTCGCCGAGCTTCTCGGCCAGGACCAGGTGTGGGTCCAGGACGGCTGGGCCGGCCGCTTCGGGCTCGACCCCGATCCCGACAACACAGGGTACGGGCACACCGCCGCGCAGGTCGGCACCGTCCGGCCGGTCAGCGCACAGGTACTCGTCGACTACTACGACGCGGTGGCCGCGCGTACCCGGGAGTTGCTGCGCGGCCTGAAGCCCGAGGATCTCGACCGGGTCGTCGACGACCGCTGGGACCCGCCGGTGACGCTCGGCGTGCGGCTGGTCAGCGTGCTCAACGACGACGACCAGCACGCCGGGCAGGCCGCCTACGTACGCGGCCTGCTCACCGCCGGCTGGCAGGATTCCGGGTCATGACGAGCATCCAGCCGGAGCTGTGGGTCGACCGGGCGGGCCAGGCGGTCACGTTCTACGCGGCGGCGTTCGGCGCGACGGTGGTGCACCGGGTGGGCGAGGGTGACGAGATCGTCGCGCAGTTGGCGGTGGGCGACGCGTCCTTCTGGGTGGCCGCGGCCGGGCCGGGGATGGGGCGGTTCAGCCCGGCGGCGATCGGCGGCGGCACGAGCCGCACGCTGCTCGTGGTCGAGGGGCCGATCGGGCCCTGGCCACCCCGCTGACGTCCGGTGCCGCGCCGGCTCAGCCCGGCACCGGGTGCTGGACGCGGCCGAACCAGTCGGCCGGGTCGGTATCGCGCACGTGCTGGGTGAGCGCCCACC
>JBBWZQ010000406.1:0-25712 GCA_039649115.1 Micromonosporaceae bacterium | reverse complement strand
CGGCGGGAGCGGCGCCGCCTCGGTCGCGGCGTCGGCGGCGGCGGGCAAGTCGCCGCCGGTCGCGGCGCCGCCGAAGGCGTCCGCGAAGCCGCCGCTCGCGACACCGGGCGCGTGCCGGGCCGGCTTTGTGTGGCGGCTGGCGTTCGACTCGGACAAGGTATGCGTCGCGCCGGCCGTGCGCGACCAGGCGGCGGCGGACAACGCGGCGGCCGCGGGGCGCTGGACCAGCGGGGCGTACGGCCCGGACACCTGCCTGCCGGGGTACGTGTGGCGGGACTCCTCGCCCACCGACCACGTGTGCGTCACCGGCGACGTGCGCACCCAGGCCGCGCAGGACAACGCGCAGGCGACCGCGCGGCTGCAGGTGCCGCCCCGGCAGTGCCTCAGCGGGTACGTGTGGCGGGAGGCGTTCCCGACCGACTACGCGTGCGTCACGCCGGCCGCGCGCAGCCAGGCCGCGGCCGACAACGCGCAGGCGACCGCGCGACGCGATCCGACCGGTCCGTACGGGGTCACCACCTGCGTGGCCGGATACGTGTGGCGCGAGGCGCGAGCGGTGGACCGGGTGTGCGTCACCGGGGACATTCGGGCGCAAACGGCGCAGGACAACAGCCTGGCCGCATCACGCACGGCCTGACCGGACTCCTGAGCTATGAAGAGACATGATGAACCGGGCCACAGACTTGATCGTGCGCACGGTATGAGCCGACCTACCGGGAGCGACTGAATGGCGATCGTCTGTCGACAATGCGGCCGGCCCAACGTCGACGGGGCGCAGTTCTGTGCCAACCCTGACTGCGGCGCGTACCTGGCCTGGGGTGGTGCGGCCGGGCCGCTGACCCAGCCCGCGCCGGTCGTGGGTGGCACACCGGTCCGTGCCGCGGCGGACGCGCAGAACGCCGCGGCCTCGCTGACCCTGTCGGATTCCGTACTGTCCGCGGTGCCCGGGGAGACCGCCACCACCACCGTGACCATCCACAATGGAGGGACCCAGGTCGAGCAGTTCGCGGTGCGGGTGATCGGGCCGGCCGCGCCGTGGGCCGACGTGCAGCCCTCCGCGCTGACCGTCTACCCGAACAGCCGAGGGGACTGCACGATCCGGCTCAGTCCACCCCGGGCACCCGGCACCGTGCCGGGCCGGGCCTGGTTCACGGTGCGGGCGACCTCGGTGCTGCACCCCGCCCTGTCCGTCGGCGCCAACGGCACGCTGGAGGTCGGCGCCTTCCGCAACCTGTCCGCGACGCTGACCCCGCAGGGCACCACGGGCCGCTGGCGCACGGTACACAGCATCGAGGTCACCAACACGGGCAACCTGACCGAGCCGGTCACCATCCGGGCCGACGAACAGGCCGGAAAACTGCATTTCGGGGTACCGGCCGGCGAGGTGCCCATCCCGCCCGGCAAGCACCAGATCAACGTGCCGGTACGCCCGCAGATGCGCCTGTTCGGCAGGCCGCAGCCGTACCCGTTCCAGCTGACCGTGACGCCGCGCCAGCCGGTACCGCCGATCCCGCTGTCCGGCAACCGCGAGGCGGTACCGCTCATCGCCGGCTGGGTACCGAAGGTGGTCGCCGTGGTGGCGATCGTCGGCGCGATCGCGGGTGCGGTCGCGCTCGCCGGCAGCAAGCTGCCCATGTTCACCACGTCCGGCGGCGCGTCCCCGGCCGCGACCGCCCCCGCCCCGCCCGGTGGGGCGGGGGCGCCGTCGGCCGCGCCGCCACCCTCGGCACCGCCGCCGCCCTCGGCCATGCCGTCGCCGCCCCCGTCCAACGCGCCGTCGCCCCTGCCGCCGCTGCAGTTCGAGGCGGAGTCGCTGCTGCCGCCGGTGTCCACCACCGCGACCCTCCAGGAGCAGGCCAACTGCTGCAACATCATCTGGTCCGGCAACGCGCAGATCTTCTTCACGCCGACCGCGGCGGGCAACGCGTTCACCCTCAAGTTCCAGGTCAGCGCGCGGGCGGTGTACGACATCGTGCTCGTGCAGACACAGGCGCCGGACTACGGGATCGCGACGGTGTCGGTGGACGGGCAGCAGATGGGCGCGCCGTTCGACGGGTTCGGGCCGGCGGTGGCGATCCACGCGCCGGTGTCGTACGGTTCCAAGCGCTTGACGAAGGGCGCGCACACGCTCACGATCACCGTGGCGGACAAGAACGCGTCATCCGCGAACTTCTTCGCCGGCCTCGACTCGATCGAGCTGGACCCGGCGAACCCGACACCCTAGGCACAGACGATGAGGTAAGGAGTATCGGATGCCCGTCGTCTGTCGTAGCTGCGGCAAGAGCAATCCGGACGGCACGCAGTTCTGCGGCAACCCCGAGTGCGGCTCGTACCTGCCGTGGTCGGGGCGGGGTGACGCGGCGCCGCAGCCCCCGCCCACCCCGGTGACGGGCGAGCCGCCCGCGCGCCCGGTGGCCGAGTCACAGAGCGCGGCGGCCACGCTGACCCTGTCCGACGCGACGCTGTCCGCGTCGCCGGGGGACACCGCGACCACCACCGTGACCATCCACAATGGAGGGACTCAGGTCGAGCGGTTCGCCGTGCGGGTGCTGGGTCCCACGGCGAACTGGGTCTCGGTCGAGCCGCCGGTGGTGACGGTGTATCCGGGCGTACGGAGCGACTGCACCGTGCGCTTCACGCCGCCGAAGCGGCCGGACACCGCGCCGGGTCGCGCCCCGTTCACCGTGCTGGCCACCTCGGAGCTGCACCCGGGCCTGTCCGTCGCGGGAAACGGCTTCCTCAACGTGGGCGCCTACCGCGGCCTGACCGCCGTGATGAGCCCGCAGGGCACCAGCGGTCGCTGGCGCACGGTGCATGCCGTCGACATCGTCAATACCGGAAACGTCATCGAACCGGTGAGCCTGCGTGCCGACGATCCGGCCGGCCGGCTGCGGTTCGCGGTACCCGCCGGGGAACTGCCGCTCCCGCCCGGCCCGCACCGCATCAACCTGCCGGTACGCCCGCAGCCGCGGCTGGTCGGCAAGCCGCAGCGGTACCCGTTCCAGGTCACCGTGACACCGCGTCAGCCGGTGCCGCCGATCCGGCTGGATGGCAGCCGGGAGGCCGTACCCCTCGTCGCGGGCTGGGTACCCGCCGCGGTCGCCGCCGCGGTCGCGCTGCTGGTGCTCGCCGGCGTCGCCTTCGCGGTGACCGGCGGCAAGCTCCCGTGGGCCACGGCCGGCGCCGCCTCGCCGGCCGCCAGCGGCGCCGCACCGACCGGCGGGGCACCCGCCACCGGTGCGCCGCCGGCCTCCCAGGGGCCCTCCATGTCGGCGCCGCCGTCCATGGCGGCGTCCTCGGCCGCGCCGGTCATGCACCTTCCGCAGCGGTTCGAGGTGGAGTCGCTGCTGGACCGCGCGACCGTGGGCGGCGGTGCGCAGATCACGAACCAGGACAGCGGCTGCTGCGGCATCCCGTACTCCGGCGGCGCGCAGGTGCTGGTGAAGGCACCGGCCGGCGGCGCCTTCCTGACGGTGCGGTTCACCGTCGCGGCGGCCGGCCGGTTCGCCCTCCTGATGGGCCAGACCATGGCGCCGGACTACGGGTTCACCAGCGTGTTCGTCGACGGGCACGAGATCGGCCACGAGTTCAACGGCTTCTTCCCGACCGTCACCAACACGCCTCCGCTGCGGCAGGGCGACATCCGGTTGAGCCAGGGGACGCACACGCTGAAGCTCGTCATCAACACCAGGGACGCCAGTTCCACGGGCTACAACGCCGGGTTCGACTTCTTCGAGCTGGCCAGGGCGGGCACCAAGGGCGGCCAGGCGCCCTCCCCGCCGCCGCCGTCCAGCCCGGCCGCCTGAGCGGGAGGTGGGCGGCTGCCCCAACGGGCAGCCGGAAGTTCCCCTGTGGGCGCCCGCGCGCTGTACCGGCACCCCGCTCCGGTCGAGCAGTATCGCAAGCACCAGACCGAACGCAGGAGGCACGATGCCCACGTACCTATCGCCCGGCGTGTATGTCGAGGAGGTCGAGTCCGGCTCACGACCGATCGAGGGGGTGGGTACCGCCGTCGCCGCCTTCGTCGGGTTCGCCGCGCAGGGCCCGTTCAACACGCCGACACTGGTCTCCAACTGGGGCCAGTTCAACCAGGTCTTCGGCGAGTTCGTCGACGGCTGCTACCTCGCGCACGCGGTGTACGGCTACTTCCTCAACGGAGGCGGCAACTGCTACATCGTGCGGGTGGGTGGCTCGCGCAACAACGGCGCCAAGGCGGTCGGCGGACCCCAGGCCGTGATCGGCGGGTACCGCGTGGTCACCCGGGAGCTGCCGGCGAACAGCCGCGGCGGCGACATCACCGTCGAGGTGGCCGACCACACGCCCGGTGAGGGCCAGCCGCCGTCCGAGGACAAGTTCAACCTCGTCGTCAAGCGCGGCGGCAAGGTCGCCGAGACGTTCGAGGGCGTGACCACCAAGCGGGGCAAGGACAACGTCGTCACCGTGGTGCGCGAGCGCTCGAAGCTCATCACCATCGAGGAGGACGCGTCGGCCGGACCGGTCACCGCACCGCAGCGCGGCAGCGTGGCCCTCAAGGACGTGCCCGTCCCGCCGCCGGTACCCCGCCAGATCGTCACCGACGACTACGTGGGCGACGTGTCGGAGCGCACCGGCGTGGGCGGCCTGGAGGCCATCGACGAAATCACCATGGTGGCGGCGCCCGACCTGATGAGCGCGTACCAGCGCAGCGCGGTGGACCTGGAGACGGTCAAGGCGGTGCAGCTGGCGATGGTCGCGCACTGCGAGCTGATGGGTGACCGGATGGCGATCCTGGACCCGCCGCCCGGCCTGTCGCCGCAGCAGGTCAAGGACTGGCGGGTGGACCTCGCCGGCTACGACTCGAAGTACGCCACGCTCTACTACCCGTGGGTGAAGGTCTTCGACCCGGCCAGCGGGTCCAACCAGTTCGTCCCGCCGAGCGGGCACATGTCCGGCGTGTGGGCGCGCAACGACGCGTCGCGCGGCGTGCACAAGGCACCGGCCAACGAGGTGGTGCGCGGCGCGATCGCGGTGGAGACCCAACTGACCCGCATGGAGCAGGAACTGCTCAACCCGATCGGCGTCAACTGCGTGCGGTCGTTCCCCGGCCGGGGCATCCGGGTGTGGGGCGCGCGCACCCTCTCCTCGGACCCGGCATGGCGCTACCTCAACGTGCGCCGGCTGTTCAACTACCTGGAAGAGTCCATCCTGGACGGTACCCAGTGGGTGGTGTTCGAGCCGAACGACGACGCGCTGTGGGCCCGCATCCGCCGCACGATCAGCGCCTTCCTCGTCATGGAGTGGCGCAAGGGCGCGCTGTTCGGGCTGACCCCGGACGAGGCCTTCTACGTCAAGTGCGACCGGGAGACCAACCCGGCCGAGAGCATCGACGCCGGCCAGGTGGTCTGCGAGATCGGCGTGGCACCGGTCAAGCCGGCGGAGTTCGTCATCTTCCGCCTGGCCCAGATGTCCGGCGGCACCAGCCTGGTGAACGAGTAGCGGCCCGAGGGTAAAGGGAGACGACCATGGCATTGATGGACCTCGACAAGGCGGCCGCACACTCCTTCGGGCTTGAGGTGGACGGCATCGTCATCAAGCAGATCACCGAGGTGAGCGGCTTGAAGATGGAGCAGGACGTCATCGAGCTGAAGCAGAACACGGCCGATGGCAAATACGTCATCAAGAAGCTGCCCGGCCGGCCCAAGGCGGGCGAGGTCACGCTCACCCGCGGCCTGACCGAGGACAACAGCTTCGAGAAGTGGGTCCAGGCCGCGCACTTCGGCAAGATGTCCGATGCCCGCAAGGGCGGCGCGATCATCGTGTACGACTACGAAGGCAACGCGCTGAAGCGGTACAAGCTCACCAACGCCTGGCCCAAGAGCCTGGAGATCGGTTCGTTGAAGGCCGGTGACACCAGCGTCCTGACCGAGAAGATCGTCATCACGTACGAGCTGTTGGAGGTCGAGTAGCGCGATGCGCCGCACAGTCGCCACGGTTGACCCACCCGCTGCCGTACCAGGCCGCGCGGCCGAAGTCCGGCACGACGTCCTGCGCACGGAGTTCGCCTTCGAGCTCCCGCGCGGGTACGTCGACGAGTCGGGAACAGTGCACCGGTCCGGTGTGATGCGCCTGGCGACCGCGCGGGACGAACTGGTACCGCTGCGCGACGACCGGGTGCGGGAGAACGGCGCGTACCTGACCGTGGTGCTGCTCGCCCGGGTGGTGACCCGGATCGGCTCGGTGACCGACGTGCACGCGGGCGTCATCGAGAACCTGTTCGCCTCCGATCTGGCGTTCTTGCAGGACATGTACCGGCGCATCAACAGTGAAGGGCACACCCGCGCGGGCGTCGCCTGCCCCGAATGCGGACACACATTCGCGGTGGACCTCGCCGGTGGGCGCCTGGGGGAATCGTGACGTACGCGACCGAAGCGCTGCACGAGGAGGTCGCGTACGTCGCCTTCCACTTCCACTGGGCGTTCGAGGAGATCCTCGATCTGGAGCACGGCGACCGGCGCCGGTACGTGAACGAGATAGCGAAAATCAACACCAGGATGGGTCAGGGGCGGTGACGAGGGATGTGGCCCTGGCGGCGGGGCGGACAGGAGTCCGCCGACGCGACCCGCGGCACCGCACCGGCCGAGCCGGAGCCGGTGTACCGTGCGGCGGCGCCCGCACCCTGGCGCAGCCTGCCGCCGGTGCAGCGGGTGGTCGGTGAGCACCCGCTGGTGAACCCGCCGGAGCGCATGCCCGCGCTGCTGGCGTCGTGGCACGCTCCGGCCTTCCTGGCCCCGCTGGGCCACGCCGTGTCGGCCGTGGAGCCGGCGGGTGTGATCGAAGGCGCGGCCACCACCGTGCCGGCCACCACCGTGCCGGCTCCCGCCGTCCAGCGCCCGGTCGCTTCGCCTTCTCCGCCGTCCGCGCCGTCGCCGGTGACCCCTCTTCCCCGGCCGGACGCGGGCGGTGCGCACGCGTCCGTGCAGCGGTCGTACACCCGCGCCTCGGACGTGCTGCCCGACCTGCGCGTGCTGACCCCGGAACCATCCGTTCCCGCATCCACCACTGTGGACAGTGCGAGGTCGGATGCCGGGTCCGGTGCCGGCGAGTCGGACCTGCCCACTCTCGGGGCGGCGTCGGGCGCGGAGTCCGCGGCGGCGGATCCGGCTGCGCCCATTGCCTCGGCTGCGCCCGCTGCCTCGGATGCGTCCACTGCCTCGGCTGCGTCCACTGCTTCGGCTGCGTCCACTGCTTCGGCTGCGTCCGGTGCCTCGACCGCGTTCGCTGCCTCGACTGCCGCTGCCTCGGGTGCGCCGCTCGCCGCCGTGCAGCGGGCGGTGCCGGAGGAGCGGGCCGGGACCGGGTCGGCGACCGGGGACGTCACCGGACACCAGCCGGCCAGCGGACACCTTCCGGTGGTCGGCCAGCGGCCGCTCGGCCTGCAGCGGTCGATCGACGCGCCGGGGCCGGATGAGGTGCAGCGCTCAGCCGAGGTGCAGCGCTCAGCCGATGTCCAGCGCTCGACGGAGATGCGGCGGGCAATCGAGGTGCAGCGCTCGATCGACGTGCAGCGGTCGATCGATGGGCGGCGCCCGACTGTTGCGCAAAGGCCGACCGAGGGGCAGCGGCCGACCGCGGGGCAGCGGCCGACTGAGGGGCAGCCGCCAACTGAGGGGCAGCGGCCAACTGAGGCACAGCGAGCGATAGAGGTGCAGCGCCCGAGCGAGGTGCAGCGGGCGATCGAGGTGCGGCGGGCGGTCGAGGTACAGCGGGCGGTCGAGGTACAGCGGGCGATCGAAGCGCAGCGGCTGCCGGACCTGCCGCGACCGCTCGGCGCGCAGCGCGCGGCGTCGCCGCCCGGCCGCCGTCTCGGGCTGGGCGAGCCCATCCTCGATCCATCCACCGCCGGTCCGGCGGCGCCCGCGCCGGCGATACACCCTCTGCTGGGGCAGGACCCGCCGATGGCCGATGGCCCGCAGATGGGCCTGGCGGATCTCGCGGCCGCCGCGTCGGCCCGCGAGCATGGCGACGCTTCCGGGGCCCCGCCCGCGGGAGGGACGCCGCTCACCGTCAGCCGGTTGGCGGGTCCGGAGGCGGACCGCCCGCTCCTCGGCGGCGAGGCGGCCCAGCCGCCAATGGCGCAGCCCGGCCCGGGCTCGCCCGTCCCCGGCTCCGTCCCGGGCTTTCTCCCCGGCTCGGTCACCGGTGGATCGGGTGCCGGCGCAGGCACCGCACACGTCACCGGTGGATCGGGTGCCGGCGGCGGCACACCCGTCCAGCGGGCCGCGACCACGGGCAACGGAGCCCCGCATTCCGGTACACCGGCGGGCGCGACCGGGCCGGTCGTATACGCGGGACCGCCGGTCCCGGTGCAGCCGGCCTGGCCGGCCCCCGTGGCGCAGCGGTCCGTGACCGCGCCGGTCAGCGGGAGCCCAGCAGCGAACGGCACGCCGCCAGCCAACGGCACCGCACCAGCGGACGGCACCGGGTCAGCGGACGGCATGGCACCGCTGTTCGGGACCGCGCCAGCAGACGGCGCCGCGCCGGTATTCGGGACCGCGTCAGCAGACGGCGCCGCGCCGGCGGGGAGCGCAGCGGGGAGCGGTACGGCACTGGCGATGCCGACCGCGGCGACCACGGCCGTCCAGCGGTCCACTGTGGACATGCCGGTCCGCGTGCCGGCGGTGGCCCCGCTGATGGGGGACCGCCCGCTCGGACCTACGATCGCGACCGACCCGCAGCCGGCGTCCGGCTCCGGACCCGCCGCGTCGCCGGTCGGGTTGCCGCCGGCGAGCACCGCCGTCCAGCGCTCCACCCACGTGGTGCAGCCCGTGGCCCCGGCGCTGCCCGCCCCCGCGCTGGTATCCGCGCCGCCGGCACCCGCGCCGGTCCCGGCACCGGAGGTCCCCGTGCAGCGGGTGGTGCACCCCGAGGTGCCGGTCGAGGTGCCGGTCGAGCGGGTCACCGTGCAGCGGGTCGACGAGTCGGGCGCCAGCGCCACGTCCACGCCGGCCCTGCCGGCCCCGGGCGGCGGCGGGGGGGACCCCGACGAGCTGGTCAAGAAGATCTTCGATCCACTGCTGCGCCGGCTGAAGGCGGAGCTGTTGCTGGACCGGGACCGGCGGGGCGTGCTGCGGGACCGGCGGTACTGATGAACGCTGCGTTGCCGATCCAGCTCCGGTGCTGGCTCGCGAAGCGAAGGGGAGGCCTGAGGGATGGCTGATGTGGACGAGGCGGTCGCCGTCTGCTTTGTGGTGAGCATCGACGACGAGAACCTGGGAGCCTTCAACAGCTGTGACGGGCTGGGCTGCGAGTTCGTCATGGAGCAGCGCGAGGAGGGTGGCAACAACGGCGCCATCTGGCAGCTGCCCACCCGGCTGAAGTACTCCAATGTCAAGCTGTCCCGGCCGATCACGGCGCACAGCGGCAAGATAACGCAGTGGTTCGCGAGCATGGCCTCGGGCGTGAAGCGCAAGACCGCCACGATCGAGGCGCGCACCCTCGAAGGTACGGTGATCGCCCGGTGGGCCCTGGTCGACGTGGTACCGGTGCGGTGGAGCGGCCCGCAGCTGTCCGCCGAGTCGGCCAAGGTCGCCACCGAGACGCTGGAGCTGGCGCACCACGGGTTCCTGGCACCG
The DNA here is from genome assembly GCA_039649115.1 of Micromonosporaceae bacterium. Taxonomy (GTDB): domain Bacteria; phylum Actinomycetota; class Actinomycetes; order Mycobacteriales; family Micromonosporaceae; genus DATEJJ01. Next base: position 16,101 of record JBBWZQ010000406.1, on the reverse strand, counting down.
GGCTCGGGCGGCTGAGCGGCCCGCCATGACCTCTCCCGTCACCTTCACCGCCGCCGGGTCGCCCCCGCCGTCCTCGTACGGCGCCCCGTCCAACCTGCAGCACGCGTATCTGGAGCTGCGCGAGCCGCCGGCGGACGGCAACCTGTCCCATCCGAGCAACGAGACCATTGGCAAGATCGATTTCCAGTTCAACCCGAAAGAGCTGAGCCTCTCGAAGAACGCGAAGTGGAAGAAGGAGCCGCAGCGCAACGCGAAGAAGAGCGGCACCCTGCAGTTCCTCGGCTCGGACCCGAGCAAGCTGACGCTGGAGATGTTCTTCGACGCCACCGACACCATGGGCGACAAGGTGGTCAAGGTGGTCGACAAGCTGTTCGGCTGCTGCGTGCCGACGGACAAGAGCCGGCAGGGCAAGAAGGGATCGCCGCCCTGGGTCATCTTCCACTGGGGCGGCCTGACCAGCTTTCCGGCGTACGTCAGCAGCGTCACCGCGAAGTACACGCTGTTCACGCCCGGCGGCACCCCCGTACGCGCGGTGTGCACGGTCACCCTGGAGGAGATCTCCGGCGAGCAGGGTGGCCAGAACCCCACCTCGGGCGCGCTGGCCGCGCAGGACGCGCACGTGGTGATCGTCGGCGACACGCTGCACTCCATCGCCTACCGCTCCTACGGCGACCCGAAGCTGTGGCGGGCCATCGCCGAGGCCAACCGGATCGACGACCCGATGCGCCTGCGCCCCGGGACCCGGCTGCTGATCCCGGCGCTGGAAGACATCGCCACCGATGGCGGCGCTGCGGCGGGAGATGGTCGCAGTGGCTAACGAGAGCTTCGCGAACACTCTGCTGGTGGAGGTCGAGGGCAGCCCGCTGCCGGCCGACGTGGCCGGGCTGCTGACGTACGCGTACGTCGAGGACGACCGCAACCTGCCGGACATGTTCGTGCTGCGCTTCCACGACCCGGCCCAGATCGCGCTGTCCAAGGGCCGCTTCAAGGTGGGCGCCAAGGTGTCGCTGAAGGTGAAGACCGCCGAGCCGACCGCCCCGCAACTGCTGATGTCGGGCGAGGTCACCGCGCTGGAGCTGGACCTGGACAGCACCGGTACCGTCACCCAGGTGCGCGGGATGGACCAGGCGCACCGGCTCTTCCGGGGGCGGCGGGTCGCGGCGTACCCGAACATGTCCGTCGCCGACGTGGTCCGCAAGGTGACCCAGCGCGCCGGCCTGACGCCGGGCACCATCGACGCGGTACCCGGCGTCGGCGGCCAGCAGAACACCCAGCTGTCCCAGGACAACGTCAGCGACTGGGAGTTCCTGTCCCGGCTGGCCAACCTGGTCGGCGCGCAGATCCTGGTGCTCGACGGCAAGCTGGACTTCCGGCTGCCGCAGGCGCCCAGCGGCGCACCGGCGACCACCGCGGCGTCCACCAAGGACCCGCTGGTGCTGGAGGCCAGCCGCAACCTGGTGGCCCTGCGCGCGAGCATCAGCGCCGCCGAGCAGGTGCCGGAGGTCGAGGCGCGCGGCTGGGACTTCGAGCACAAGCAGGAGCTCAGCGCCACGGCCACGCCACGCCTGGCCGACGTGCAGGTCGACGGGCTGGACCCGGTCGCCATGGCCAAGGGCTTCGGCAGCCCCAACTTCCTGTCGGCCGGCGCGGCGTACCACAGCCAGGCCGAGGTGAAGGCGGTCGCGCAGGCGCTCGCGGACCAGATCGGCGGCGCGAGCGTGGAGCTGGAGGGTGTGGTCCGCGGCAATCCCAAGCTGCGCCAGGGTACGGCCGTCGCGCTGGCGGGCGTGGGTGCGCCCTTCGCCGGCAAGTACACCCTCACGAGCACCCGGCACCTGTTCAACGAGCAGGCCGGGTACACCACCGCCTTCACCGTGTCCGGCCGCCAGGAGCGCTCGCTGTACGGCCTGGTCACCAGCGGCGGGCACGGGCAGGAGGAGCACCCGACCGGCGGGCTGGTGCCGGCGGTGGTCAGCGACGCCCGCGACCCGCTGAAGCTGGGCCGGGTGCGGCTGACCTTCCCCTGGCTGGCCAAGGACTTCACCAGCGGCTGGGCGCGCACGGTGCAGCCCGGCGCCGGGAAGGGCCGGGGTGCCGTGGTGCTGCCGGAGGTGGGTGACGAGGTGCTTGTCGGGTTTGCCGGTGGCGACCTGGACACGCCATACGTCATCGGCGGCCTGTACAACGGCAAGGACACGCCACCGGACCTGTCGGTACCGCCGGTGGACGGGGCGAGCGGCGAGATCGGGGCGCGCGCGTTCGTCTCGCGCACCGGGCACCGGCTGGAGTTGGTGGACTCCCCGCGCGGTGACGCGGTGCTGCTCAGCACCGGCGACGGAAAGCTGCTGCTGAAGCTGGACAAGAAGTCGAGCACCGTGGAGCTGACCAGCTCCGGCCAGGTGAAGATCACCGGCATGGGGGTGACCGTCGACGCGGGCGCCGGCGTGCTGGAGCTGAAGGGCCAGCAGGTGAAGGTGACCGGCCAGGCCGCGGCCGAGATGACCGCGAGCGGTTCGGTGACCGTACGCGGCGGGATCGTCCGCATCAACTGAGGATGGAGACAACCATGCCCCCAGCGGCGAGGGTCGGCGACCCGAGCGGGCACCCCGGCGTCATCACCGGTCCCGGCGTGCCGACCGTCCTCATCGGAGGGATGCCGGCGGCGACCGTGGGCAGCCTGCACACCTGCTCCTTCCCGCCGCCGGCGGTGCACCCGCCCACACCGCTCGCGCCGCCCGGCTGCCCCACCGTCCTCATCGGAGGGATGCCGGCCGCGCGCATGGGCGACCTGGCGTCCTGCGGCGCCCCCGTCATCGCCGGCTGCGTAACCGTCCTGATCGGAGGCTGACGTGCCACTGCTTCCCGAGTTCATCGGCGCCGGCTGGGCGTTCCCGCTGCGCACCGACGCGACCGGCTCGATCGCCCTCGTCGACGGTGAGCGCGAGGTGGTGGAGAGCATCCGGCTCATCCTCGCCACCGCGCCGGGCGAGCGGCCGATGCGGCCCGAATTCGGCTGCGCCATCCACGATCTCGTCTTCGCACCGGCCGACGCGGCCACCGCCGGCCAGATCGCCTACGAGGTGCGGGCGTCCCTGGAGCGCTGGGAGCCGCGCGTCGTGGTGGCGGACGTGATCGTGCGCTTCGAGGACGCGGACCGGGGCATGCTGCTCATCGAGATCCGGTACACGCTGCGTACCAGCAACGACCCGCGCAACCTGGTCTTCCCGTTCTACGTCATCCCGATGGGCGAGAGCGCCGCCGTCGCGGTACCGGAGGAGTCGCCGTAATGCCCCTGCCAGCCCCCAACCTCGACGACCGGCGCTTCCAGGACCTCGTGGACGAGGCCAAGCGCCTGGTGCAGCAGCACTGTCCCGAATGGACGGACCACAACGTGTCCGACCCGGGCGTGACGCTCATCGAGACGTTCGCGACCATGGTGGAGCAGCTGCTGTACCGGCTGAACCGGGTACCCGACCTGCACTACCTGCGGTTCCTGGAGCTGATCGGGGTGCGGCTGTTCCCGCCCACCGCGGCCCGCTGCGACGTGACCTTCTGGCTGTCCGCCGCCCAGGAGCTGTCGGTACTGGTGCCGGGCGGGGCGCAGGTGGCCAGCGTGCAGAACAGCGGCGACGAGCCGGTGGTGTTCCGCACCGACGTCGACCTGAACATGGTGCCCAGCTCGCTGGAGTACATCATGACCGCGGCCAGCGGCGCCCAGACCGTCGACCGCACCGAGGACCTGCGCGCCGGTACCGGCCTGGACTGCTTCGCGCAGGTGCCGGCGATCGACGACTGTGTCCTGTTCGGACTGTCCGGAGCGGTGCCGCGCTGCGCCATCCTGATGCGCCTGGACTGCTCGGTCGGCGGTGTCGGGGTGGATCCGCGCAACCCGCCGTGGGCGTGGGAGGCGTGGGACGGCACCGGCTGGGTACCGTGCGAGGTCGACGAGGACACCACCGGTGGCTTCAACCTCGCCGGCGATGTGACCTTGCACGTACCGGCCGGGCACACCGCGTCGCTGGTCGGCCGGCGCCGGGCCGGCTGGATCCGCTGCCGCCTGGTGGCGCCGGTGTCGGGGCAGCCGTTCTACCAGATGTCCCCGCGCATCAACGCGGCGACCGCCTCGACCATCGGCGGCACGGTGCCGGCCGCGCACGCCGAGGTGATCCGCAACGAGGTGATCGGGATGTCGGAGGGGGTACCGGGGCAGCGCTTCCCGCTCGCCCGCCGCCCCGTGGTCGCCTCGGACGAGCCGCTGCTCCTGGAGGTGGCCGGCGGCGACGGCTGGCAGGAGTGGCGCGAGGTGGTCTCGTTCGCCCAGTCCACCGCGGAGGACCGGCACGTGGTGCTGGACCGGGTGGCGGGCGAGGTGCTGTTCGGCCCGGCGATCCGGATGCCCGACGGCGGCCTGCGCCACTACGGCGCGGTACCGCCGAAGGGCGCGCCGATCCGGGTACCCCTGTACCAGACCGGCGGCGGGCAGCGCGGCAACGTGGCGCGGGGCGTCCTGCAGGTGCAGCGGGACCCGGTACCGTTCGTCAACCGGGTCACCAACCGGGGGCCGGCCAAGGGTGGCGTGGACGGGGAGTCGGTGGCGGACGCGTCGGTGCGCGGGCCGCTGCTGCTGCGCACCCGGGACCGCGCGGTGACGGTGGAGGACTTCGAGTACCTGGCGCGGGAGGCGGCACCGGACACCGCGCGCGTGCGCTGCGTGCCGGTGCCGAACGACCCCGGTGCGGTGCGGCTGCTCGTGGTGCCGAAGGTGACCAACCCGGTCGACCTGCGCTTCAGCGAGCTGCGCCCGCCGTCCGACACGCTCGCGCAGATCGCCACGTACCTCGACGAGCGGCGCTGCCTGGGCTCGCGCATCTCGGTCGAGCCGCCGTACTACCAGGGCGTGACCGTGGTGGCCCAGTTGCGTGCCCGGGTGCGCACCGCGCCGGCCGCGCTGCAGACGCGGGCGACCGAGGCGCTGTTCCGCTACCTCAACCCGATCGTGGGCGGCTCCGAGGGCACCGGCTGGCCGTTCGGTCGGCCGGTGCAGTCCGGCGAGATCTTCGCGGTCCTGCAGCGCCTGGCCGGCGTGGACCTGGTGGAGGACGTCAAGCTGTTCGGCGCGGACCCCACCACCGGCAAGCGCGGCGGCGAGGTGCAGCGGCTGGACCTGCCGCCGCACGCGCTGGTCTTCTCCTACGCGCACCAGGTGCGGGTGGCAGATGCGTAAGGGGATCGCGGGACTGCCGACGGCCCATCCGATCGGGCACAACCTGCCCGCGGTGTACCTCGACGACGACTTCACCCAGCGCCTGACCGCCGCGTTCGACGAGGTACTCGCGCCGGTACTGACCACATTGGACTGCCTCGCCAGCTACCTGGACCCCCGCCTGGCCCCGCCGGACCTGCTGGACTGGCTGGCGCACTGGGTGGCGCTCGCGCTCGACGACACCTGGCCGGTGCGGCAGCGCCGCGAGCTGATCGCCAACGGGGTCAACCTGCACCGCTGGCGCGGCACCCAGCAGGGTCTGGCGGCGCACGTGGAGTTGCTCACCGGCGCCGAGGTCGAGGTCGTGGACAGCGGCGGCTGCACGTGGTCGGCCGAGCCGGAGGGGCCGCTGCCGGGGGAGAGCACGCCGTGGATCGAGATCAGGGTACGGGTGTCCTCAGCCGCCGCCGTGGACAGCAGGCGGCTGGTGGCCACCGTGACCGACGCGCTGCCGGCTCACGTGCCGGCGACCGTGCGGGTGGTCGGGGTGGGCCGCGCCAGGGTGGGCGACGGGGACACGCCGGCCAGCTGAGCGACCGGGTCGACGCCGAGTTCGATGAGCATGTCGGCGTACCGCAGCCGGGCGCGGGACGCGGCACCCAGGTCGTTGTCGCGTTCGTGGGCTCCGATGAGCAGCCGCCAGCCCTCGTCGCTGTACCGGTCGATGGCGACGCCGCGCTCGGCCGCGGCCAGCGCGGCACCGGTGTCTCCTGTGGACAGTTCGAGGGTGGCGAGCGTGGCCGCGGCCGCGGCGACCGCGTGGCGGAGGTCTTCGCGCTCGTGCACCACCCATTCGGCGGCGCCGTCCTCGGGCAGCAGGTCGCCGGTGTACCCGGCGACGGCGGCGCGCAGCGCGGCGAGCCGGTCCGCGGTGAGCTGGACGGTGCGGGCCTGGTCGAGGGCGGCGCGGACGGCGGCGACGTCGCAGTACCCGTCGGCGGGCAGGGCGAGACCGTACGCGTCCCCGTCGCGCACGAGCAGCCGGCTCTGCCCCCGGCCGGATCCCGGGTCCAGCAGCTTGCGGAGGCTGGACATGGCCACGTGCAGGTTGTGCGTGGCGGCGGCCTGGGTCAGGTCGGGCCACAGCGCCTCGCACAGCGCCTCGCGGTGCACCAGCCGGCCGGTGTGCAGTGCCAGCAGCCGCATGAGGACCCGGGCCCGGGGGCGGACGGCGGACCAGTCGACCCGGGCGCCGTCGAGTTGCACGGCGAAGCCGCCGAGGCACTGCACGGTCAGCCGGGCATCGGTCGGCGTGCGCACACCGGCGACCCCGTGGTCGGGTACCGTCGCAACCCACGCGCTGACCAGCGCGTCGGGCAGGCCGGCATCCCGGGCGGCGGCGCGGGTGGCGGCGACGGCGGCGGCCGTACCGGACAGGCAGGCCTGCGCGGCGAGGGCGGCGACGGCGGCACCCGGTACCCCCGCCGCCTGGGCCATCGACGCGGCCCGGGCGGCCTCGACGTCCGCGTCCGGCAGGTGCGCCACGGCGGCGGCCACCGCGAACAGGCCGTGGAACCACGCTTCGAGTACGCCCGCGTCCAGTTGCCGGCACTTGCGGACCAGGTCGCCGAGTTCGACGGTGCCGCTTCCGGTGCGGCCGGCGTGCGGCAGCCAGGCCAGCCCGCTGGCCAGCACCTCGCCCCAGGAGTCGCCCTCGCGGCCGCACTCCTCGGCGACGGCGCGGGCGGCCTTGGCGCTCTGCTCGGTCTGGTCCAGCGCCACCGCGGCCCGGGCCATCCGGGTCAGCCACGGCCAGCCGCGCCGTTCGGCCTCGGCGGCCACGTCGGCGAGCCGGTTGGCCGCGCTCGCCTCGCCCAGGGCGAGGTCGGCGGCCGCGTGCAGCAGGCTGAGCGCGAGCCCCGGCAAAGTGGGCGCGTGTGGGTCGGCCCCGTCGGCCTCGGCGAGCAGCTGCGCGGCGCGGGCCGCGTCGCCGGCCAGGACGTGCCCGAGGACCTGCGCGCAGCGCGCCGCATTTGGCGGGGCGTCGCCGCCTGCGACGCGCTGCCCGGCCTGCGCGGCCAGCATCGCCGGATGCCGCTTGGTCGCGGCCCGCAGCAGGCCAGCCCAGTCGGCGACATGGCGCGGCGCCCACGGTCCCCCCACCTGGGCGGTCAGCGCCGGCCCCGGCAGCGACGGCCCGGGCAGCCACCGGGTGGCGCGGGCCAGCGCGGCCCGGCAGTGCGCGCGGCCGTCCTCGTGGGTGAACAGCGCCTCGGCATGGCCGAAGTGTTCGATCGCGGCGGTCAACTGGCCGCGGCTGAGCAGGTGCCGGCCCTCGGCGAGGACCAGCCAGGGGTCCTCGGCGACCAGCCACTCGGGCAGCACCTCCGACCACGACTCCACCGCGTCGTCGACGATGCCCGCGCCGATCCGGTCGAGCAGCCGGCGCACGGTGAGCCAGTCCTCGGCCCGGGCGTAGGCGCGGGTGGCCTCGGCCAGCGCGCCCTCGGCCTCCAGCAGCGCCGCCGCCTTGGCGTACCAGTCCCGCGCCGCGTCGTCGCCCCATTCGTCGGCCAGGGTCACCGCGAGGCAGGCCCGCATGACCTCGTGGTACCGGTAGGTGCGCCCGCCGTCGTGGCTCGTGGTGAACGCCTGTAAGCGCTCCAGGCTCTCCAGGTGCCCGTGGCTGTCGCGGGTGCCCAGCAGCCGGTTGCAGCGCTGCGCGGTGACCACGTCGAAGACCGTGGTGCGGACCAGGAACTCGCGCAGCCCGTCGGGCAGTTCGGCCAGTACCGTGCGGGCGAGGTACGCGCGGGACAGCGCCGCCCGCCCGTCCATCGCGGCCACCGCGGCCCGCCGCTGGGCCAGTGGCCGCCCGCGGGTGGACAGGTGGAACATGTGCAGGCCGGCGACCCACCCGCCCAGCCGGCGGGCGAGCGCGGCGACCTCGGCGGGCGGCAGCGGCTCGCGGTACACGTCGCGGAGCAGCTCCTCGGCTTCCCAGCTGCGGAACCGCAGCCGGTCCGCGTCGATGACCACCAGCCCGGACAGTTCATGCCGGTACAGGTTCAACCCGGGCATCCGGCGCGAACCCAGCGCCGTGTGCAGGTGCGGCGGCGAGGCCACCAGCAGCCGCCCCAGTGCCGCCTCGGTCTCGGAGCCCTCCAGGTAGTGCGCGTCGTCGATGACGAGCAACACCTGGCGGGCGTCGTCCCGGTGGCCCGCGAACAGCCCGTGCAGGTCGCTGCCCTCGCCCGGCCAGCCGGCCGCCTCCCGCACCCGCGCCGTGAACGCGGCCGGGTCGGCGTCGACCGGGGTGGCCGACAACCAGCACACCACACCGTCGAAGGCATGCGCATAGTGGGACAACAGCGTCGTCTTACCGAAGCCGGCCGGGGCGACCACGAGCGCCAACGGACCACCCCGAAGTCCGTCGAGCTCGTCGAGCAGCCGCTTCCTGACCAGTCCTCTGGCGCCGACCTGTGCGAAGTTGGGCATCACACCCCCTTGCCCCCCGTTGACCCAAATGCGGTGAGACAGCCGCGACGGTGGACCCCTGGCACGATAGCCACCCGCTGCGAGCCAGCATCACCGAATGCTCAAAACGCGACACGTCCGCGTGACCCGTCCGGTTCAGCGACGGCCGTCTCTCCGGTAAGAGAGGAGTGCGTGGCTGTACACGCTGATACGGTCAGCGGTTGCGGTGGGCCAAAACGCCATCCGACAGTGTCCTTTCGGTTGAGTCGCCATCTCCGTCCGTCACCCGGTTCGGCGTTCCAAGGCGTTCCACCGTGTTCGGCAAGGGTGTCGGCTCAGGGCGAACATCGGCGCCGGTACCCATCGTTGTAGGGGACAGTGGTGCGAATGAGACTGCTGGTTCTGGGTGGCACGGGCTTCGTCGGGGGCGCGACGGTCGCGCAGGCGCTGCGGCGCGGGTGGTCGGTGACCCTCTTCAATCGGGGGTTGCGCGGCGGCGCCCCGACGGAGTGCGCCTGCTGCGTGGTGACCGCACGGCGGACGGCGGATCGGCCGCGCTGGCTCGCGGCGAGTGGGATCTGGCGGTCGACACGTGGGCCGGGCAGCCGCGCGCCGTGCTCGACGCCGCCCGCGCGCTGCACGGATCGGTGGCGCACTACGTGTACATCTCCAGCCGGTCGGTGTACCGCCAACCCGTGCCGCTGGGTGCCGACGAGGACACTCCGGTCGTGGCGGCCGCCGCGGACGCGCGGGAGGGCGGGTACCCCGAACTCAAGGCCGGCGCGGAGCGGGCCGCGCGGGAGGTCTTCGGCGACCGCGCGCTGATCGCCCGCGCCGGCCTGATCCTCGGGCCCGGCGAGGACATCGGCCGGCTGCCGTGGTGGCTGCGGCGGGTGGCCCGCGGTGGGCAGGTGCTGGCGCCCGGCCCGGCCGGGCTGCCGCTGCAGTACATCGACGTCCGTGATCTGGCCATCTGGTTGCTGGACCGCGGCCAGCAGCGGCTCGGCGGCACGTTCAACGTGGTCAGCCGCGGCGGGCACGGCACGATGGGTGAGTTGCTGGCGGCCTGTCTCGCCGCGACCGGTGCCGCCGCCACGCTGCGCTGGATGGATGCGGCGCCGATCCTCGCCGCGGGCGTGGAGCCGTGGAACGACCTGCCGATCTGGGTACCGGCCGGGCACGAGTACCGGTGGCTGCACGAGGCGGATGTGCGCCGGGCGTACGCGGCCGGACTGGTGTGCCGCCCGCTCGCGGAGACGGTCGCGGACACGTGGCGGTGGCTGCGCGATGCCGGCGACCCGCCGCCGGCCCGCCCGCTGGGTCTGGATCCCGACCGCGAGGCCGCCCTGCTCGCCGGTCCGTGACCGTGCGGATATGTCCGTACGTCTAGACTGGCTTCATGATGAATCCCAACTCTGGCCGGACTGTGTCGCGCCATTTCGCGTCGTTGCTGCGCAGGCGCATCGCCTCGGGCCGGCTGGTGCCCGGAATGCGCATGCCGGACGAGGCCGAGCTGTCCCGCGAGTACGGCCTGGCACCGCAGACCGTGCGCCAGGCCCTGCACACCCTCCAGGAGGAGGGCATGCTGGTGGGCCGCGACGGCGAGGGCCTCTTCGTCCGCGAAGCCGCCGACTAGGCCGCCGTGATCAGGCCGCATCCCGCCGACGCTCGCGCGGCGCGGCGGGCGACGCACCAGATCATGGAGGGGCACCGCGCTGTCCCGCCAGGCGGAAGTAGGGTTCGGGAGTGCGGCTGGGCATTGTCATCCTTCCCGACCAGAGGTGGGCGACCGCGGCACGCCGGTGGCGGCTGGCCGAGGAGTACGGCTTCGACCACGCGTGGACATACGACCATCTGGGCTGGCGCGAACTCGTGGACGGACCGTGGTTCGACGCGGTGCCGACGCTGGCCGCGGCGGCCGGCGCCACCTCGCGGATCCGGCTGGGCACCCTGGTGGCCTCGCCCAACTTCCGGCACCCCGTGCATTTCGCGCGGGAGGTGACCGCGCTGGACGACATCAGCGGCGGCCGACTGACGGTGGGTGTGGGCGCGGGTGCGGGCGGCCTGTCCTTCGACGCGACCGTACTGGGCGGCGCGCCGCTGTCCGCCCGGCAGCGGGTGGACCGGTTCGCGGAGTTCCTCGACCTGCTCGACCGGCTGCTGCGCGAGCAGCGGGTCAGCTGGGCGGGCACGTACTACACGGCGGTCGACGCCCGTGCCGTCCCCGGCTGTGTCCAGGCGCCGCGGGCACCGTTCGTCGTGGCGGCGGGCGGTCCGCGGTCCATGGCGCTCGCCGCCCGGCTGGGCCAGGGCTGGATCACGACCGGGGAGAGGTCCGCCGATCTGGAGGAGTGGTGGCACTCGGTCGCGGTGGCCGCCCGTCGCTTCGACGAGGCGCTGTCGGCCGCCGGGCGCGAGGCATCCACAGTGGACCGTCATCTGTCGCTCGACTCGGCGCCGGTCTACTCGCTGTCCAGCGCCGCATACTTCGCCGAGGCGGTGGCCCGCGCGGCGGAACTGGGCTTCACCGACGCGGTCACGCACTGGCCACGGGACAGCGGATGGTACGCGGGGAAGGAGTCGGTGCTGGCGCGGGTGGCGTCGCTACTCGCCGGAAAGTCCCTGCTTGCGTAGGCGGTTCATCCACCCCTGGGCGGTGTGCCGGGGTACCCCGTAGTGCGTGGCGAGCGCGGTGATGCTGCTCAGTTCCTGGTACCGGTCCGCCAGGTCCTCCGGCATCCGCCGGTACGCGCGCATGTCGCCGGTGCTCGCCTTCTCACCGCGCCGGGTCGCGGCCGCGCTGGTGCGTTTGGACCCGCGCCGCTCGGCGGTCGCGCGTTTGGCCCGGACCGCCTTGCCCGCCGGTACCCGCCCGCGCCGGCCGGTGCGGGCCGGTGGCTCGTCCTCGCCGACGGGAGGCAGGATCGCCCGCAGCAGAAGCTCCACGTCCACGGCCGGCAGTCGCGCACCGCGCAGGCCGGCACCCTGCACCGCCCGTACCGTCATCTCGGTGACCCGCACCGCACGCCCACTGCCCTCGACCTCGACGGACACCGTGGTCTGTATCCGTGGATCGTCCTGGGGCGTAATGGTGATGTTGTATGTACTCACGGAGGCTCTCCCTGATGCGCGACGTCGTTCGCGGCTGTGAGGTGAGGTGAGTGTTCCCGGGCACAGACTCTACCCCGCGCCTGGCCACGCCGCTCGACCGGGCCGCAGGGGCGTGGGCGTCCGTGGCTGTCCCGGCGACACCCACCAGGCAAGAAGCGCCAACCGACCAACGACCGTCCATAGTGGAAAGGTGGCTTGCGGCGCGAAGGTTTCAGCCGCGCGTCGCGTGCTCCCCGTCGTAGTCCTCCTGCGCGGCGGACACCGCGGGCATCTCGTCCTCCAGGACCTTGATGAGGCTGAGCAGCTTGCCGGCGACCCGCCGGCCCACGGGCGTGAGGCTGTACACGACGCGCGGCGGGATGCTGGCCTGCGCCTCGCGATGCACCAGCCCGTCGCGCTCCAGCGCCTGGAGCGTCTGCGCGAGCATCTTCTCGCTGACCCCGTCCACCCGCCGGCGCAGGGCGTTGAACCGGTACGGGCCTTCGTGCAGGGCGGCCAGCGCGAGCACCCCCCACTTGCCGGCGACGTTCTCCAGGACCCGGCGGGACGGGCAGGCGCGGGCGAAGACGTCGACGACGAGCGCGTCGACCGGGTCCTCGACGGACGGGCTCATGACTCCGACCTTACCAGGTGACAGTACTCACTCTGAGTTTGCACTTTCAAAAAGTTAGTACATCCTGACGGGTGTGCCCATATCGGGGCAGCGAAACACGACATACGGGAGCACACATGATCACAGTCACCGGAGCGAGTGGCCACCTCGGCCGCCTGGTCATCGCCGACCTGCTGGACCGCGGCATCCCCGCCGACCAGATCGTCGCGGCGGTCCGCGGCGACCACGCGTTCACCCTGGCCGAGCTGGCCGCCGAGGTCTCCCGGCAGAGCGGCATCGAGATCGTGTACCGCGACCTGCCCGAGGAGGAGTACGTGCAGGCCCTGCTCGGCGCCGGCCTGCCGGAGGTTTACGCGCGGGCGCTCGCCGGGTCGGACGCCGGGCTGGCCAAGGGTGAGCTGTTCGTCGGCAGCGGCCACCTGCGCGAGCTCATCGGCCGGCCGACCACGCCGCTCGCCGAGTCCGTGGCCGCGGCCCTCACGGACTGACCCGCGCTCCGTCCTCTGTGGACGGCCGCTGTTCGAGGAGGTAGTAGCCGTCCTTGGCGATGCCGGTGATCTCGTAGCCGGCGGCCAGCGCGGTGGTCAGCGCGTGGCGCACCGCCTGCCGCCAGGCCGCGGCGAGGGCGCGGTCGTGGGCCCGCAGCCTTTCAATATCCGCTGGTACGGCCACCAACGCTGGACGGCCGTCACCGGGCACCTCGGCGCCGGGTGCCGGTCCGCCGTCCTCGCCGCCGGCATGGTCGAGCAGTACGGCCGCGCCCACGGCGGGGCGCGTCGCGGGATCCACGTCCGACCGTTCGCCCTCGGCCGCTGCCACCGCCCTGGGGGAGGCCAGCCGCCAGACGAGGTAGAGCCGGTCGGAGGCGTCCCCGGCGTTGATCCCGTCGGTCATCGCACCGTAGAAGTCGGGCAGGTACTCGGTCGGCAGGGCGCCGAGCTTGTGCAGGTTGAAGTAGGCGTTGCGGCGTACCAGCGGGTCGAAGGTCCAGTGCACCTCGGGAATGCCGCGCGCCAGCGACCAGGCCCGCTGGTGTTGCTTGAGGGCGTACCCGACGCCGGTCGCCTGGCAGGCCGGGTCGACGCCGGTGATGTGCGAGTGCAGGTGGCCCGCGCCGCGGAAGGCGACGGCGGTGCCGACCAGGCGATCCGCGTGGTACGCGCCCGCGACGTAGTTGCCGGAGCGCGCGAACGCCCGCACCGTCTCCGCGGACAGCGGATCCTGGCCCTCGTCGGTGTGCCAGACGTGGGCCAGCAGCCGGGCGGCCGCGTGGTGCTCGTCGACGCGGTGCAGCTCGACCACGCGCAGCCCGTGCCGTTGCGCCGCGCCCGCCGCCGCCGCGGTGGCCGCCGCGATGACGTCGTGCAGCTCGGAGAAGATCGTCAACTGCAGGTCGGCCGGTGCCGACAGGCGCGCGTTGAGCGAGTCCCACGGGGTACGGATCGGCTCGGCCAGCATCTGTGCCCCGGCCTGTACCAGCGCCGCCGTGGCCGCCCGCGAGTCGGGCACCTCGAACGCCACCCTGATGTGCCCGGCGACCCGGCGGCCCACCTCCACCTCGTCGATGTACGCGGCGTGCGGCGGGTCGGCCAGCTCCAGGGTGGCCCGGCCGGCCTCCAGGATGCGCACCCGGCCGCCGGGCGAGGTGAACGCGGCGCGTTCGGGCAGCCCGAGCACGTCCCGGTAGAACCGCAGCGCCTCGTCGTAGTCGGCGGCCGTGACCACCAGACGCAGCTCGCGCACGGGCGGAGTGTCGGGCATCACGGCCTCGCATCTGTACCGGCGCGCGGCCGGGCGCCGCGCTGATCCGCCCAGCCTACGATCCCCGCGGCCGGTGACAGTCCGTCCGTGCGCAATGAGCCGTGCGAGTTGGTCATGCGCGTTTTTGCAAGACCATGGGTCCGAGTTGTTAATTGCTGATGAAGGCTGGCGGGTGAGCGGTGACGATGCCGCTGCGTAGCTGGTAAGACCGATACCAATGAGCACAACTGCCGCACGGATGATTCGCGGGCCAGCTCGAAACGACTGGCCAGGAGCGTTCTCGCCCGGTCGAGCACGCCTCACGCTAGGTAACGGATTGGCGTACTCAATCGACATGGACCGCTCGAAACCCCGATGGTACGGTGCACATCGACAATTGCCAGTCATCGTACTATCGGACATAGGAGGCTCGACCGACACGGTGCCGCTTTCCAAGTCATCGATGCGAAGCCCGCAGCGGTCTGCGTACCGCGCGAACGCTCGCCACCTGCACAGGTCTGATTGCAGGGCGTGAACCCGCCGCTGGTGGTCGGCATGACAGCGATGTCCAGCAGGACGCTTCGTGACTCCCCAGCGGCGCCGGTGCGAGAGATCGAGGAGACATGGCGATAGCGAAGAACAGTCGGCTGGCCGTGCAGGCCACGAGCAGGTCCACCAGCCGACCGCGCACGCCCCGCATTTCCGTTCCCGTCCTCTTTGCCGTCGGTGCGGTCATCAGCTTCGCGGCCGCCGCCACCTTCACCCAACCCGGTGCCGTCGCGCTGGCCGACGCCCGCGCGTTCCTGGAGTACTTCGCCGGCGTGTTCAGCCTGGTGTCCCTGTCCATCGCGACGATGGTCGGCCTGGCCGCCACCGACCGGATCATCCTGCTGATCCGGCACCGCGTGCTCCTGCAGGCGGTACACCGCGCCACCGCGTTCTTCGCCATGCTGTTCCTCGGCATCCACATCTTGTTGAAGGTGCTGGAGGCGCACGCCAGCCCGATCGACGTCGTCGTGCCGTTCATGACGCGGGGACAGGGCCCGTTCGTCATCTACATGGGGCTCGGCACCATCGCCAGCTACCTCATGATCGTCGCCACCTGGACCGGGCTCATCCGCGGCCGCTTCGCCGGCAGCGCGCACCCCGGCCTGTGGCGGCTGTTGCACGCCACCGCCTACGTGGCCTGGCCCTTCGCGATCGTGCACGGCCTCATGGCGGGTCGGCACGCGAGGACCTGGGTGACGGTGAGCTACATCGTGTGCGTCACCCTCGTCGTCGTCGGCCTGCTGATCCGGATCACCGTGACGTGGAGCCGGCGGCTGAGCGCGCCCAAGGCCACCACCACCGGCGCCATCAAGCCGGTCGGCAAGATGGTGCCCTCGTCGCGGTCGGCGCCTGCCGTCCCCGTCAAGCCGCCGCCGCCGGTCGTGGACCGGCCGGTCGCTCCGCCACGGTGGGACTACGAGGATTCGCCCGTCTCCGCCGTCCCGGTGTCGTCATACCCGGTGAGTTCGCGCCGCGACGGCTGGTCACCGGCCGGCCCACGCCGGGACGAGTGGCCCCCCCGCGAGGAGCGCGAGGAGTGGACCCGGGAGGATTGGCCGCCCGCCGAGGACCGGCGCGCGGCGCGCGGCCCGGCACGGCGTCCGGACGGGACGCCGCCGGTCTTCCGGGACGAACCGGAGCCGGCGCGGACCGCGCGGACCACGGACGAGCTCCTCCTCCGCGACGAGCCGGAACCGATGCGGACCGCGCGGATCCGTGACGAGCGCATCCCGCGTGACGAGCCTGCGCCGATGCGGAGCGCGCGGATCCGTGATGACCGCCTCCTGCGTGCCGAGCCCGAGCCGCCGCGGACCGGACGGACAAGCGACCGGGACGCACGCATGGCGTGGGACGAGCGCGCGGTCCGTGATGAGCGCGCCCTTCGCGATGAGCTACCGATGCGGGATGA